>CAYQWK010000622.1:0-3106 GCA_964420805.1 uncultured Bifidobacteriaceae bacterium | reverse complement strand
GCGCAACGGGTTGGCTCCAGGATGCGGCGGGAGTTCCAGCACCAGGCGCGAACAGGTGTCAACCTGGCGCGAGGTCTGATCCGCCCGCTCCAGATAGGTGCCGAGCTGCAGGAACCACCAGGGCTCGCCGCGCTCCGAGCTTTTGCAACACGGCCGCAACGGGTTCGCAGAACTCGGGCCGGGGCACGCCGACGAGTTGAGCGGACGGGCGCGCGGGATTGAGCAGCGGGCCGAGGAAGTTGAACACCGTGCGGCTGCCGCGTTCGGCGCATAGTTTGCGGGCCGGGGCGATGTGCCGGAAGGCCGGGTGGTAATTCGGAGCGAAGAAGAACGCGAAGCGATCGGACTCGAGAGCGCGCGCGGCCTCGTCAGGTTTCAGGTCGATGCGGATCCCGAGGGCTTCCAGAACCTCGCTGCTGCCGCATTGCGAGGTGATGGCGCGGTTGCCGTGCTTGGCCACCGGCACCCCCGCGGCGGCGGCAACAATGGCCACGGTGGTCGAGATGTTGAATGTGTTCAACCGGTCACCGCCTGTGCCGCAAACATCGAGGATAACTCCGCCGCGCACCGCCGGGGACAGCGGTGGTTGCACCGACAGTTCACGCAGGCCGGCGGCGAAGGCCGCGATCTCATCGACCGTCTCGCCCTTGGCCGCGAGCGCGCAGAGAAAGTCCGCCTTGGTTTCCGGCGGCACGGACTCTGAGATCAGGTCCGCTATCGCCTCCGCGACCGCGTCATTGGCGAGGTTCTGGCGTTGCAGCAGTTGTTTAGTCAGGTCAGCGAGCACGGGCGCGGATTATTCATGGCGCGCTGGCAAATGCAAAGTGTTCGCCCGGCGTTTTGACTTCGTGTGGCAACGCCGATAGCGTTGCGCCGTGAAAAGAATATTCGCCCTCGCCCTTATCGCGCTCTCGTTGCTTTCCGCCCGCGCCGACATCTTCGATTTGTTCAAGAAGGCGGCGGGCAGCGCCACCACCAATGCCGCGCTGGGCGCGCTCACGCAGGACCAGGTGGGGCAGGCCTTGAAGGAGGCGCTGGGCAAAGGCGTGCAAACGGCCATCACGAATCTAGCGCGGCCGGGCGGCTTTCTGAACAACCTGCAAGTTCGGATACCCATGCCGGAGAAACTGGCCGTGGCGGAGAAGACCCTGCGCGCCTTGAAGCAGGACAAATACGCTGACGAGTTCATCGCCACCATGAATGGCGCCGCTGAGGCCGCCGTGCCCGCTGCATTGCCCATTTTCACCGACGCTCTCAAGAACATGACCATCGAGGACGCCAAGGCGCTCGTGACCGGCGGCAAGGATTCCGCGACGCAATTCTTTAAGAGCAAGGGCGAAAAGCAGATTCAGGAGAGGATGCAGCCGGTGATCAAGCAGGCTACCGAGAAGGCCGGTGTCACCAGCGCCTATAAGAAGCTCATCGACCAGGCAAACAGCAGCACGGCTGGGGCTTTCTTCGGCAAGCTCAACCTCAACACCAGTGCGCTGGACGTGGACTCCTACGTCACCCAGAAGGCCAGCGACGGGCTGTTCAAGATGATCGCCGAGGAGGAGAAGCGCATCCGCGAGAACCCCGCCGCGAGGACGACGGAATTGCTCCAAAAGGTCTTCGGGGCGAAATAGGGCGCGGGTTCAGAACAAGCTTTGGCGCGGCGGGCACGAAATGAATTCCCGCCCGGCGGATGCGTCTGCACACGCAATCATGAAAACTCATTCAACCTGGAAGAAGGTCGTTATCGCAGTTCTAGCCGCCGGTCTGGCCGTTCCGGCTTTTGCCGCCCCCAAGAAGGTGCTGGTTGTGACGGTCACCACGGGATTCCGGCACAGTTCCATTCCCACCGCCGAGAAGGTGATCGCAAAGATCGCCGAAGAGAGCGGCGCATTCACGGTGGTGGACTACGCGCAGCAGCCGACATCGAAGGTGCCGCAAAAGCCCTCCGCACCAAAGAAGCCCAACGCTCCGGCCGCCACGGACGACGTGGGACAGAAGAAGTTTGCCGCCGACCTCAAGAAGTTCGAGGCCGCGCAGCAGAAGTATGATGCCGACCTCGCGAAGTGGAACGCGATGCAAGACGAGGTAAAGGCCGCGCAGGGTGATTACCAGAAACAGCTCGCAGCCAGCCTGGCCAAGTTAAGCCCGGAGAACCTGAAGAAGTACGACGCGGTGATTTTCGCCAACACCACTGGCGACCTGCCGTTGCCGGACAAGCAGGGCTTCATCGATTGGGTGCGCGATGGCGGCGCGTTCATCGGCATGCACAGCGCGAGCGACACGTTCCATCAGTTCCGGCCTTACATCGAGATGCTCGGCGGCGAGTTCCAGACCCACGGCGCGCAGGTGGAGGTGGATTGCACGGTGGACGACACGGCCCATCCGGCCTGCAAACATCTCGGCAGCGAGTTCAAGGTGTTTGACGAGATCTACATCATCAAGAGCTTCGACCAGAAGAAGGTGCATGAGTTGCTCTCGCTGCCGAAGCACCCGAACTCGAAGGAGCCGGGCCATTACGGCGTGTCCTGGTGCAAGGAGTTCGGCAAGGGCAAGGTCTTTTACACCTCGCTGGGCCATCGCGAAGACGTATGGGACCCGACCGAGAAGAACCGCAAAAACTCGCCTGAGGTCGCGCAGGCATACCAGAAGCACATCCTCGGCGGCATCAAGTGGGCGCTGGGCCTCGAACCTGGCAACGCCACGCCGCAGGCGAAGTGAGCCGCCGGCTGAAACGAATCACCACGGGAAACACGCCATGAAACGAACATTGAACATCGCTCTCGCTCTTGGACTGCTCGCTTCGGTCGCGCTGGCGGCGGACGAAGGATTCAAACCCCTCTTCAACGGCAAGGACACCACCGGCTGGCGTCTGCGCTAGAAGGACGGCCACAACAGTTGGTCCGTGGATGGCGGCATCTTGAAAAACACGGTCAACAAGGGCGAGCACGGCACCGACCTGGTCACCGAACAGAAATTCTGGAACTTCACCGTGCGCTACGAGTTCATGGTGCCGGACGGCTCGAACAGCGGCTTTTACCTGCGAGGCCGGCATGAGCTGCAGATTCTCGGCGACTACAAGGGCGGCAAGACCTCCACGGGCGGCAACGGCGCG
>CAYQWK010000621.1:0-3123 GCA_964420805.1 uncultured Bifidobacteriaceae bacterium | reverse complement strand
GATGTCGAGCGGTGTGGAGCCGGTGTTTGTGATGGTGAAGGTCTTCGACAGCGTGCTGCCGACATTCACATTGCCATATGCGACGGTGCTCAGGCCGTCCGTGAGAGACGTTGCCCCCTGCGCCACGGCAATCTGCGTGGTGAGCGTGGCCGAGCGAACCGCAAAGACCGGGAAGCTCGCCGTCTTCGCCTGGTAGCTGATGATGCCCTGCGAGCCACGCGGCGGACCTTCAGCAGCAGGCACGCTGTTGTTCACGCCCAGCTCCAGCAGCCACGCCTCGGTCTGCGTGCCTTTGTTCGACGTGGATGACCAGTAAGCCGTCGCACGCGGCAAGGCGCGGAAGATCAAGCCGGTGCCGGTGGCCAGCGCATTGCTGCTCAGTGTGAAACTCACGCCCGGAGTGATCGCCGTGATCGTCGGCGTGGTGGCGTGGTTGATGTAAGTGCCCGCCACGCTGAAGGGATCAATCACCGTCATGCCGATGGCGAGGTCTGTGGTGTCAGAAGTCGTCACAATCGGGCTGCCGGAGGTCGTCGCGCATCCCGACATCGTTTTGGCGAACATCGTGCGATTGATCGCAGGCTTCAAATTGGTCGCCGTGCCGCCGCTCGTCGTCGCGAGCGAGTAATCGGTGAGTGTTTGCAGCTCCTTGATGTTCGGCAGACGCCAGTCGTTGTAACCACCCAGCGTCAGACCTTCCGCCCACGCCAGCGCACCTTCCCACGTCATCGCCGCGCTCGGCATCTGCGTCCACATCAGCGAGGTGTCGGTGTCCGTGATCGTGCAGTCGAGATTGTTCACGTAGTTGTGCGTCATGTTGTTCTGCGCCATCCGCACGTAGCGGGCGTGGTAGCGTAAGGCACCACCCGCGCTCACCGTCTCGGCCTTCGGCTTCGGCCCCACGCCGCCGCCGGAGTTCACGCACCACACATTCGTCGTGCTGCTGCCAAACACATCGCGTGACCACCAATACTCCGCCGAGGGCGAGGCAGGCGGGAAGTAGGTGGCGTTCATCGCCGGATTGCCCGTCTCGTAATTGAACAGGCTCATCAACTCATGCGGATTCGGCAGACGCCAGTCGCTGTAACCGCCGGTGGATTGCGACGCGGCGTTGTTCACCGCGTTTTCCCAGGTCATCTCGCCCGCGTCGGCCTTCTGCCACATCAAACCGGTCACATTGTCCGTGATCGTGCCGTCGCCATTGTCGGTGAAGGACTGCGGATTCGCCGCCGGAGCCGTTGTGTAGTCGCTGTCCTCGCCAAAGGTCGTCGTCGTGCTGATCGCCTGGCTCGTGTCCGGCAGCTTCACCTCCGACCACGCGCCCATCGGATACGCCGTGAGGCGATTCGCCGGTGCCGTGCCCGCCGTGGGCGTGTAAGTCTGCGTCGTCGTCAAAACCGGACCGCTGAGCACTCCGCCGACAAGCGCCTGCGCACGCCAGGTCATCGTCAGCGAGCGTGGATTCACTTTGCGATTGATCGTCCAGCACTCGTCATAGTCCACGCCGCCCATGTTCACGCGCATGAGATGCGCATCCGGCGAGGCCGTGGCCATCGACACCGCGGTAAAGTTCCGGCCCGTCGTCGTCGCGATCGCCGCGATGCTGATCACGAACTGCGTGGCATTCGTCACCGAGGTCACACGTGCGCCATTGCTCACGCCATAACCCACCACCGCCAGACCCGTCGTCAGCCCCGCGGTGCTCGCACACGTGACCGTCGTGCTGCCGTAGGTCGTCGCGCAGTTCGTCAGATTCACGCCCGCGACGAGATTGAGATGCCCGCTGCCATCTGTGACTAACGGCGCGGGATTCATCTGCGCCACGATGTAGGCCCCGGCGACCGCTTTCGCATTGTAGCCGCCCGTTCCATCCGCACGCAGATTTCCCACCGCTGGCTGGCCATCGACTTGATTGCCAAAGTTCACCACCGTGCCGTGGAAGGCCTTCATCAGGTAAGGCGACTGCGGTGTGCCATACGGATGCGTCGCGTCCACGGTCGTCGTGCCCATCGCGTGGTAGTGATAACCCCAGCCGCCACCGTGATCGTGACCGCCTTCCGCATCCAGCGCCTGCCTCGGCGAGCCATCCGGCTCCACAAAGCCATACATCGGATAGCCATCCAGCGCCCAGGCGATGGGCTTGTCATCGCCCAACGGCCCACCGAAGCGCGTGTTTAAGTGCGTGGGTGCGATGTGGTAATGGTAATCATCCGCCAGACCGCAGTGACCGCCGTAGTAGTCCAGCTCGCCGATCTCATACGACACATTCCCGCCGTTGTTCGACGGGTTGAAGATCGCGATGCCGTTCGACGCCAGCGCCACCGCGCCGCGCAGGAAGTTCGTCGGCGGAGCCGGTGGATTGTAGATCACGATTGGCGACGCCGACGGCACCGGCACCAGCGGGATGCGCCACACATTCGGCTGCTGGTAACCGAGCGAGCCCGCGTTGTTCTCATTGCTCGTCGAATGCGCAAAGTAAGCCGCCGGGATCGGCACCTGCTGCTGCCATGTCGTGATCCCGAACATCTTATTGGGCATCCCTTCCGGTGTGTTGTCCGATTCGAGGAAGAAGGTCGTCCCGTCCCAGTTGTAGCGCACCTTCGGCTTGAACGGCGCAAACGAAGCCGCCATCAGCAGCCCGTTCCCCGCCGGCGGCAGCGCCGACCCGCTCGTCATGAACGACGAAATATCGAACGCCGAAAACGAAGCCACCTGCAGCGGCTTTTTCAGCGTCTTCGGCACCGGAGTCTCCTTCGGCTTCACCTTCTTTGGAGCCGACTTTTGCATAAACTCCTCCAAAATATGCGCCCGCAGCGCCTCCTTGTCCCCGGAGGGCAAAGTATGAGCATGCAAAGCGAGCGGCAGGAGGCAGGCGAGGGCAAGAAAGCGTTTCATGGTTGTGCCAAGGTTGGAAGGCAGGTGTCAGGACTTGTTGTTGGCCTGACGGAAAATTTGTCGGGATTGCGTCAAGACTGCGCCACGCAACCGCAGCGCGTCATTTGATCGGCACACCACTCACGTCCAGATCCGGCTTCGTGTTCCAGCGCGGCGTCCAGCCGGGCTTTTCCACCTTCGTGCGGAAGATGACGGTGTTGTCGAGGGCGATGTCGTCGGTCCAGATGA
>CAYQWK010000620.1:0-3132 GCA_964420805.1 uncultured Bifidobacteriaceae bacterium | reverse complement strand
ATGCGGGGTCGTCCAGCCGCAAACCGCCCTTCTGCTTCTCCGGCCCGTGGCAGGAAACACATTTCTTCTCGAACACCGGCGCGACCACCGTGGTGAACGCGACGTCCCTCCCTACCGCGTTTGATCCCGCCGGCGCGACCGGTTCGCCGTCGAACTCTTCCATGAACTCGCGCAGGAAACCCGGCGCGTTCTCGGTGAGATAGCGCGAACCATGCGTCAGGTTCCCGCCGAAATGCCCCGCCACAATCAACAGCCCGAATGTCGCAACCAGCGCGACGCGGTACAAGTTCCGCAGCCCCCGCCTCTCCCCGCCCCGGAACGCCCGCGCCAGCAGCCACAACGTCAATGCCGTGGCCACGGGGATCATCAGCCCCAGCGCGCGATGCCGGCTCAACGCCGCGCCATCATACTCTCCACTGCCGGCGCGCAGAATTCCCAACCCCGCCGCCACCAACCCCGTCAGCAACGACATCCAGACCACCAGCCGGATCACCCTCAACACCTCCTCGCCCGGACGCCGCATCCGGTAAATTTCCAGGATCACCGCCACGGTGAGGAAGCCGATGGGATAATGCAGCACCACCGCATGAAACGGCGCGAGGAACAGACGCCACTCGAACACCCCTCGAACCTCGCCGGTCGTCGCCACCGCGGCCGGGCAGAATAGACCCAACACCATCAAGCTGCCGACCAATGGCAGCAACGCTCTCCGAAAATCTCCCGACCGGGAATGTTGGAACATGCAGAGCCATGACTGCGCCGATTCGTTACAAATTCACCCGGTCAGGCGGAGTTTCATGTCAGCAATTGGCGAACAGGGTTGAGCAAATTTGGAACGGTCTGAGCCGGGCGACCTGTCGATGGTTCCCATGCAAGTTTGATCATGCGCAGTCGTGCTCGCCCTGCTTTTGGCAAGGCCCTGCATCCTGAAGGCACAGTGCGGAACAAGATCAATGACACCTGAGACCCGACGCCGTCGCGTTGCGATTCCCTCGGATGCGCCCACGCCGCATCCGTGGAGACTGACGTTTTTCCTCATCGCCGCCGCGCTCGCGCTCCTGCTGGGCGGCCGTTGGTACTATTCCCGCCAGTGGCAGAGTACGCGGACACGGGCGACGAACTCGATGCTGGCAGTGGCAAAACTCAAGGCACAACAGATTGCATCCTGGCAACAGGACGAAATCGAGGAAGGCGAACGACTGAGCAAAAGTCCGTTCTTTTCCGCCGCCGTCACGAAGTTCCTGACCAACCAGGATCCCGCGCTCAAGGAAGCGATCATCGCCAAGTTCCAAAGCTTGCAGGGGAGTTGCGCTTACGAAGGAATCACCCTGGTGGACGCGGAGAAGCGGATTCGACTCAGCCTGAAGAACGGCCAAACACCGCTTCGTCCCGAGGCGGCGGCGGCCTTTGAGAAGGCGATGACGACACACCGCGTGGCGACGACAGACCTGCACCGCCACGACGATGATGGCGTTCCGCACCTGATCGTGGTGGCACCGATCAGCGCTACAGCATCCACGAATGCCAGTCCGGCCGCCGCAGTGGTTCTTTACTGCGGTGTCAGCAGCCATCTTCTCTCCGCAGTCGAGACGTGGCCCACTGCCAGCCAGTCGTCAGAGACCATGTTGGTAAGACGAGACGGCGACACCGCGCTGGTCATGAACAAGCTGCGCTTTGAATCCGGCTCAGCCGTCAAGTTCCGGCACCCATTGAGTGAATCCAACCGACTGGAAGTGCGCGCCGTTCTGGGACACACAGGTTCGCTTGAATCCATTGATTACCGGGGTGTCCAGGTCGAGGCGGTAATCGAGAAGATTCCGGATACGGATTGGTTTGTCGTGGCAAAGACCGACTCGGCGGAAATTTTCGCCGATTGGGAACGCGAGGAATGGATGATCATCGGCCTGACCCTCGCCCTGCTCGGCACAACAACGGTGTTTGGAGTTCTCTTGTCGCAAAGATCGCAAAAGCGCGTGGCCAGCCAGCGGTTCAAAGCCGAGGCCGCCCACTGGGAGGCGCGTCGCCGTTTCGAGGTGATGTTCCACTCCAGCCCGGTGCCCACCGCCATTGCCCGGTCGAAGGATGGAATGATTGTGGAAGTGAACGGCGCATTCTGCGCCCTCTCCGGTTACTCTCGGGACGAAGCGGTGGGCCGCACCGCGTCGGATCTGAAGTTCTGGTCAACCTCCTTCAACGACGCCGTCCAGCGCGATCTCGCCACCCATGGCCGTGTGATTTGCCTGGCCGTGGACGGGCGACGGAAGGACGGAGAAACCAGGAACATCCTGCTCTCGATCGAGCAAATCGACCTGGACGGCGAGGTCCACATGCTCGGCCTGTGTGTCGACGTGACCGAACGCACGCGGGCGGAGTGCGCGTTGCGGGCGAGCGAGCAGCGGTTCCAGACCATGTTCGCCCGGAACCCTCTGGCCACCGCAATCACCCGCGAGGCCGACGGCCGGTTCGTGGATGTGAATCAGGCCTTCCTCGACCTGACCGGCTTCCGACGGGAGGATCTGGTTGGCAAAATGCAGACGGAGGTCGATCTGGTCCTGTCCCACAGCCGCGCTGAACTGCTTGGCTTAATCAGCGAACAAGGGCGAATCTCGATGCTCGAAGTCCAAGGCCGGCGCAAGGATGGGACTCCGCATGATCTGCTCTTCAGCGTCGAGCCCATCGAACTCGGCGGCGAACGCTGCCTGATGGGTTTGATGGTGGACATCACCGAGCGCAAGCGCGCTGAAACGGCGCTCGAGAACAAAGAAAAGCTCCTGCGAAGCCTGGGCGACAACCTGCCGGGTGGGTTCGTCTATCAGCTCATTCAAAATCCCAAGATCCCTCCTCACTGGGCTTACGTCAGCGCCGGCGTCGAGAAGGTCCTCGGATTCACACCCGATCAGGTGCTGAACGACACCGCCACCTTTTGGAGCAACATCGCAGAAGAAGATCGCGAGCCATTGGAACAAGCCCAGGCAGACGCGGCCCGGACGATGTCGATCTTCGATTGGCAGTTCAGGCAGCGCACGGTTTCCGGCGAGATCAAATGGATTCACGCCCGCTCTTCGCCCCGCCAGATTACGGACGGCACCGTGGTTTGGGACGGAGTGGCCCTGGATATCACCGGCCGGAAAC
>CAYQWK010000619.1:0-3141 GCA_964420805.1 uncultured Bifidobacteriaceae bacterium | reverse complement strand
GTTCGTGCCACCCAGCTTGAAGACGAACCCGTTCAATGTGGACGCCTGTTCCGTCTCTGCCTTGATGCGCGCGTTGACGAGTTCAGGGTTGGTCATCGGCCCCTCGGCGGCGTTAAGCAGCACGCGTTCGAGTTGACGCACTGTAACGGATTTGAGCTTCGACTTCGACTTGAGCAACTCCTGCGTCTCGCGGATGAGCGCCGGGTTTCCATTGAACGCCGCGCTGGCCTTCCCGGCGATCTCCGCCGCCGCGTCGTGCTCAGGCTTCACGTCGGTCGAGGCCAGCCACTGCGCCTCGCTGGAAACTTTGTAGAGCGCCTGATAACTCGCGTTGACGAGCCGGAGCAACTTGTCCGCCCTTTCTTGCGGTGAATTTGCCGCGCGCGATTGCGCAACGCACAGCCCGAACACGGTTATGAAGAACAGGACGATTCTCATACGCGACACGCTAAGGGAGCATGGGGCGGCTTGCCAATGAGGGTTGTTATCGCGGCTCTTTCAAGGTGCGACAACATGTTGCGGCGTTCCGAAGCGCAGACCTGTCTGCCCACTCCCAACTGCCCATTCTCAAACCGCCCCACGCTGTCACTCGCGCGCTCCGCGCAATCGAGCAATGCGTTGTTCCAGCGGCGGGTGGGTCGAGAAGAGCGCCATCAGGCCGCCACTCTTGCCGGAAATCTTCAACGACTGCATGGCGGGTGAGGATTGCTCTGAGTACTGGCCGACGGGCGTTTCGTGGATCATCTGCAAGCGTTGCAACGCGGCGATCATGTTCTCGCGTCCGGCGTAGCGGGCGCCGCCGGCATCAGCGCGAAACTCGCGCCAGCGGGAGAACGCCGCGACCACCATGAAGCCGAAGAAGGAGAAGACGATCTCGAACAGATGAACGAGCAGGTACTGCACAAAATAGCTCGGGCCGCGATCATCATCACGAGAGCGCAGCGCCTGCGCCACGGCGAAAGCCACGATGCGCGCCAGGAACATGACGAACGCGTTGATGATACCCTGGATGAGGGTCATGGTCACCATGTCGCCATTGGCGATGTGCGCGACCTCATGGGCCAGCACACCTTCAACCTCGCCGCGCCGCATGTTCTCCAGCAACCCGGTCGAGACCGCCACGAGCGAGCGCGAGCGTGTCGGCCCGGTGGCGAAGGCGTTGACCTCCGGCGATTCGTAGAAGCCGACCTCCGGCATGGTGGTCAGGCCGGCCTGCCGCGACAAACGGTGAACCGCCTCGACGAGTTCCGCCGCCTCGCCTTGCGCGGTACGCGGGTCGATCACCTGCACGCCCATGAACCACTTGGCCGTCAGCCGCGAAATGGCCAGCGAGATGAACGCGCCGCCCATGCCCCAGACGAGGCAGAAGATCATCAACCCGTCGAAGTTCCCCTGGCCTATTCGGCGGTTCACGCCGAGCAGGCTCAGGATGATCGACAACGTGACAACGACCAGCGCGTTGACCGCCACGAACAACAATACTCTTTTGGCAACCTGTCCAAATTTCATAAAGCGCGGACTAGATACAGCCTCTCAGACACAAATCAAGGGGTGACGTTCAACGGTTCGCAGAACCCCTGACAGAAGTAGGGCAACCGTCCAAACGCGAGGGGTTGACGTGGCATCGCGACACGCCAGACTCCGCCCATGAGGCGAGCGTCCAATACAGCCATCAGGCCAGACATGCCTGCCGGAATTCTCGGATTGAATCCAGCCGACGATGGCTCGTGAAGTTCCAGCCATGATTCTTCGCGCCTGCCAGTTCGAGTTCCGGTTCCCCCGCCCTGCCCTCGTCATGGGAATCGAGAACGTCACGCCTGACTCGTTTTCGGATGGCGGCGCTTTCCTCGACTGCCGGCAGGCCGCGGAGCACGCGCTGGCCCTGATCCGTGCCGGCGCGGACATTCTCGACATTGGCGGAGAATCAACTCGACCAGGTGCCACACCGGTTTCCGAGGCCGAAGAATGCGCCCGCGTGCTGCCGGTGATTCGCGAACTGGTCACGGTTCACCGTGTCGCGATCCCGTTGTCCATCGATACCATGAAACCGGCGGTGGCCCGCGCCGCGGTCGAGGTCGGCGCGGCAATCATCAACGACGTGGCCGCAAACCGCACCGACGTGGAGGAAATGACGCGCGTCGTGAGAGACACCCGCGCCGGCTACGTGGTCATGCACATGCAAGGCACTCCGCAAACCATGCAAGCCGCGCCCGCCTACGATGATGTGGTGGACGAGGTGGACGGTTTCCTCCGCGAGCGGCTTGAACGTCTGCGGCAGGCCGGGGTCGCGCCGGAGCAGACCATTCTCGATCCGGGCATCGGGTTCGGAAAAACTTGCGAACACAATTTGAAATTGTTGGCCGGCCTCGCGCAGTTTAGAACGCATCAGCGCCCGTTGCTGCTGGGGGCCTCGCGAAAGGGGTTCATCGGCCAGGTCACGGGCGCAAAGACCGCTGCGGAGCGCCTGCCGGGATCGCTGGCTTGCGCGTGCGCGGCGGCAAATGCGGGGGTGGAAATCATCCGGGTTCACGACGTGGCGGAAACGCGCCAGGCGTTGCGAATGATTGAAGCAATCCGCGCAGCAACAGACTGATGTTCGAGGCCATCGAAAATTTTTGGAAGCCGGTGCTGGAGATTCTCATCATGGCGGTGGGGATCTACTATGTCGCCGCGTTCGTCCGCGGCACGCGCGGCGCAGCCATCTTCACGGGCATCGTGGTCCTGCTGCTCACGCTCGGTCTCGTGTCCGTGGTGCTCGACCTTCAGGTGCTGCGCTGGGTGCTCGGAATTTTTTCGCCGTTCTTCGCCGTGTCGGTAATCGTGATTTTTCAGCCAGAAATTCGCCACATGCTGGCCCAACTCGGCAACCTCCAGCTTTTCAACAACGCCCACGAACAGCGCGAGAACATCGAAGTCATCATCCAGACCGTCGAGCGCCTTGCCGACGTGCGCATCGGCGCGCTGATCGCCATCGAGCAATCCATCCAACTCCAGGAATCCGCCGAGTCGGGCATCCCGGTGGATTGCGTGGCCACGCCGGAAATGCTCGAAACCATCTTCTTCCCCAACAACGCCATCCACGACGGCGGTGTCATCATCAAGGGCGACCGCATTGAGTTCGCCGCCTGCATCTTTCCGTTG
>CAYQWK010000618.1:0-3150 GCA_964420805.1 uncultured Bifidobacteriaceae bacterium | reverse complement strand
CCCGCTTCCCCACGCGCCGGCTCGACGCCGAGCAGGTGCGCGACGCCGTGCTCGCGGCGACGGGCGAACTCGATCTCACCGAGGGCGGCGCGGGCGTGGAATTCAGCGTGCCGCGCCGGAGCATTTACAACCGGCTGCCGCGCAACACGCGTGACCCGGTGCTGGAAGGCTTCGACGCGCCGGAAGGGTTCGCCAGCATGTCGCAGCGCAACGTGACGACCACGCCGTCGCAGTCGTTGCTGATGATCAACGGCAAGTGGGCGCTGGCGCGGGCACGAGCCTTCGCGACACGGCTGGAGAAGGAAAATCCCGGCGACAGCGCCGCCCAAATCCGCGCCGCTTACCGGTCCACGTTCTCACGCGAACCTGCCGAGGAAGAACAGCGCGGCGCGGCGGAATTCCTGCAACGGCAGCTTGCTTTGAACAAGGCCAAGCCAGCCCGCACCGGAGCGGCGGCATTCGTATCAGACAAGATGCCGTTTCGCGACGGCGCGGCGGCGTTGCTCGCGCCGAAGTCGGGCCAGGAGCAGTTCACCGTTCCACTGGCGAAGAAGTCACTGGATGCGGACTTCACCATCGAGGCGTTTATCCAGCTCAAGTCGATCTACGAGGACGCGCAGGTGAGGACCATCGCGTCGAAGTGGAGCGGCAAGAGCAGCCAGCCGGGCTGGTCGCTCGGCGTGACCGGCATGAAATCGCGCCACCGCCCGCAGACGCTGGTGCTGCAACTCTCCGGCAAGGAACCGTGGGCGAAGAATGACCCGGTCGAGCCGGTGTTCTCGGGCCTGCATATCGATCTCGGCAAAACGTACTTTGTGGCGGTGTCCGTGAAGCTCGACGATCCCGAGGGCGTGACCTTCAACGCGAAGGATCTCTCAAACGACGACCAGCCGATGCAGGTCGTGAAGACCGCGCACATGGTTCGCACCGGCATCGCGAACGGCGAACCGCTCGTCATCGGCGGCCGCGCGGTGGACAAGCAGCACACCTTCGATGGCCTGATTGACGACGTTCGCCTCTCCGACATGGCGTTGCGGCAGGAACAACTGCTCTTCACCAGTTCAGCGATGACCGAACACACCATGGGCGCATGGAAATTCGACGGGGAAGCGCCGTTCCGCGACAGCTCGCCCAACCACCACGACATCCGCCCGCCCTCCACGCCGCCGGTGAAGGAAGACCCGCGCCACGCCGCGTTGGTGGACTTCTGCCACGCGCTGCTGAACGCGAATGAGTTTCTCTACGTCGATTGACGGACACGGACATGAAATTCCAATCCACCTTTTGCGGTCGCGTTGATGCCGTTTCGAGCCGGCGTGATTTCCTGTTGCGGGCCGGGCTTGGCTTCGGCGGGTTGGCGCTGACCGACTTGCTGGCGAACTCGGTTCTTGCGGCGGCGGAGAAGCAGGCTTCCGCGCCCAACCCGCTCGCACCGCGGCCCGGCCACTTCGCGGCGCGGGCCAAGAACTGCATCTTCCTCTTCATGGAGGGCGGGCCGAGCCATCTCGACTTGTTCGACCCCAAACCGCTTTTGAACGAGCTGGCCGGCAAGCCCATCCCGCCGAGCTTTCAACGTGTCATCACGGCGATGGGCGAATTCGATTCGCCGATTCTTGGCTGCAAGCGCCAGTGGAAGCAGCACGGCCAGGGCGGGCTGTGGATCAGCGACTGGCTGCCGCACACCGCGTCGTGCGCGGACGATCTGGCCGTGATCCGCTCGTGCGTCGGCGACGGCATCAATCATTCCGCCGGCATCGCGCAAATGAACACCGGCAGCATCCTCGCGGGCCGGCCCTCGCTCGGCTCGTGGGTGAGCTACGGGCTTGGCTCGGAAAATCAAAACCTCCCGGCCTTCGTGGTCATGCAGGACAACCCGGCCACCATCGTGAACGGGCCGCGCAACTGGGGCGCGGGATTCATGCCCGCCGTGTTCCAAGGCACGCGCATCAACGCCGGCAGCGAGCCGATCGCGAACCTGAACACGCCGGCCGAGGTGAGCGAGGCGCAGCAGCGCGGGAAGCTCGACTTCCTCAACCAGCTCAACCGCCGTCACGCCGCGCTGCGTCCATGGCAGAGCGAACTCGACGCGCGCATCGCCAGTTACGAGCTGGCTTTCCGGATGCAGGCCGAGGCGCCGGGCGTGGTCGATTTGAAGAACGAATCCGAGGCGACGAAGAAGCTCTACGGCATCGACGAGAAGGAGACGGCGGACTTCGGGCGCATGTGCCTGCTCTCGCGACGGCTCGTCGAGCGAGGCGTGCGGTTCGTGCAGCTTTACCACGGCGCGGGCAACAAATGGGATTCGCACGACAAGCTCGAACAGAACCACTCGAAGCTCTGCCGCGCTGTGGACAAGCCGGTGGCGGGGTTGCTGAGGGATTTGAAATCGCGCGGTCTGCTCGACTCGACTTTGGTGATCTGGGGCGGCGAGTTTGGCCGCACCCCCATGAGCGAGAAGGGCGACGGCCGCGATCACAACCCGACGGGCTTCACCATGTGGATGGCTGGCGGGGGCGTGAAGGGCGGCCAGACCATCGGCGCGACCGACGCCCTCGGACTGCACGCGGTGCAGGACCGGCTGCACGTCCACGATCTGCACGCCACGATCCTGTGGTTGATGGGCTTGGATAACATGGAATTGATCTACAAGTACAAGGGCCGGCCCGAGCGCCCCACGTTGAACGAGGGCGAGGCGTTCAAGAAGATCGCGGGATAGCGTCCCGCTTGAACAGCATCCGGCAACGAGGCTAACATCCGACATGACCTTGGACCTTCCAGCCAGTGTCGAAGCCACGCTGACGCCGGCGGCGGCGGCGTTGAATCTCGCGATCGGATTGTTCGTGAGCGAGGACGCCACGCTCGGGCAGGCCGCGGAAATCGCGAAACTCCCTCAAGCCACATTCCTGAAAGAACTGGGGCGGAGGAGGATCGCAATCCACTATGGCGTCGAGGAACTCGAGGCGGATTTGCGGACCGTTGAGGAGCTGGCGCGGCGATGATCGTTGTGTCCGACACCTCGCCCATCACGGCGTTGCTGACCGTCGGACGAATCGACCTCCTGCCGGCCCTTTTCTCCGAGGTCATCATTCCGCGTTCCGTTGAAATCGAACTAAACCGCAGCCATCCGGCGCTGCCCGGGTGGATTCAAGT
>CAYQWK010000617.1:1077-3151 GCA_964420805.1 uncultured Bifidobacteriaceae bacterium | reverse complement strand
GCCTGAATGCGCTCCTCCTTTGCTTATTCCGGCAAACTGCGCCTCTTTGCCGTCCGCCATCGTCACCCCTCGCTGGCCCGCGGATTTCTCAGAAATCCGCGTCGGTTCAACCTTACCCCCCCATCCCCATGCGTCGCTTCCTGAGAGTCGCCAAGATCGTCGTTATTGCCCTCGTCGTGGTCTTTGTTGTCGGTGTCGGCGCGCTCCTGTCGCTGCGAGCGCTGCGTCAGCACTCGAATGAAAAGACCTTCGCCATCACGTCACCCCGAGGCATCGACGAGGCAGGTTATGTTGAGATCGGCGGGATCCGGCAGTGGGTTCAGATCCGGGGTCAGGACCGAAACAACCCTGTGCTCCTCTGTGTTCATGGCGGCCCCGGCGGCACGTGGATTCCGGTCACCCGCCTTTTTTCGACCTGGGAAAAGGAATTCACGGTTGTCCTGTGGGACGAGCGCGGTGCGGGCAAGACGCTCGCGGCCACCGGCCCGGCGATCGCCAGCACCATGACCATCGAGCGTATGGTCCAGGACGGGATCGAGGTGGCCGAACACCTTCGCCACCGTCTCGGGAAGACCAAGATCGTGGTGCTCGGCCATTCCTTCGGGAGCATTCTCGCGACGAACATGGTCAAGCGCCGTCCCGACCTGTTTTTCGCCTACGTCGGCACCGGCCAGGCCAGCGATCTGCCGCGCAGCATCACGATGGAAATCGATCGCCTCCGGGGGACGGCGATGGCTGCCAAGGACGACCAAACCCTGCGCGAGTTGGCCGCCATCGGTCAGCCACCCTTTGCGACCATGCAGCAGGCCAGCACCTATTTCCAATGCGCGGGACGATATCAGGCACCCGCCGATACTGCGGCGATGGTCGAGTTGCAGCGCAGTCTCCTTTCGCCACCGCCACGCTACACGCTGAGCGACGACTGGAACCGGATGAGGGGCTTCATGGTGGTGCCGACGTGGGCGCTTTACCGGGAGATCCTCGGCACCAACCTAACGACCTTGGGCTCCGAATTCGGCATTCCGGTGTTCCTGTTCCAAGGCACCGAGGATCACATGACGCCGCTGGTGCTTGCCGAGGAGTATTTCAATGGAATCGTGGCGCCGCACAAGGAACTGGTGCGCATCGAGCATGGCGGGCATTTTTCGGTTTGGAGCCACGCTCCGCAGTTCGGTGCCGAATTGGTCCGGCGCGTGCGCCCGCTGGCGGTTGATGCCGGGAACCCGCCTTGAGGGTCTGCCAAGGTTGTTGGTGGACGGTTACGGAGCACGAGTGCGCCGGGGGCGTGATCTCGAGCACCCCTGCCTCTCGAAGAGTGCGTCAACCTCCACCAAAGGATAGCTTACGCGGGGGATTGCGGGCTGCTAGGCTGGTGGATGCGCCCTCAACTGACGTTTGACGATCCTGTGCTGCCTTTTCCGATCCTTCCGCACCGGACGGTGTGGCCGGGGTGTGGGCTTTCCGAGGAGTACCTCGTGCCGGAGGAGCACAAGGAGCGGCTGCTTCATGAGCTCTATCCCTACGTCGACGTGCCGGGCATGCACGCGATGGTCTTCGACCTGCATGCGAAGCGGCGGTTTGTGGTCCGGGAATTCAAGGTCGTGCGGGAGCAGGGGATGAACCTGCTCGTGAGTCCCTATTACTATCAGGCGGGTGGCTCGGTCATTGATTGGTTGCCGGTCGATCCGGAGGAGGACGAGGACGACGAGGAGGATTGGGATGACGGGCTCTTGGGTCGGGTGACGGCCCAGGAGATCAGGCCGGGGGCGCAGAACCGGCTCTGCGGACTCGTATTGCGCCAGCACGAGGGACCGGCGTTTCCGTTGAAGCGGTGTCGGGGCGGGGTTGGGGCGGGGTGGTTTTACCACGGAGGACACGGAGGGCGGACAATGAGAAAACGGAGGCAATACCCCGGACGAACCCATGCGGACCGTCGCGTCGACGTGCCGTCGAGGCTAGGTCCGCATGGACTTGGTTGGAGGATCCGGATCTGGCGCAAGCGGGCATGCAACCTCGTCTGCCGAAGAGTGCAGGGGTGGATTCTGTCTGCTTTGCCCGGAAAAGGTCGTTCCTG
>CAYQWK010000617.1:0-1067 GCA_964420805.1 uncultured Bifidobacteriaceae bacterium | reverse complement strand
CCCCTAGCCAGAGCCTCCTACCTATCATCGCCGTAGGCCTGCTAGAAAACCGGTATCAACATACAAGACTCACTGGAGGCGTTTACAACTTTCTAAACTGGAAGATCTCTCAAAAAGAGACCCAAACAGGCCCGTACTTCAGAGTGGCTTTCCGCTTCCCCAGCTTCTTCGCAAGCGTGTCCACCTCTGCCTTGGGCACGCTCACTACTTGTTACGCCAGTTTGCTGAAGCGTTCAAACGCTTCGTTCTGGCGTTCGACCGTGTTCATTTTGGTCCCACAATTATTCGCACCGTCCCGATTGGAATTGTCGGGTTAAATGCGATGCCGGGGTCTTTTCCTCCGGAATCAATAATGGCTTTCCTGAGTGCGCCAACGGCGGCGCGTTCTGTCGTTCCGATCATATCGTCATTCAATACCAATCTCGTAGTCTGTAAGACAATCTGGCCCCTCCATCCGCCTATGCGGATTATCAGTGGGCTATTCGGAAAAACTAGCGTGTTTGGCACCACATGCGCTTCTGTAAACGGTGTTGGACGTGATACCGGCCATTTTGCACCACCCGCACCCAGCCAAGCTTCAAGTGTGGTGGCCAAGACAAACGATTCTGTATCGTTTTCGGCAAAAAGAATCTCTGCGCCCAGTTTTGGTGATTCGGAAAGCGCTGCCACAAACTTATCATGGTCTAGAAATCTATCCGCGACTTTTTCCTTTAGCTCTAGAAGTTCGCGCTCAGCACGCGCCTGGGCGGTTTGGGAATCTGCTAGTTTTGTCTGAATAACCGCCAACTCCTTTGCTGAACGCCTCTTTTCGGCGTCAACGGCGGAATTGCCAGTTGACCACACAAAATACGAAAGCACCGCGGTAAGCGCGGTTGCTCCCAAGAAAGACCAAAACACCCTGCGGTGCGTCAATGCCGCGGCAATTACCTCACGATCTGAAGGGTCTTCAGACGATTTCGCAGCAATAGGTGTTGTCATTGTCGTATTGGATGTTTGCGCCGCTGCCGCCGTATAGTGCCACAGAAGAACAAAACAGACGATTGAGAGGCATCGGCGTAGTTCCATGG
>CAYQWK010000616.1:0-3173 GCA_964420805.1 uncultured Bifidobacteriaceae bacterium | reverse complement strand
GCCATGACCACAAATACGACCCGGTGTCGCAGAAGGAGTTCTACCAGATGTTCGCCTTCTTCAACTCGAACGACGAACTGGGTGTGATGGACGACTTCGGCGGCGGCGGATCGACCCGAAAGGGCGGAAACTCGAAGCCCGTGCTGCAACTCTCGACTTCCGAGGAGCAGGCGAAAATCGCGAAGGCTGAGGCCGACGTGAAGGCCGCCGAGAAATCTGTTGCCGATGCCGCGAAGCAACTGCCGTCCTTGCAGGCGAAGTGGGAGACAGACTTCCGGCGCGATATGGAAAACGCCCGGCCCGCGTGGCTGCCGCTCGGCTCGCCCCAAGTGAAGAGCCTCGGAGGCGCGACGCTGGCGAAGCAGGCGGACGATTCATGGCTGGCCGGTGGCAAGAACCCTGACAACGACACTTACGAAATCGCCGCCGCGGTGCCTTCTGGTCAGTTCACGGGCCTGCTGCTTGAAGTGTTTCCGGACAAGACGCTGCCGAATGAAAGCCTCGGTCGTGGTCACAATGGAAACTTCATTCTCACCAGCATCGAGGCCGAGATCACCGCGCCGGGACTGAAGGAGCCGCTGGTGGCGCATTTCACGCGTGCCAAGGCGGACTACGAACAGAAAGGCTGGGAGGTGAACAACGTGCTTCCCCCTGATGCCGCCGCGCCCGCGCCGAAGAAGAAGGGCGCGCGCGCCAAGCCTGTCGCCAAAGCCGCTGACAAGTCGAAGGGCTGGGCCGTGGACGGGAACGCTGCCGACAAACGTCTTGCGCGCAAGGCACTGTTCGCCTGCGAACCCCTCGCCGTGCCGGAGAAGGCCATACTCACCGTCCGGCTGCTTCACGGCTCGGGCAACGGGGACCACAACATCGGACGGTTTCGCCTGAGCAGCAGTTCGCTCGCGCCGGCGACGCTGGCATTGAACGGGACTGATGTTCCCAAGGTTGTTCGCGCCGCACTGGCGACCAACGCGACGGCGCGCACCGCCGAGCAAAAGAAAGAGTTGGCCAGGTTCTTCCGCGACAACACGGACAACCCAGCGAAGAAGGCGGATGCCCGTCTGGCCGCGGCCAAGAAGTCGCTGGCCGACCTCCAGGCCAACCTCGACAACACGATGGTCTTCCGCGAGATCGCCAGGCCGCGTGACGCTTTCGTGCTGGTGCGTGGCCAGTACGACAAGAAGGGGGACAAGGTGGAGCGCGGCCTGCCCGCCGCATTGCCGCGCTTGCCCGCCGGCGAGCCGACCAACCGGCTTGGGTTCGCGCGCTGGCTGGTCAGCCCGGAGCATCCGCTCACCGCGCGTGTGTGGGTGAACCGCGCGTGGGAGCGGTTCTTTGGCGTCGGGTTTGTTCGCAGCACGGAGAACCTTGGCTCGCAGTCCGAGTGGCCCAGCCATCCCGATCTGCTCGACTGGCTGGCCGTTGAGTTCATGCAGCCGACGGTGTTGCCGGCTGTGAATGGCCAACCTGCAAAGCGCTGGGACATCAAGGCCATGCAGAAGTTCATGGTCATGAGCGCGACCTACCGGCAGTCCGCTCGCGTGACGCCGCAGTTGATTGAGAAGGATCCCGAGAACCGGTTGCTGGCCCGCGGGCCGCGCTTCCGGTTGAGCGCCGAGATGGTGCGCGACCAGGCGCTGGCGGTGAGCGGATTGCTGGTCGAGAACATTGGCGGCCCGAGCGCCTATCCCTACATGCCCGAGAAGGTCTGGGACGAGACGAGCGTTTACGGCGACATGCGCAACTACAAGCCTGACACCGGGGAAGGCCTTTACCGGCGCACGCTTTACACGGTCTGGAAACGCACCGCCGCGCCTCCCACCATGTTGATGTTCGATTCGCCGAGCCGCGAGATTTGCACGGTGAAGCGCTCCCGCTCGAACACCCCGCTCCAGGCGCTCGCGTTGCTGAACGAGGTCACCTACGTCGAGGCCGCGCGCAAACTCGCCGAGCGGATGCTGGCCGAAGGTGGCGCCACGCCGGAGGAGCGCATCGGTTGGGCGTTCCTCCAGGCGGCGGGGCGCAAGGCGGAGCCAGCGGAGGTTGCCGTGCTGGCGAAAGGATTGAATTCGCGCCTCGCGCGATTCGCGAAGAACACCGAGGCGGCGCAGAGTTTGATCAAGCAAGGCGCGTCCAAGCCGGGCTCGAAATTGGACGCCGCTGAACTCGCCGCCTACACCACCACGGCGAACGTGCTGCTGAACCTCGACGAAGTCGTCACTCGAGAATGACCGCCATGAACTGCAATGATCACCAATTTTTCAGCCTGAACCTCTCGCAGCAGTCCGCGCTGACGCGGCGGACATTCCTGCAACGCACCGCCGGCGGAATCGGACTGGCCGCATTGGGCGGGTTGCTGAATCCACGTTTGCTGGCGCGGACCGGCGGCATGGCGGGCTTTCCGAACTTCGCGCCCAAGGCCAAACGGGTCATCTACCTTTTCCAATCCGGCGCGCCATCGCAGATGGATCTTTTCGACCCGAAGCCTGAAATGGCGAAGCGGCGCGGCGAGGATTTGCCGGGATCGATCCGCAAGGGCCAACGGTTGACGACGATGACGAGCGGCCAGAAGACGTTTCCGGTCGCGCCCAGCATCTTCAAGTTTGCGCAGCACGGAAAAAGCGGCGCGTGGTTCAGCGAGTTGATGCCGCACATGAGCAAGCTGGCCGATGACTGGTGCATCGTCCGTTCGATGTTCACCGAGGCGATCAACCACGATCCAGCCATCACGTTCATGCAGACAGGTTCGCAACTCGCGGGCCGGCCGAGCATCGGCGCGTGGGTCGCCTACGGACTCGGCAGCGAGAACGCCGACCTTCCGGCCTACGTGGTGCTCACCTCATTCGGCAGCGGGCGCAAGGATGACCAGCCGCTTTACGACCGGCTGTGGGGCGCGGGCTTTCTGCCCACCAAGCATCAGGGTGTGAAGTTCCGCAATTCAGGCGACCCGGTGCTTTACCTCTCGAACCCGCCGGGCATGACGCGCGATATGCGCCGCGAGACTCTCGACGAACTGGCGGCTTTGAACAAACAACGCTTCGACGCGCTGGGCGATCCCGAAATCCAGACCCGCATTGCCCAGTATGAGATGGCCTTTCGCATGCAAGCCAGCGTGCCGGACCTGACCGACTTCTCGAAGGAACCCGCGTCCGTGCTCGAAGCATACGGACCTGATG
>CAYQWK010000615.1:0-3182 GCA_964420805.1 uncultured Bifidobacteriaceae bacterium | reverse complement strand
GGCCTGGACCGCGGGGTCTTTCGGCTTTTCCACAAAGCGCGTAATCCGGCGCTCCTGGTCGATCTGCATGATACCCAGGCCCGCAGCCTCGCGTTTGTGGACCGGGATGGTGGCGATTGTGAGGTCAGCCTTGGTATCGACATGCTGCGCGATCATGCGGCGGAAATCCATGCGGTAAAGCTGATCGCCGGAGAGAATGACCACGTACTCGAAGTCGTGGTTCAACAAATGGACCAGGTTCTTGCGAACCGCGTCGGCCGTTCCCTGGTACCAGGATGTGTCCGCAAAGGTCTGCTCGGCCGCGAGAATCTCCACGAAGCCCGCCGAAAAATGGTCGAACTTGTAAGATTGGGAAATGTGCCGGTGCAGGGAAGCGCTGTTGAACTGCGTGAGCAAATAGACGCGCTTGAGGTCCGAGTTGATGCAGTTTGAAATAGGGATGTCCACGAGGCGGTACTTGCCCGCGAGAGGCACCGCCGGCTTGGACCGTTCCTTGGTCAACGGGAACAAACGGGTGCCCGCGCCGCCGCCCATGATGACGGACAGCACGTTGCTGGTGTTGGAGGACATGCGGGCAGGAGCTTTGGTCTTGGCCATAGAAATTGCTTTTTGACGTGCCCGCACCACGCGGGCCGCAGGTCGAGCTTAGGCAAACCGGGCGGCGAAGCAAAAAAATTCCCAGCCCAACTTGCGGCGGCGCGTTGCCTCAAGATAAAGGACACCGGGGAGGAATTCGGCTGCGGGGCCGGGATGGGAAAATGCGCCGCCAGACACTCCGACGCCTCCTGAACAGGACCGCCCGCCTCAACTACCAGCCCATACCCAACCCATGAAACCAACCACTGACGCGTCTGGTTTCTCAGGAGGCGGCGTTGTCATCGTGTAGTAGTAAAGATGCAGTAGAGCAGAAAAGTGGCGAAGCCCAGTCCGATGAATCCAAAGACCCGTGTAGCTCCTCTACCGCGAACACCTGAAAAGAGAAGAAACAGAAAGGCCGGAAACCAGACGCCGAGCCGAAGTGCAAGCAACTCCGAAGTCGTGACGCGAGGCGAAGAAATGGAAAGAAGAGTGATCGTCGTGAGCAGGAGCACCCAGGCAATAAGCGTGAGATCCGTCGCCCAGCCCTGTGCTTTGGATTTTGTCATGGCGTGTGAAGCGGTCTAACGACCCAAGCGCAGCGACGGCCTCCGCGGCGCGGGTGGAGCGCACCGTGCGCCTGCAACGCTCGACCGGACAGCGCAGGGGCCGTTCGCTGCATGGTTAGCGTCATTCGATGGCTCTCGTATCCAGTCCCGGGCGCTGATCAATCAAATCAAGTCGGCGCGGCTGCTGTGGTAGAGGAGTGTCGTCGCCGAGCCGAATGACGCCACGGCGCGATGTATCCGGTGGCAAGTAAATGACCTTCGGGAACGCAACCTGACTCGACGCGAGACGTGGAGCAACTGCCATCGATGCGGGCGGCTGCTGAGTCATCCTGACGAGAGCGGCGCAGAACACAAAGCCGCAAACGAATGCTGCGGTTACCAATCTGAACTTTTTCATGTCGAATTTCACGATGTTTGATGCGGTGGCGCCTAGACCCAATTTAGGTGAGTTCAGCGACCCGGCCCGCGGGACGCCACGATTGCAACCGCGATGCTCACGCCGGGTTCTCTGCGCATGGTTAGCCACCCCTTTCGTGCTTAATTTCATTCGTCTGGTCACTCTAGCGCTCCTCCGGGCTCTGCAATCACGACCCCACCGAGCTCCACGCCTTCAAACGCTGCGATGTTGAGGAGAGGCATGCGGTTATGTGAGGCTCTCCAGTTGAAAGTTACCCATGCTCTCTTTGGCTGAGCTCCTAACTTCAAAAACTCTGCGTCGTGCCGGCCAAGTCTAGCCCACAGGAACTCGTAACTGCCGTTTGTTCCGGCATTGTAAACAAAGCTCACATACGTGTGCTCAGGTCTCCCCAACGGGGTTTCTCCTCTTCTGACTTCGAGCGAGAAAGCCTGCTGATTCGACGATCCCACCAAGGTGGCCTCATACACTCGCGCCACCTGACCAGAACTTGCCGTCATCCCGTTCTGGAAGTCCCATAAAATCTCGTTTGCCGGAGGGAGGGGCCTCAACTCCAGAGGTCCTCCGACGGGGGAGACCTTCCAGTTGACACCCGGCTTGGGCGGCGGGAGCGATGGTTCGCCGCTACCGCAGGTCAGCCCACAGATCGCCGCAACAACAATAGTCGAGACTATTCCACGCATACACGCATGTGGCTAACATGTGGCTAACCAGAAGTGGGCCGAAGGTGAGTTCTGGTCATCTGGTCTGGCTTGCTTGGTGGGCAGTGTGCGCTTTGCGCTCGGGCTGTCAAAGCGATTGGCCCGGTGTGGCGTTCTGTTTCCCTGCGGGACGTCAGGGGGCGTCGCTTCGCGGTGCGGCCCCTTGCTCACTTCAGGTCCGCATGGGCGGCATGGCCGGATGGTGTTCCGCATGAATCCTCTTTCCGGCGGCGATGGCCAAGGGGGACGCGGCGAAGGTGTCGCTGGCGGCGCGATTGCGTGCGGAGACGACGATGACGGTGGAGTGGGTTGCGGAGCACCTGGGCGTGGGCAGCCGCGGCTACTTGAACCACCTGTTGTACAAGCGTAGGAAGGCTCCCGAGCAGTAACCATTATCAAGAACTGCCCCCTTCACAGCTCGTCCGTAGGCATGAGGGCGGGGATAAAGCAGAGGCAGCCGGGATCTGTCGTCCGAGAACATAGCGTATGTGTGGCCTTGCACGAGAGATAATACGCAATTAACGCTCTCGATGTGGCATCAATGTAGATTTTGATGCGGTAGCTGGTGGATTGTTCCGGGTGAAGGGTGGAGGTCACGAACAGATCGATAAACCCATACCCGGCCGGCATCGCGCTGGGGGAGATCGTGAGCACTGGTTTGGTGTAGCCGGTGATGCCGGCAACGGTATAAGGACTGATTTCTGCCCCATCAACCTGAGTAAAGGTGACCCGCCAGTAATACATTAGCGGAACCGGGACGCAGCTCGATGGATCAACGAAGGCGGAAGCGTCAAATATGTTAGTTCCATTCCCATCAACGGTGACAGTAATGTTTGGGTCGGAAAGGGTGTCGACCGTGCCGGACCTCCTATGGGTGACTGTGATGGAGCGGGTGCTGGTGAGGTTCTGTTGAACGCGCGG
>CAYQWK010000614.1:0-3226 GCA_964420805.1 uncultured Bifidobacteriaceae bacterium | reverse complement strand
GGCGGTTCTTCGCGGGCTGGAATTTCTCCTGCTGTGTCCGGTGTCACCGCGCCTGCCCGACCCGGTCCGCCAAGGCTACCAAACTAGGCGGGCGTCTTCGTGGAGGCGGGCGTCGAGGTTGCTCCAACCGGCTTCGTTCATGCCGTTGAAGGCGTGCAGATACAGAACCACGACCTGTTTCTCGTATTTGCCGAGCAACGCATTAATGGCGGCGTCGAGGTCGGCATCGGGCACAGAGGACGGAAGGTTGTCAACCACGCCTTTCTCGTGCTTGACCTTGAGCGCGTCGAGGAAGTCGGTAAGGAGCGCGCCCTGGTTCTTGACGAGCCAGCCGCTGATGAGATTTCCGGCGACGGTCCGGAGGTCGGTGCGGCTGAGGGCGGCGGCCATCGCGCGGTGGCGGTCGGTCTTGGGCTGGCGTTCGAGGAAGACGGGCCGGACCTTGCGAGCCTGCGCAACGGAGTGTAGCGCCACGCGGTAAAGATCCTTGTCGGTGGTATGCACTTCGTCGATCACGCGGGTTGCGAGGGCGACGGGCATGGCGGCGAACAGTTCGTTGGCGGTCATCTGGGCGGTGTTTGTAAAGGGGCGGGGCGACGGTGTCCAATGATTCGCGAGCGAATTCCGGAGTTCAAGCGCAGTGCTGCGCGCGGCGCGACTTTCGGCGGAGCGAGAAGTCCCTCCAACAACACCTGGATGTTCCGTGGCGGAGTTCACTGACGATGATCGTAGTGCCTTCCGGCCCTGAATAGGGCGTGACAGGCCGCGGGCGCGCGGGTGAAGTGACGGTCGTTATGCGTGTGTTGCTGGCAGAAGATGTCGCAAAGGTCGCGGAGCACATCCGGCAGGGCCTGGCCACGGAGGGCTATTCAGTCGATCTGGCCACGGATGGCGACGAAGCGTTGTGGCTGGCGGAATTGCATCCGTACGACGTGCTGGTGCTGGATGTGATGCTGCCGGGGAAGGACGGGTTCACCGTGGTCCGGCAGTTGCGCCGCAAACAGGTGTTGGCACCGGTGATCTTCGTTTCGGCGCGCGCCGAGGTGGAGGACCGGATTCGCGGGCTGGACGCGGGCGGCGATGATTATCTGGTGAAGCCGTTCTCGATCGCGGAACTGCTGGCGCGGATGCGGGCGTTGTTGCGGCGGCAGAGGCCGCAGGCGAGCAGCACCATCCGCGTGGCGGACCTGGAACTGGACTTGATCAATCACTGCGCCTTTCGCGGGGAGACGCGGGTGGAGCTGACGCGCCGTGAGTTCGCGTTGCTGGAATTTCTGATGGTCTCATCTCCCAAGGCGGTGAGCAAGACAGCCATCATTGAGCACGTGTGGGACCAGCATTTTGATTCGGACACGAACGTGGTGAATGTGTACGTCAACATGTTGCGCAAGAAGATCGATCTGCCGGGATGCAAGCCACTGTTGCACACGGTGCGCGGGGTGGGCTTTATGTTGAAGGAGGATGAGCCGTGAAATCGCTGCGGGCGCGGCTAACGATCTGGTTTGCCGGAAGCTGCATTGCGGTCGTGGTGGTGTTCGTGGCGTTCACACACCGGGTGCTGGAAATGGAGTTGCGCGAGAAGCAGGTGGCAAAGGCGTATCCCCAACACCCGGAGTGGAGGTTGCACGGCAACGCGACGGACGCGGAGGTGAGGGACATCCTGGGCGAGTTGCTGGTGGCGGATCTGATGTGGGGGATTCCCACGGCGGTGCTGGCGCTGCTGGTTGGGTACTGGTTCGCGCGGCAATCGTTGCGCCCGATCGTGAAGATTAACCGCCAGTTGCAGTCCATCGGCGCGCGGGATCTGAAGCGGCGGATCGAGTTGGGCGAGATGGACGCGGAATTTCGCGAGGTAGTGGGGCATTTGAACGACCTGCTTTCGCGGCTGGACCGCTCGTTCAACGACATGAGCGAATACGCGGCGAAGGTGGCACACGAGTTGAGAACCCCGCTGGCCATACTGCGCCTTAAACTCGAGACGGCGGGGAATCGGATTCCGGCCGATACCTCGGAAGATTTGCAGGCGGCGGTGCATCAACTGACGCATGTGGTTGACCAGCTTGTGCTGATGGCCCGGGCGGAGCAGGGACGGTTGAACACCAATTTGCGGCCGATCGACCTGACGGCGTTGGTCGAGGATGTGTCGTCAGACTTCTCGTTGCTGGCCCAGGAGGCCGGGCGCAAGGTCATCGTGCGCCTGCCTGAACGGCGTTGCCATGTCCCGGCAGATGCCAAGTATCTGCGGCAGATCGTCCATAACCTGCTCACCAACGCGCTCAAGCACGGAGTCGGGGACATTCATTTGCGGATCACGGCGCGCGGCGGACGCGTGGGCCTGATCCTGGCCAACCGCGTTGGTCGCGAACCGACCTCGGCGGAGGAAACCCTCGGGTTGGGGCTTCGGGTGGTGGACCACTTGCTGAATCTGCTGCCCGATGCCATGTATGCGCGGCGGCGCGGGAAGAGTTATTACATTGCGAAACTTCTGTTTCCAGCCGTCGCCGCGCCGGGGTTGCTCGGGGGAGACGGGGTTTAGCCCGCCTTTCTCACCAAGTCCACGCGATGACTGCGGGGCCTTAGCGAACGGTGCCGGTCAGGCCGCCGCCTTGTCGCTCTTGCGGCGGAGCAGGGCAGGGGCCTCGCCGCGAACGGCGGCGGCGGTGATGGTGATGGCGGCGATGTCGTCGCGGCTGGGCACTTCGTACATCAGGTCTAGCATGAGTTTCTCGATGATGCTGCGGAGGGCGCGGGCGCCGGTGCCCTTCTTGTGGGCCTGCGCGGCGAGTTCGTGCAGGGCGTCCTCCGAGAAGTTCAGTTCCACGTCCTCGATGGCCATCAGCTTGGCGTATTGCTTGGTGAGGGCGTTGCGCGGCTCGGTGAGAATCTGAACGAGTTGGTCTTCGGTGAGTTGTTCGAGTACCGTCACCATCGGAAGGCGGCCGATAAACTCGGGAATGAAACCGTAACTGATCAAATCCTCAGGTTCGACATGTTGGAGAATCTCGTCGCGGTCGAACTCGGCGACGTGGCGGCCGTGCTCGACGGCACCGAAGCCCATGACGCGGTTACCGAGCCGGCGCTGGATGATCTTCTCAAGGCCGACGAACGCGCCGCCGCAGATGAAGAGGATGCCGCTGGTGTTGACGCGAATATATTCCTGCTGGGGATGTTTGCGTCCGCCTTGCGGGGGCACGTTGCAGACGGTGCCTTCGAGGATCTTCAAGAG
>CAYQWK010000613.1:0-3232 GCA_964420805.1 uncultured Bifidobacteriaceae bacterium | reverse complement strand
ACCTACGGCGTGATCGTGTACCAGGAACAGGTGATGCAGATCGCGCAGATCATCGGCGGCTACACGCTCGGTGGCGCCGACCTGCTGCGGCGCGCGATGGGCAAGAAGAAGCCCGAGGAGATGGCCAAGCACCGCGGCATCTTCGTCAAGGGCTGCAAGGAGCGCCACATTCCCGAAGCGAAGGCCAACGAGGTGTTCGATCTGCTCGAGAAATTTGCCGGCTATGGATTTAACAAATCGCACGCCGCCGCCTACGCCATCGTCGCGTATCAGACGGCTTACCTGAAGGCGAACCACCCGGTCGAGTTCCTCTGCGCCATGATGACCAACGACATGAACAGCACGGAGAAGCTCACCGTGCTGCTCAATGAGTCGAAGGAAATGGGCGTCGAGGTGCTGCAACCCGACGTGAACGAGGGCGAGATGCACTTCGCCCCGGCGCGCGGCGGCAAGGTCATCCGTTTCGGACTCGCGGCCATCAAGGGCGTGGGAGAAGCCGCGGTCGAGGCCATCCTCGCGGCGCGTCAGGACGGCGGGCCGTTCAAGTCCTTTCCCGACCTGCTGGAACGCGTCGATCTGCGCGCGATGAACCGCAAGGTTATCGAGGCGCTGATCAAGGGTGGCGCGTGTGATTGTTTTGGCGAGACGCGCGCGTCGCTGTTCGCTTCGATTGACCGCGTGATGGGACGCGCCTCCAGCGCGGCGGCAGACAAGGCGCGTGGGCAGGTGTCGTTGTTCGGGATGCTCGAGAGCGCGTCGCCCGTGAAGGATGATGGGATGCTGCGCGTGCCCGAGTGGTCGCAGAGCGAGATGCTGGCGCACGAGAAGGAGTTGCTCGGCTTCTACATCACCGGCCATCCGCTCACGCCGTTCGAGCCGCTGCTGCGCCGGTATTCGCTGCACACCGCGAAGAGCATCGCCGCGTTGCCGGGGCGGAGCATGACCCGCATCGGCGGTATGATCGGCAGCGTGCAGGCGGGTTTCTCAAAGAAGAGTGGCAAGCCCTACGCGATGGTGACCATGGAGGATCTGGAGGGGACGTTCTCGATGCTCTGCATGAATGAGAACCACGACAAATACCGCCATCTGCTCGAACCCAAGCGCGCGTTGCTTATTGTGGGTGAGGTGAACAACGACGACACGCCGCCCAAGATTTTTCCGACCGAGATCATGCTGCTGGAGGACGCTCCGAAGAAATATACGAAGCAGGTCCACCTGCACCTAGACGCCGCGCATCTCGACGAGGCCCGGTTGCGCGCCATTTTCGACCTCGCGCAACGTCATCCGGGCCGGTGCCCCTTCTTCCTGCGCATTCGCCAGCCACGCGGCGAGTTGGTGTACATCGAGACGCACGATCGCTACTTCGTTGCGCCCACGCGTGATTTCGAGAAGGACGTGAACGACCTCTGCGGCGAGGAGACATTCTTTGCCAAGGTGGACACGACGTTGCCCGAACGGCAGCGCCGCGCCTGGGAGAAGCGGACGTCGGACAGCGGGGAGGAATGATGGAATACGGTCTGCGGTCCTGGTCGTGCCAAGGGAAAGGAACGGCGGCGCCCTTTCGAGACGCCGCCGCGCGACAGTATTCGTTGCGTTCTGGATCTTTCCGAAACCTGGCTCGGCTCGCGATTCCTACATCGCCCGCTCTTTATCGGTTAGCGCCTGGAGGAACGCCGTCACCGAACTGGCCTCGTCATCAGTGAGCTTTTTGCCGAGTTGCAGCCACGACATTTCGCGGACCGCCTCTTCGAGGGTCTTCTTGCTGCCGTCGTGAAAATAAGGCGCGGTGAGGGCAATGTTGCGCAGGCTGGGCACCTTGAACTTGAACTTGTCGTCCTCGTCCCTGGTCACAACAAACCGGCCGGTGTCCTCGGTCTTGTAAGGATTGATGAGCCCCACCTTTTGGAATGTATTGCCGCCGATGGCCGGCCCGTTGTGGCAGGAGGTGCAGCCAATGGTGACGAACAAGTCGAGGCCCTTGAGTTCCTTCGCGTTCAGCGCCTTGTCGGCTCCGCCTAAAAACTCATCCAACCGATCGCGCGTGATGAGCGTCCGCTCGAAGGCGGCAATCGCACGGGCGATATTCTCGTAGGTCAACGCTTTGGTTTCGCCGGGAAACGCCTTGGCGAAGGCAGCGGGATACTCGGCGATGCCGCTCAATTTCTCGACCACCGCCTGTTCACTCGGCATGGCCATCTCGATGGGGTTGAGAATCGGACCTTTGGCTTGGGCCACGAGGTCCGCCGCGCGGCCGTCCCAGAACTGCGTGGTGTGAAATCCGGCGTTGAGAACCGTGGGCGAGTTGCGACCGCCGCGCTTGCCGAAAGCGCCGGGCGAGGTGGCTTCGTTGTCCACGCCGCCGCGCTTGTTGTCCACCGCGTGGCATGAGTTGCACGATTGTGAGTTGTTGGCTGAGAGGCGCTTCTCGAAGTAGAGCTTGCGGCCGAGTTCGATCTGCGCCGCCGTGTCCTTGTCCGCGCCGGGCATCTTTTTGGGCAGCGGCTCGATAGCCGGCGAGCATTTCTGGCGGACCTCGCCGGGTTGCGGCGCGGTGGCGGAACGTGCCGGCAGGGCAAGCGCGATCATTGCGGTGGTGATGGTGGCAAGGGGGATCCAATGGCAGTGTTTCATAAGTATTCCTGTTCAATCGCGAAGCCGTTCTTCGCATGCGAAGAGAATTTGCTGGGATGCGGAAACGCGCAAGGGGGAACTCGGGCGAGCCTGACAATGTGAGAAAAACTGAAACCTTCAATCTTGTCCTTCCCAAAGCAATGCACGCTTATTCGCCGGACGTCGGCGACATGCCGCGCTCTCCAAAGTGCGAGCCACCGGCCACCCGGGATCGGGTCCAGATGCCGGGAAGTTTGTTGTTTTAAAAGCGCCGTCGCGTAGATTCCGCGCCTTCCGCCACCGGCAGCGGTGGGGGATTCGAGCATGGCCACGATTGAACAAGAGATTTCGCGCCGGCGGACGTTTGCGATCATTTCGCATCCCGACGCCGGCAAGACCACGTTGACCGAGAAGTTCCTCCTCTACGGCGGCGCGGTGCAGCTTGCCGGCTCCGTCACCGCCAACAAGAACCAGCGCGCCACGACTTCGGACTGGATGGAACTCGAACGGCAGCGCGGCATCTCGGTTAGCTCCACGGTGCTACAGTTCGAGTATCGCGGCTACGTGGTGAACTTGCTCGACACGCCGGGCCACAAGGATTTCTCCGAGGACACCTACCGCG
>CAYQWK010000612.1:0-3233 GCA_964420805.1 uncultured Bifidobacteriaceae bacterium | reverse complement strand
GTGCGGGTCTGGTTCGTGGGCGGCGTGGGACAGGCGCCGGGGAAATTCGACGAGCAGTTGAACCTGAGTCCCCGCAGCAACGCCTCGTGCTGCGCCAAAGTCGGCGCGTTATAGACCAGATCCATGATCCCTTGCATCGTGCGGTAAATCGTCCACGTCATGTCGTCCGCCTCGTTTGCGCGAGTCAGGTCCCCCGTGGCCACCCAGAGCGGGCCGACCTCGGCGTCGTGGGTGGAAATCAGGCTGAACAACGCGGCGATGTTCGTGGCGCTGGCGGCGTAGCGCGGCGACTCGTTGGCGAGCGTGCGGCTGTGCGCGGCGATTTGGTTCGTGGTGAGGTTGGTCGTCCCGACGAGGTGGCTCTTGAGCGCGGCAATGGCGGCGAGCAACGGATCGTCAGTGGAGGTGGTGAAGTTCCAGGTCGTGTTGTTGGTGATGCCCACAAAGGCCGCGCCGTTCGTGCCGAGCACCGCGCCCGGCTCGATGCGAATAGCGTAGCTCCGGCCCCAATCAATCAAGCCCGGCGTCTCGATCTGCAATAGATTCGCCGAGAGCGAAATGCGTGCGTCCGTCACGGCGAGGTTCGTTTCCGTGCCGGCGGTCACGTCGCGGATGATGACGTTGCCCGTGCCCGGAGTGAGTGTTTGATTGAACACGCCGATCAATTCCGCGCGCACGAGCGCATTTGTGGAGTTGTCCGGCGGATTGCCCGCGATGAACGCGAGCGGCGTGCCTGCGGGCGCGTCAATGTTCAGATGGAAATGCCGGTCCGAAGCCGCGCTAAAACTCAGGGTGTTGTTGCCCACGCCCGGTGAGGCTCCGCCCGACGTGTAGAACTGTCCGCCGGGATAATTGTCGTCCGTGACCGAGAGATACGGAATGCCCGTCTGCCACGTCGAGGTGCTGCCGGTCATGCCAACGTCCACGCCGTAGGTCGTGTCTCCGTCGAGCAGCACCGGCGCGGTGAACGTCCACGTCATGTACTGCTCGCTCCCCCACTGGTTGGTCTGCGTGAACGTCTCAGTGTGAACCTGCGCGAAGCTCGTGCCCGTGACTTTGCCGACGCGCACCACGTAAGTCTTCGTCGGATCGCCTTCGTTGCCCGGCGTCGTGCGATAAGTGACGGCGCGCAACCATGTCGGCGCGCTGCCAGTGTGGAAGGTCTGCCCGTGCGCGGCACCCGCCGCCGTGCCGGCCTCGGCCCAAAACTTGTCGCTGCCCGTCCGCGTCCCGAGGTTTGCGATGTCGAATCCGTTCACCGCCGGCGCGCTCGAACTCACGGACACGGTGCCCGCGAACGCCGGCCCAAGGGCGGCGCCAAGCAGGCTGCCCATCGCCAGCACGAGGCGAAGTCGGGCGCAAACGGAGAAGACTCCGCCCGCTGCGCTCGTGGACTTCTTCAGGATCATCAAAGGAATGATGGATTGTTTTCCCGGGCGCGCAACGGCTTGTGCAGTTGCCACCTGACCAGAATTGGGCCAACCTTACCGCGTGCCGTTTCCGTCGTTTCTGACCATCACCGACCAGGTCGCCGAGCACCTGCGCGCGGAAATTCTGCGCGGGCGCTGGACCGGCACGCTGCCGGGCAAGCACGAGTTGGCCGCGGATTTGGGCCTGAACAACAAGACCATCGAAGTGGCGCTGCGGCAGTTGGAGAAGGACGGCCTGCTCATTTCCCAGGGCGTGGGGCGACGCCGGCGAATCAATCCCAAAGGCGGGAAGTCTTCACGATCTCTCCGGGTGGCCATCCTCACCCTGGAGGAGGAAGCAGACCGCAGGCTGGATTACATGGTGGACCTTTACCACTCGTTGTCCGAAGCCGGCCACACGGTTTTTTACGCGCCACAGTCGCAGACGCAGCTACGCTTCAATCTGAAAAAAATTGCTCAACTAGTGGAACAAACACCGGCTGATGTCTGGCTGGTGCTGGCGGGCTCGCGAGAGGTTCTTGAATGGTTTGCCAGCCGTACAAAGCCAGTGTTCGCGCTGTTTGGGCGGCGCCAGGGATTGCGAATGGCAGGATTTGGCCCCAACAAAGTACCTGCCTGCGTCGCGGCTACCCGGAAGTTGATTGAACTGGGGCACCGCCGCGTTGTGCTGCTTTGCCGCAGGATTCGGCGACTGCCTTCGCCAGGACCCAGCGAGCAAGCGTTCCTGGAGGAACTGAGCGCGGCTGGAATCAAGACCGGCGAATACAATCTGCCTGATTGGGAGGAATTCAGCGGCGGATTTCAGAAGTGTCTCGACGGATTATTTCAAGTGACCCCGCCCACCGCCGTGATTGTGGATGAGGCGCCGTGGTTCGTCGCCACCCTTCAGTTTCTTGCCAGCCGGGGTATTCGCGTGCCGAATGATGTTTCACTGATCTGCACCGACAATAATGATGCATTCGCGGGCTGCGTCCCCACTATTGCCTGCATGACTTGGGATACGCGCCCACTGGTTCAGCGCGTGGTGCAGTGGGCCTCGAACGTCAGCCGCGGGAGAGTGGATTTCCGGCAGAGTACAACCCCGTCGGAATTTGTTTCTGGCGGCTCCATTTGCCGACCAATCCAGCGCGATTGAAACGACATCGCATCGCCGTGGCGACACCGCACAGCGAAGGCATTCCCGCAGCCCATCTCTCGCCGGAATTGCGTGAGTCGTGCCATCCGCAGGCCAATCGCAGGCAGTTCTTTCAAGCATCGCTCCGCGACGCGGCTTTTCGTGCGCCTCACCGTGGCCTGGAGCCCTTGTCATTACCCACACCTTTCGCCGCAGGGTGGAACTTGTCGCGCCGTGACAAATCGCGCCGCGTTCAGCGGCGCAACGAACTCGCAACCGACGGCGCATGACTGGACCGCCCGCTGAACGCGGGCTTGTTTTGTCGCAGCGCGACAAAACCCACCACCTCGGGCCGACAGCAGCCAGGAGATGTGGGTAACGACAAGAATGGGCTGGCGCGTCAACCAACCGCATGGCGAACGCGACAGCGTCATGGACTGCGGCGGCACGACACCGCTTTCCCCGCCGCGACATGTCGCGCCGTTCCAAAACACGCTCCCTCCCCAATCTGGCTGACCCCAATCTGGTTGACCTCCCTTCCCCGCCCATGAAAAAGGCGCGGCCCTTCGCGCCACCGCGCCCTTTTCTTCATTCCTGCCCCCTGCCCCCTGCCTCCTGCCCCCTTCCTCCGTCACGCCGGCACCGTCACCGACATCACGGCGCTCCACAGGCCCACCTGCCGGTCGTTC
>CAYQWK010000611.1:0-3254 GCA_964420805.1 uncultured Bifidobacteriaceae bacterium | reverse complement strand
GTCAGAGGCTTCGCGGCCGGAGACTCCCGCCGGAAGCATCGTTCTGGGCTACCTCCGGGCCCTGGTGGCGGCGCGCGACTGCGCTGCGGCCGTTGAGGCGGGAAGGCGGCCCGGCGACGAATCCCTGCGCACCCTCGGCATCGGCATAAGCAACGCCACCTCCACGTTCAATGGCATCATGGAGAATGATCCATTCGACGCCGGCTCGCTGGCCATCACCAAGTACGGCTCCGGAACCCTAACCCTGAACGGCACCAACACCCATACCGGCAGCACCGTCATCGGAGGCGGCACCCTCACCCTCGGCGCGAACGCCTCCATCTCCAACTCCCCCAGCCTCGTCCTTAGCAACGGGACCGCGCTCGACGCATCAGCCATCGCCGGCGGCTTCAACCTCATGGGCAACCAGTCCCTCGTCAGTGGCGGCACCGTGAACGGCGCCCTCACCGCCGCCACCAACGCCACGCTCACCCCCGGCCACACGAACGTCGCAGGCACGCTCACCATCAATGGCAACCTCACCCTCAACGGCAACCGCCTAAACATCGAACTCGGATCGGTTCCGGCAGGCCCAGGCAACGACCAGATCGCCGTCACCGGCGATCTCGCCCTCGCCGGTCTTTCCACCGTGACCGTCACGCCCTTGTCGTCGCTCACCGTCGGCACCTACCGCCTCATCAGCTACACCGGCACCAAGACGGCTGGCGGACTGACGAACCTTGCACTTGTCTTCACCGGCACGCGCTTCACCGCCGCGCTGGCGGACAATCCGGGTGGTATTGATCTTGTCGTCAGTGCTGGCACGGGCGGCGATTTGATTTGGGCGGCCAACTTCACGAACAGCCTGTGGGACATCAACACCACGACCAACTGGCTGAACAGCGGCGTGCTCGATCGCTTCTATCTTGGGGACACCGTGCGCTTCAATTCGTCCGCCTCGAACTCGAACCCGACATTGAACGTGGCGGTAACTCCCACCGCCGTGGTCTTCTCCGGCGCGAGCAACTACAACCTCACCGGCAGCGGCAAGATCAGCGGCTCTGCTTCAGTGAGCCTGTTCGGCAGTGGAACCAACACCATCAGCCTTGCCAACGACTACACCGGCCCCACCGTCGTCAGCAACGGCACACTCAAGCTCGGCAACTCGGCGGCGCTCGGATCCATCGTCGCCGGTACCACCATCACGAACGGCGGCACGCTTGACCTGAACAACAAGGGCAGTGTCACTGAACCCATCGTTGTCGCGGGCGCGGGCAACCTTTCCAGCGGCACCCCCATCGGAGCCATCATCAACAGCGGATCTGCCCTGGCGAACGACGGCTTGCGCGGCGTCGTCACACTGGCGGGCGACACACGGTTTGGCGGCGCCAACCGCTGGGATATCTTCGGCGGCAGACTGATCGGCAACGGTTACAAGCTGACAAAAACGAACAACCTTGAGATCGCCCTCGCCAATCTCGGCGAGACCGGGCTTGGAGACATTGAGATTCAGCAAGGCCAACTCACACCGCTGGGTTACACCACGCTAGGCGATCCCTCGAAAACCATTGGCATCTGGCCTTCCGCCGTGCTGAGTTTTTGGGCTGTCAACAACGCCACCGGCGCAATGAACAAGATCATCGGCCTGACCAATGGTTTCATCCAGTCAGGCAGCGGTGACAACTTCCTCACCGGCTCCATCATCATGAGCACCAACGGCACCTTCCGCGGCGCCGCCAACACCTACATCAGCAGCACCATCAGCGGTGCGGCCAGCCTCACAAAAGCGGAGGCCGGCATGGTTGCCCTCTCTGGTCTTAACACTTACAGCGGCAGCAACTGGATCGGTGGCGGCACCCTGCGCATCAGTTCCATCGCCAACGGCGGCTTACCCAGCGCCATCGGCCAATCCAGCGCCGACCCGACCAACCTCGTTCTCAGCGCGGCCACGCTGCAATACGTGGGTCCGAACGCCACGACCGACCGCGGTTTCCGTGTGGTGGCCGCCACCAGCGTGATTGACATCACGAACAACCTCGAATTCTCCGGCCCAATGCTCGGAACTGGCTTCGCTCTGAACAAGACTGGTCCCGGCACACTCACCTACTCCGGCCCGAGCAATGCCATCGGACAATTTCAAGCCCGGCAGGGCACGACTGTGTTCCGAGGCGGGAACCAGTCCAACACCTTCACCGCTGAAATCTGGGCCGGCTACGGCGGCAGTCCCGGCGGCAACGTGATTTTTGACGGCGGCACCAACAACGTTGCGAGCTGGATCACCGTCGGGCGCGACGCCAACACCGGCGACTCCACGCTATTCGTCAACAACAGCCGCGTGAACAGCGGCAACCTGTCGCTCGCCTTCCAGGGCGGTACTCCGGCGGGCCTTGCCTCGCTGGTGCTCTCCAACGGCGCGTTTCTTCAGAACGCTGGCGGATCAGGCATGCACGGTGCCGAGGTTGCCAACTCCCGCGCCCAGATCATTGTGGATGCCAGCTCCACCTTCCGCACGCTGGGCAATGCGGAGTTTGGCACCGCTGGAAGTTTCACCGGCCGGTTCGCCGGCACGGTTGATCTAGGCGTCCTCATGGTCGCCCAGAACAACAACTCCACCGGCGTCGTGTTCCAAACCGGTGGCACCGTCACCCAGCTCAACACGGCCGACGCCCGAATCGGCGGAAACAACGCCGGCGCCAACTCGCTAGGCATCTACAATCTCTCGGGAGGAGGCACGCTCAATCTCGGAAACAACAACTTCCAGATCGGGGCCAACGGCCAGGGCTATCTCAACCTCACCAACGGCACCGTCACCGTCGGCAATGGCTGGCCCGTTGTCGGGCGCTTCGCGGGCTCTTACGGTGTGGCAAATATTCTCGCCGGCTCCTTCCTCCAGAATGGTGCGGCCAACCGGTTCATCATTGGCGAGGACTCCACCGGCATTCTCAACGTGAGCGGCTCGGGCCTGGTGGACTGCACCGGCGGCCTCAAGCTCGGCAACAACCCGACCGGCAACGGCACCGTCAATCTTCTGTCCGGCGGCACCATCATTGCCACGCTCGTCGAGAAGGGCACCGGCCTCGGCACCTTCAACTTCGATGGCGGCACCGTGCGCGCGAAAGCGAACAACGCCACCTGGTTCCAGGGCCTGAGCGTCGCCTGGGTGAAGAATGGCGGCGCGATCTTTGACACCGCTGGGTTCACTGTCACCAACGCCCAGATGCTCCTTGCCTGGGGTGCCGGCGGCCTGACCAAGCAGGGTCTCGGCACGCTGGCAC
>CAYQWK010000610.1:0-3257 GCA_964420805.1 uncultured Bifidobacteriaceae bacterium | reverse complement strand
CGGTTTCGTGGAGGGCGTCGGAAGGGTCCATGGCTTCAGCATGCGACGGCGTCGGGATTTGGCAAGCCCCGTCCTACTTCAGCCTCGTGACGTCCTCAACGTTCAGGTCAAACAAGGCGGCAAGCTCATCGTCATTGAGGGCGCGGACGGATCCGGGCGCTCGACTCAAATCAACCAACTGGTCGAATGGCTGGAAGGCTGCGGGCACGCCACCATTCAAGTAGGGCTGAAACGCTCAACCTTGGTAAGCGAAGAACTCGACCGCGCGCAGGAAGGGAACATTTTGGGTCGCACCACGTTCAGCCTGTTCTACGCCACCGATTTCGCGGACCAGCTTGAGAATGTCATCCTGCCGTCGTTGCGCGCCGGGCGGATGGTTCTGGCGGATCGCTACATTTACACGTTGATGGCGCGTGACATCGTGCGCGGCATGGACACGGAGTGGGTGCGGAATATCTATGGCATCGCCCTGGTGCCGGACGCGGTTTTCTACTTGAACGTGTCGCCAGAGGAACTGGTGCAACGGACGTTCCAGAAGAATTCGACGCTCGACTATTGGGAAAGCGGCATGGATCTCGGCCTGTCACGCGACATGTTCGACTCGTTCATGGAATACCAGCGACTCATGCGTCGGCAGTTCATGCTCATGGAACAGGCCTACGGCTTCGAGATCGTGGATGGACACCGGTCGAAGGAGGCCATTTACGCCGAACTCCAGAAGAAGATTGCTGCGGTGTTGGCCGGCAACCCGCTGCGTTAGCGTCACGCGCCGGGAAAACCGTTGACTGGTCTGAAACGCGCAACCTACGCTGCACGCGACTTCCGCCCTATGGCGTAAGGACTTGAACTTGAAACCGAACGCAACGTCAGCTTCCCGTTCCAGTCCGGCTGTGCAATCCGCATCAACCGGCCTGATGTTGCAGCTTGAAAACCCGACGGTCTCCCGACCCCGCCCCGAAATATGGATCCAGTCGCTGAACTGAAACTTGATGGAAAATCCTTCCAACTCCCCGTGGTGCAAGGCTCCGAAAACGAGCGCGCCATTGATGTCGCGCAATTGCGCGCACAAACCGGGCACATCACTCTCGATGATGGCTACGGCAACACCGGATCCTGCCGGAGCGCCATTACGTTCATTGACGGTGACCTGGGAATCCTGCGCTACCGCGGCATACCGATCGAGGAACTGGCGGACCGGAGCAACTTCATTGAGACCGCCTACCTGATCATCTACGGGCATCTGCCCAACGCCAGTGAACTGCGCCAGTTCTCAGACGGCTTGACCGACCATTCACTGCTGCATGAGGACATGAAATTCCATTTCGAGGGATTTCCCAGGAATGCGCACCCGATGGCGATACTTTCCTCAATGATCAACGCGGCGAGCTGCTTTTATCCCGAGCTGCTGGTCACCGGCGGAATGAAGAAGGAGTTCGATTTGCAGGCCGTCCGCCTTATTTCGCAGGTTCGCACCATCGCCGCCTTCGCGTATCGCAAGTCGCGCGGCCTGCCAATCATCTACCCCAAGCCAGATTACAAGTACACACCAAACTTCCTGCACATGATGTTCTCGCACCCGTGCAAGGACTACGAGTTAAACCCAGAGGCGGTGAAGGCGCTGGACCTGATCTTCCTGCTGCACGCGGACCACGAGCAGAACTGCTCGACCTCGACCGTCCGAATGGTGGCGTCGAGCCGCGCGAATCTTTTTGCGAGCTGCTCAGCGGGTGTATGCGCGTTGTGGGGCCCGCTGCACGGCGGCGCGAACCAATCGGTCATTGAGATGCTAGAGGACATCCACCAGAGCGGCGACGACGGGTCAAAATTTATCACCGCGGCGAAAGACAAGAACAGCGGCAAGAAACTCATGGGATTCGGCCATCGCGTTTACAAGAACTACGACCCGCGCGCGAAGATCATCAAGAAGGCCTGCGATGAACTGCTGGACAAGATGCACATCAACGACCCACTGCTTGAGATCGCCAAGCGCATCGAAGAAGCGGCGTTGAGGGAATCCTACTTCATCGAGCGAAAGCTTTATCCGAACGTGGACTTCTACAGCGGCATCATTATGCGCGCGTTGAAGATCCCGATTGAAATGTTCACCGTCATCTTCGCCATCGGCCGAATGCCCGGCTGGATTGCGAACTTCAAGGAGATCATGGATGAGCCGTCGGCGCGCATTTACCGGCCGCGCCAGGTCTACACCGGTCCGACGTTGAACCATTACGTGTCCCTCACCTCGCGGAAGTAAGAACCGCTGGTTTCCCATCGCCAGCCCGCGCTTTCCGGCCCGGGCTGGCGCAATTGCCATCACTGACAACCGATGAACATCCACGAATACCAAGCCAAACAACTCCTCGCCCAATACGGCGTTGCCGTTCCGGCCGGTTCGCCCTGCAAGACGGTGGACGAGGCCAAAGCCGCCGCGGAAAAACTCTTCGCCGCCGGCCACAAACTTGCCGTCATCAAGTCACAAATTCACGCGGGCGGACGCGGCAAAGGCACGTTCAAGCACGGTTTCCAGGGAGGCGTAAAGATCGCCAAGTCCGTCGCGGACACGGTGAATTTTGCCGAGAACATGCTCGGCAAGACGCTTGTCACCAAGCAAACCGGCGCCGACGGCCGCGTCGTCGGCACCATTCTCGTGGCCGCCGCCGAGGACATTAAGAAGGAATTCTATCTCGCCGTGCTGCTCGACCGCGCGGTGAGCAAGCCGCTCATCATGGCCAGCACCGAGGGCGGCATGGACATTGAGGAGGTCGCCGAGAAGCACCCCGAGAAGATCATCAAGGAACACATCGACCCGCTCATGGGCTTCCAGGCCTGGCAGGGGCGAAAGATCGCCGCCGCGCTCGGCCTCAAGGGCGAACTCGCCGGCCAGTGCGCGAAGCTGCTCGCCGGCGTTTACAAGACTTGGTGGGAATGCGACGCCAGCCTCGTCGAGATCAACCCGCTCTGCATCTGTGTCGGCCCCGACGGCAAGGAGAAGATCATCGCCGTGGATGCCAAGATCGGCCTCGATGACAACGCGCTCTACCGCCACAAGGACATCGCCGAGATGCGCGACCTCGCCGAGGAATCCCCGCTCGAGATCGAAGCCAGCAAGTTCAACCTGAACTACATCAAGCTCGACGGCTCCATCGCCTGCCTCGTCAACGGCGCCGGCCTCGCCATGGCCACCATGGACATCATCAAACACTACGGCGGCGACCCGGCGAATTTCCTCGATGTCGGCGGCGGTGCCTCGCGTGAAC
>CAYQWK010000609.1:0-3259 GCA_964420805.1 uncultured Bifidobacteriaceae bacterium | reverse complement strand
CACCTTCGCCGTGTGGAACCGGCCGAGTATGAGCAGTTCCGGGACCTGCACGGCGCGGCGTTGCTCAAGGCGCTCGGATTACCGCTCTGGAAACTGCCGCGCGTGGTTGCCGCGATGCGGCGCAGGATGGCCGCCCACGCAGGCGGGTTTCGTCCGTTCCCCGGCGTCGCGGAGATGCTGCAACGGCTCTCCACGAGCGGCGTCCAGATCGCGGTCGTGAGTTCCAATTCGTTGGAGAACGTGCGGCGGGTGCTGGGGCCGGAGAACGCGCGGTGGGTTGCCCGATTCGATTGCGGGGTCTCGATGTTTGGCAAGGCCTCGCGCCTCTCGGCAGTTGTCCGCGCATGCGGCGTTGCGGCGGACGAGGCGATCTACATCGGCGACGAAATCCGCGACGCCGAGGCCGCGCGAAAGGCGCGTGTCCGCTTTGGCGCGGTGACGTGGGGCCAGCACAGCGCGGCGGCGTTGGGCGCGTGCTCGCCAGCGTTTCTTTTCAACAGCCCGATGGAGATTGCTGAAGTTCTCGGCTGAGCGACGGCGTCCAAGAACCACCGACATGAAGAAATTGATGAAGCCCCGTTTCGCGCTGTGCATGTTCGCGGTGACCGTGCTGCCGCTGGCCCTGCTGTCCGCCGGTTCTGGAAGCCTGCGCGCCGCCGGGGTCTCGGCCGCGGATTTCGAACGGCGGGTGCGGCCGGTGATGAAGGAGTTTTGCCTCGGCTGCCATTCGACCGAGAAGCACAAGGGCGACCTTGATCTGGAACGCTTCACGACGCTCGCCGAGGTGATGAAGCATGGAAAGGTCTGGCAGACCTTCGCCGAGCAACTGGCTGGCGATGAGATGCCACCGAAGGACAAGCCGCAGCCGACCGTGGAGCAGCGCACCCTGCTGCTCGATTGGGCGCGCGCGGTGGTGGACGACATCGCCCGCGCGCGCGCCGGCGATCCGGGGCCGGTCGTGCTGCGCCGGCTCAACAACGCCGAATACAAATACACGCTGCGCGACCTTACCGGCGTCCCGACGCTCGATCCGGCGAGGGAATTCCCGGCGGACTCCGCTTCAGGAGAGGGGTTTATGAACGTCGGCAACTCGCTCGTCATGTCGCCGTCGCTGGTGACGAAGTATCTCGACGCGGCGAAGGACGTGGCCGCGCACGCGGTGTTGCTGCCCGACGGGATACGCTTCTCGCCCAAGACCACGCGGCGCGACTGGACCGAGGAGTTGCTCACGGAGATTCGCGGCGTGTATCGCGAGTTCACGGACAACGGCGGCGGCACCTCGGTGAACTTGCAGGGCATCCGCTTTGACACGAAGGACGGCGGCGTGCTGCCGCTCGACAAGTATCTCGCCGTGTTGCTGGAGGAACGGGCGGCCGGACGCAAGGCCCCGCCTGCGACCAACGGTTTGAGCGCGAAGTACCTTCAAACCCTGCGCACAACCCTCAACTCCAGGCAGCCGAATTTCCTGCTCGATCCAATCCGGGCCCGCTGGCGCGCGTCCAGGCCGGGTGACGCGGCGGCCTTGTCAAAGGAGATTTCCCAATGGCAGCACGCGCTGTGGAAATTCAACTCGGTCGGCCACATTGGAAAGAAGAACGGGCCGAAGTCGTGGATGGAAGCGCTCACCCCGCTGCAATCGAAGCAGGAAGTGAAGCTGAAGCTGCCGGCGGTGACGGATGCGAAAGAGATCACGCTTTATCTCAGCGCGTCGGACGCCGGTGACGGCAGCGCGGGTGATTTCGTGGTGTGGGAGCAGCCGCGCTTTGTCGCGCCCGGCCAGCCGCCGTTGCCGTTGCGCGAGGTGCGCGATGTGAGCCGTGAGTTGGCGGCTCGCCGGGAGCGCACGCTTGCGAACACCGCGGAATATCTCAGCGCCGCGGCGGAGGCGGAGGGCGGCGAAAAGGATCTGGAGCGGCTGGCCAGAATTCATGAGATCGAAGCCGATGCGCTCGCCGCGTGGCTGAATTACCTCGGCATCGGCGTGTCGGGACCGGCGAAGATCGAAGGGCACTTCACCTCCACTTACACCAACGCCAGCGGTTACGCGTTCATCACCGGTTGGGGGCCCAGCGGCACGCCGAATCTCGCCGCGAATTCCTCGGATCAGCACGTGCGCATCCCTGGCAACATGAAGCCGCACAGCGTCGCGATTCATCCGTCACCGAAACTCGCGGCAGCCGTCGGCTGGCAAAGCCCCGTCGCGGGCAGGTTCCGCATCACCGCCACGATCCAGCACGCCCACCCTGAATGCGGCAACGGCGTGACATGGTCGCTGGAACTGCGCCGTGGGGTGAACCGCCAGCGCCTCGCCAGCGGCGTCGCGCAGGGCGCGAAGGAGGTGAAGCCCGCGCCGGTGGAGAATATTGCCATTCAAACCGGCGACGTTGTTTCGCTGCTCATCGGTCCGCGCGACGCAAATCATTCCTGCGACCTCACGGCGGTGGACTTGACGCTGACAAGCCTCGCCGAGGACCGGCGCGAATGGGATTTGGCGAAGGATGTTTCACCCAACGTCACGGCCGGCAACCCGCACGCGGATCGTTTCGGCAACAAAGGCGTGTGGCATTTCTACACGGAGCCGGACAAGGGCGGGACATTTGGGCCGGTCGTTCCCCCCGGATCGGTGCTGGCCCGATGGCAGTCGAGCACGAACATGAGGCAAAGGATGGATCTCACCAGGGAGGTCCACTCGTTGCTGACCGGCCCGGCTCCCGCCAAAAAGGATTCGCCCGACGCCGTGCTGCATCGCCAACTCACTTCGCTTGGCGGGCCGCTGTTTGGCGGGATGCCGCGAACGCACGGAAAGGGTGCCGGTCAACCGGCAGGGGTGGAGGCGAAGGAACCATTCGGTCTGGATCCCGCCCAATTCGCCGGTGCGGACCTTCCGGTGCGCGCGCCGGCAACCATCGAAATTCGCCTGCCCGCCGATCTTGTGGCCGGATACGAGTTCGTCACCACTGGCCGGCTCGACAAGAAATCCGGCGCCGAAGGCAGCGTGCAACTCCAAGTGCTCACCAACAAGCCGGCCGCCGCTTCGGGTCTGCTCGCCATCGAGGCCAGGACCGCCGACGGCGAAGGCCCGTGGTATTCCAACAACCGCACGACGTCGCACAACGCGCCCATCGTGGTGAACGACGGCAGCGCCGCGCGCAAGCGCATCGAGACGGCGTTCGACGAGTTCCGCCGGCTTTTCCCCGCCGCGCTCTGTTACACGAAGATAGTGCCGGTGGATGAGGTCGTGACGCTCACGCTCTATTAC
>CAYQWK010000608.1:0-3262 GCA_964420805.1 uncultured Bifidobacteriaceae bacterium | reverse complement strand
CCTTTGCCTCCGGCGAAACCCAGTCCTGCTTGTTCGAGGGAAGCTGCTGGCAACTCTGGATGAAATGAATCGCAGCGGCCCAGTTCAAATCCTTCGCCTCGGCCAGGCCCTGGTCGGTCACCAGATGCTTCGTGTAATAGAGAGCCTCCAGCGCCGTCAGAGTGTTGTTCATGTCCGAGTGCGGATACTTGCTGCCGTATCCAACGCCGCCGTCATAGGGCGTGTCGAGGCGGCCTGGTTCACCCTTGTCGATCTGTGTGCCGACGAGGTACGCGCGTGCCTTGCGCATTGCCGCTTCGTATTTGGAGTCGCGCGCGGCCAGCAATGCCATCAACGAGATCGAGGTGTTGTAGTTCTGGAGGTTTGTCACCCAGATGCTCCCGTCGGGTTTGGCGCAGCCGAGGATGAACGCGTAGCCTTTCAGTACCGTTGGCGCGTCCTTCCATCGCTGGCCCGGTTCGCCTGCCAATGCGGACAACGCCAGCGCCGTCACGCTCGGATGATCGGGCGTGGACCACCAGCCATTCGAATTCTGCGAACTCTTTAGAAAATCCCCGCCGCGTTCGATCGCGCGCCGGACCTCGTTCTGGAACGACACGTCCTTGGTTCTGAGTGGCGTCGCTGTTTCCGCCGCGATCGCGTGGAAGGCGGCGGTCAGGGCAACGGCGAGCGTGGGCAGTGTTCTCATACGGCAGCAGCGGACGGCAGAGGGCAGGGGGCTGTTCATGGAGTTTTCGGCTGCGCGCCGATTTGGATGGTGATTTCGACGGGTGTTCCAACCGCGGGCAGTTCGGTGGTGTTCGGAGCGTGGCGGTCGTCGTTGTCGCGACCGGGCCGCGGATTGTTCACCAGCGCGTCTGGGTCGATGTGAATGGACACGATCGAGCCGTCGCGTTGCGCGGTGAACATCCCTTCGGAGAAATTTGATCCGTTGAAAATCCACTCGCCGCGCGGGATCGGCTTCCCGGTCTGCCGGTCGAGCACGAGTTCTTCGGCGGCGCGCCGGATTTCGCGCCCGTCCTTCTTCCAAGCGACTTCGACGCCGACTTTTTCGCCACCGGGCGGTATGGCGAGGTCTTGCGGAAACGCGTTGGTCATCATCGGACGCGCATCAAGCAGCAGCAACGCGAGATGGATGTCCTGTGGACGGGCCGTGGTGGTGAAGATGCTCTCATGGCCTTTGCCGGTCTTGTGGACGACCACGTATTCGACGGCGAGATCGGCAATGAGATTGACCGTCGCCGGGAAGGTCACGCTGCGCGCGCTCTTGTTCAGGCGGACGGTGCCAAGTTCGAATGAGCCGTTGCCGAGCGGGCGTAGGCCCGTGTTGGTGCTTTGCAGCGTGCCCGTCTTTGGCCCGGCGGCATGAACGGCGGCGCACAATAAGGCGAGCGCGGCATGGCGGAGAAGTTGCACGGCTGGGCTCCGCGCCGCGATCATGGGAAGCGCAGCCGATAAAAGCGGCGGCCGAAGGCGGGCACAGTGATGGAAACTTCCGTGGCGTTGGTCTGGCGTTGTGTCAGAACCGTGCCCCAGACGTTTGTCGCGGGAGGTGTTGCGAAGGTCGCCAACTCCTCAAGCACCGCGTTCGAGAGCGTGACAGACCACGAGACGCGCACGATTCCTCCGGACATGTCCTGAATCGAGAGCAACGGCAGCGCCGCGAGGTTCAGCGAGAAAACGTATGCCGTTCCCGCGTTGTTAATCCCCGTGTCGTCCAGCGACGCGCCGACAACCACATGGTTGTTTCCCAGTCCGGCGATGGATACTCCGAAGAAATCCGTGGCCGCCGGGGTTGGGTTCGCCACCGGCGTGATGAGCGTGCCGTTCGTGGAATAAATATAGGCCGTGCCGCTGTTAATCGCCCCGAGATCGTCCAGCACCGCGCCAATCGCGATCTTGTCCGCGCCGACCGCGGCCACGGTGATGCCGAAGTAATCCGCGACCGCCGGCGCGGGATTCGTGATCGTGTGCAGCAGCACGCCGCCGGTGGTGAAGACGTACGCGGCCCCGGCGTCGTTCGCGCCGGTATTGTCGCGGCTCGCCCCGATCACCACGAGGCTGGACCCGATTGCCGCCACGGAGATTCCGAACTGGTCGTTCGTGGCCGGCGATGGATTCGAGAAGATCGTAAGCAACTGCCCGTTCGTGCCGAACAAATACGCCGTGCCGGAGTCCGGCGCTCCGGCGTTGTCCGCATACGCGCCAATCAACACCTTGTCCGCTCCCACCGCCGCGACCGCGTGGCCGAAGTAGTCAAAGTCCGCAGGGGCGGGATTCGTGAACCGAGTGACCAGCGCGCCATTGGTCGTGAAAAGGTAGGCCGCTCCCGCGTCGATGGCCCCGACATCCGAGAGCCACGCGCCAACCAGCACATGGTCCGGCCCGACGCCGGCCACCGCCGCGCCGAAATTGGCAAGCGAGGACGGATCGGGATTCGTGAAGGTTGCGAGCAGGGCGCCGTTGGTGCTGAACAAATGGGCCATGCCGCTGCCAGTGCCCGGCGCGCCAATGATCACGCGGTCGCTGTCGAGCGCGGCGACGGCGTGCCCGAAGACGTCGGACACGGCCGGGAACGGATCGGTGAAGGTGGCCAGCAACGCGCCGTTGGTGCGGAGGAGATACGCCGCGCCGGTGTCCTGCGCGCCATTGTCCGAAAGCGGTGCGCCGATCAGCACCTTGTCCGGGCCCACGGCCGCCAGCGCGTTGGCGAAACGATCCTCGGTCGCGTTGGCGACATTCGTCAACGTGGCCGAGAGCGTGGCGGTGGCCGCCGAGGCGGGAATGGCCGCGAGGAGGCACACGGCTGTCCAGCCTGTGATTGAAAGACACTTCTTTAACACAGATTCCATTTTCGAGTCCGGGGTTTGTCCGGCGTGGCGACGGGTGCGGTTGACGCCGGGCAAGTGTCCGGAACTTTTTCACAGCGTCCGGCAATGTCAAATGTTGCTCCTTGTTTTTCGGGGATAATTTCTCGTGTTTTTCGTGTCGTCGCAGATGCGGTGCCGGTCTCCTTCACCGCCGCGCCATTCGAGGCGCAGATGCCCCTCCGGAAAGCCAGGGGATGTCGGGAAAAGGCGTCGAGAACCTCCGTGTGCTGGTGGTTGCGAGACGCTGGCACCCTGACCGCGCGAGCCGCTGGCAGGAACGATTCTGGAGCGCGGCAGGTTATGAGGCGGCGGAGCGTTGGTCGGGCGTGATTATGCCTGCAACCACGGCACCTGGCACTTTCGATGCAACGCTTCGACGACTTGCAATACCG
>CAYQWK010000607.1:0-3266 GCA_964420805.1 uncultured Bifidobacteriaceae bacterium | reverse complement strand
CGTGACGGCGCCGGTGCCATCCACTGGTTCCGGCAGCGCCGCTTTGGTGGGGGGCGTCACCGGATCAATGGCAAGCAGCACGGGCAGCACAGACCCTGTTCAGTCGAATGCGTCTAATTCGTGGAGCACTGCCACTTATCCGGCGCAGGGAACGGCGAACAAGAGCGCGGGAGTGCGCTTTGCCGTCAACACAACGGGCTACACAAACATCTCTGTTTCCTTCGATGTCCGAGAGAGCAACACGGGCAGCAAATACACGCGCCTGCAATACACAACCGACGGAACGACTTGGAACGATTCAGCGGTCTTCACCAACACGACTTCGTTCACTTCAAAATCCAACAGCCTCGTTGGTATCATGAATGTCAGCGACAATCCCAATTTTGCTTTTCGAATCGTGGCTGAATGGGAAAGCACCGCAATTGGCACGGCGAACAACATCTACACGAATGCAAATGCGCCCACCGGCACCTATGGCACGACGGGCACCGCCCGCTACGACATGGTGACGGTCTGGGGCGACTTGTTTGGCGTGGTCAACACCCCGCCCACCATGTCGCCTCTCACCAACCAGACTACGCGTGCAGATCAATCCACCAACCAGGCTTTCACCATTTACGATTTGGAAACCGCTGGCCCCAGTCTTGTCGTCACCGGCATCTGCTCCAATCCCACGCTTGTGCCCGCGGCGAACATCGTGGTCACCTCCACCGACGGCTCCGGCACAAATCGACTCGTCACTGTTACTCCTGCCGCAGGCCAGGTCGGAAGCGGCACCATTTCACTGTTTGTGGTGGATGGCGGGACACTTTTTGCGACGCGCAATTTCACGCTCACCGTGCTTCCCGGGAACACCGGGCCGGTAATTTCCGGCCTTGCTAACACCAACACGCTGGTCAACACGCCGGTGACCATTCCCTTCACCATCGGTGATGGCGAGACGTTGGCGGACAGCTTGGTTCTCTCCAGCAATTCGACCTACACCGGTATTGTGCCGTTGAGCGGCATTTCCTTTGGCGGCAGCGGCAGCAACCGCACCGTCACCATCACGCCTGCCGCCGCCCAGACCGGCGTGGCTGCGATCAGCGTTTCCGTCAGCGACGGTTCATTGAGCACCAACATCACTTTTGCCGTGATGGTCACGCCTTCCCCGAGTTTCCGCTTCTACGAGCCGTTCGGTTATGGCGACGCCGCGTTGGTGGGACTGAATTCCGGCAATCTCTGGCAGCACCACAGCGGCGCGGTCACTGGCGAGGTGCAGGTGGCGGGTGGTGCCGTGACCGTCGATGAGATTTACGGCGAGGATGTGAGCGCCCGGTTAGTTGGCGCTCCGTATTACGCCACCAACGCGGGCGCGCTTTACACCAGTTGCAAGATGCGGCTGGACTTCCTGCCTACCATGTCCACGAACAACCCGTTCGGAACTTATTTCTTGCATCTCAAGGACGATGGCACAGTCAACTTCCGCGCGCGTGTCATCACCACTATTACCAACGCGCCTTCAGGTATGTACCGGTTGGCCATTGCCAATGGCACGAGCACCAATGTGCCCGACCAGCACCCCATGGACCTCACGACCGGCGTTCAGTACACGATCGTTACCCGTTACGACCTGGTCACCGGGGTGAGCACCCTCTGGATCAATCCCACGGCCGAGACCGATTTCAGCGTCACGGCGACTGATCCGGTGAACCTGAACCTTATCTCCGGCGTGGCCCTGCGCGAGAACGTCGGGATGGGCAGCGTGGTGGTGGATGACCTGATCGTGGCCACGACCTTCGAGGCTGCGCTGGGCAGCTCTGCAACTCCGACAAACACGCCGCCCTTGATCTGGCCCGTGGCTGGCGTGGTGGGAACCGCCGGTGTACCCACCGCCCCCATCCCGGTCATGGTTGGCGACGCGGAGACCGCCGCCGGCAGCCTGCAAATCACCGCCACCTCCTCCAATCAAACCCTGGTTCCTGCCGCCAATATCGCCTACGGCGGCAGCGGCTCGAATCGCACCCTTGTCATCACTCCCGCCGCCGGCCAGTTCGGCAGCGCCAGCATCGTGGTTTCGGTGACGGACGGCGTTTTCACCAACCAGACATGGTTCTCCATTTCCGTGCTTCCGGCCATCGTGCTCGCGGATTCGTTCGCCTACGCGGATGGCTCGCTTCTCTCCGGGGCCGGTGTGACCTTTACCAACTTCGGCGGGACCAACGGCGACCTTCTGGTCACCGGCGGAAAGGCGGCGTTGACGTTCCGGCGCAGCGAAGATGTGGCGGCCCCGCTGACCAACGGTCCCTTCCTGCCTGCTGGCGGCGTCACGCTTTACGCCGGCCTGACCGTGCGGTTCAGCGAAATGCCAGAGAGCAGTTACTTCGCGTTCTTCAAGGACGCATCCTCGACATTCCGCGCCAAGATCTTTGCAACGACCAGCAACGCTGCCCCTGGTTCATTCCGCTTCTCGATCATGAACTCGGGCAGCACCCTCGCGAACACCAACCCGGTGTTCAGCCAGGACATCGCCCTGAACACTACCCACCGCCTTGTCATGCGCTACGTGGTGGCGACCGGACTTGCCACGCTGTGGGTCGATCCGGCCAGCGAATCGGACCCCTCGATCACGGCGAACGACTTCGCTGGCACGATCAACGTTTCGACCTTCGCCCTCCGTCAGGCGAGCGGCATTGGCACGCTAACCTTCGACGATTTGCTCGTTGGCACCACCTTCCCGGCCGTTTTGGGCGAAGGCCCGTCTCCCAATCTGGCCGCCCGGCGCACCGGCGCGAACAGCCTCGACATTGCATGGCCATCCTCGGCCACCGGTTACGTGCTGATGAGCGCTACGAACAGCCCGGCCGGGCCATACGGCGCGTATCCTGACCAGGGCGCAGTGCAAGGTTCCGAGAAAGTCGTGAACATCACGGGCGCGAACGGCACCGTATTCTTCAAGCTGGAGAAATAGTCGAAACCAACCCGGCCGCCGCACCGCTAATCAGTTTTGCCACTCCTCCGGTGGCACCGTGACGGATTCCCAGTTCGCCCAAGACCTGGACTGGGAATCGGGTCGGATCGTGGCGGCGTCCCGGTAGGGGGCAGCGGTGATGGAATCTGGGCGTTGACGTTAGCGGGCCTGGCCTGCGGAGACGCTGCGCGAGCTTTGTTTGGAAATGGCTTCCCCGACTTTTGCTTTGCCGCCCCACCGGGTTTCCGCTTCCATCCCGGCTGCCGATTCCCTCATGAAGACTCGTCAACTTTCCAGAATTGCGACCGCGTGGTGT
>CAYQWK010000606.1:0-3302 GCA_964420805.1 uncultured Bifidobacteriaceae bacterium | reverse complement strand
GGGTTGTCGCAGCGCGACAACCACTACCTCCAAGAAAGTGAGACGCACCCCGGGGAAAGCCGGGCGGGAAAAGGTCTTGGTCTTTCCCGTCTTCTTCGTGTTTGGTTGCGGTTGAATTGAGTTCTGGGAATCAACCATGTGCGGAATCATCGGATACGTTGGAAAGAAAGCTGCGGGGCCGTTCCTGATCGAAGGGCTGCGCCGTCTCGAATACCGCGGCTACGACAGCGCCGGCCTGGCCGTGATTCAGGGCGGCCGGCTGGAACTGCGCAAGCGCACCGGGCGCATTGACCAGGGTCTCGCGCCGCTGGTGAAGGCCGGGCCGGTCTGCGGCACCACCGGCATCGGCCATACGCGCTGGGCCACACACGGCCCGCCCACGGACGACAACTCGCATCCGCATCTGGACGCGAGTGGCCGCATTGCGGTGGTCCACAACGGCGTGATTGAGAACTACGACCGGCTCAAACAACGGCTGCTGGCCGCCGGGCACAAATTCCGTTCCGATACGGACACCGAGGTTCTGGCGCATGTCATCGGAGTTCATTACGACCGCGAACGGGCTGGCGCGCCTAACGGCGATCTCGCGGGCGGCGCGCCGCTGGCCCGCGCCGTGAGCGCCGCGCTGGCGGAAGTCGTCGGTGCTTGCGGGATCGGCGTGGTCTGCACGGACTGCCCCGGGGTTGTCATTGGCGCGCGACGCGGATCGCCGCTCATTGCCGGCATCGGGCAGGGCGAACATTTCCTGTCCAGCGACGCCACGGCCATCGCCGCCCACACGCGGCAGGTGGTTTATCTCCAGGACAACGACCTGGTGACGTTGACGGCGGATGATTTCACCGTGACCAACGCGGGCCAGGCCGGGGACGTGAAGGTCTGCCAGATAGAGTTCGATGCGGCGGAGATCGAGCAAGGCGGATTCGCGCACCACATGCTCAAGGAAATTTTCGAGCAGCCGCGCACCATCGAGAACGCATTGCGCGGGCGGCTGGATCGCGACGCCAGCACCGCGAGGTTCGGCGGCTTGAACATGTCACTGGCGGAATTACGCGCGGTCAACCGCATCGTCATCACCGCCTGTGGCACAAGCTGGCATGCGGGTTTGGTGGGCGAGCATTTGTTCGAGGAACTCGCGCATATCCCGACCGAGGTGGAATACGCCAGCGAGTTCCGCTACCGGAATCCGCCGGTTGACCCGCATACCCTCATCCTGGCGATCACGCAGTCTGGTGAGACCGCGGACACGCTGGCCAGTTTGCGCGAGACGCGGCGGCGCGGTCACAAGGTGCTGGCCATTTGCAACGTGGTGGGCAGCACCATCGCGCGCGAGGCGGACGGCGGCATCTATCTGCACGCCGGGCCGGAAATTGGCGTGGCTTCGACCAAGGCGTTCACCTCGCAGGTCACGGTGCTGGCGCTGCTGGCCTTGCTGATGGGCCGTATCCGCCAGCTTTCGCACAATCGCGGCCGCGAGATCCTTGATGCGCTGGAGGCGGTGCCCGGGCAGGTTGAATCGATTCTCGCTCAGAACGCCTCCATCGCGGCGCTGGCCTGGAAATACGCGGGCGCGGAGGATTTCTTCTTCCTTGGCCGTCTTTGCAATTTTCCGGTGGCCCTCGAGGGCGCGCTCAAGCTCAAGGAGATTTCCTACATCCACGCCGAGGGTTATCCGGCCGCCGAGATGAAACACGGCCCCATCGCGATGATCGACGAGCGCACGCCCACGGTCGTGCTGATTCCGCGCGACGCGATGTACGAGAAGACGCTTGGTAATCTCGAAGTCATCCGCGCGCGGAAAGGACCGGTGATCGCCGTGACAACGGAGGGGAACACGGACCTGGCGCGGCAGGTGGACGATGTGATTCATGTGCCGCGCACGTTGGAATGCCTCTTCCCGCTGCTCGGCGTGGTGCCGCTGCAACTGCTGGCCTATCACATCGCCGTTGCTCGCGGCTGCGACGTGGACAAGCCGCGGAACCTGGCCAAGAGCGTGACGGTGGAGTGACCGGGGGGCGCGTCTCCGTTTCTTGCAGGATGCGCATTTCTTGGTGGTGGGACTCGTCGCGCTGCGACGAGTGGCGCCGCGTCCAGCGGCGCAACGGACGGCCTCACGCCCTCCTTTCCGTCCGCTCTGCGCGGACGGGGTTGTCGCAGCGCGACAACCACTACCGGCAAGAAAGTGAGATGCGCCCAGTGAACGGGAAGTGGGCGATGAAGGCTTGCCACCGTCGCCCGCGGCGGATCAGAAGGGGACGAGTCCTTCTCGTTGGCTGCCGGTACCCGTCCCACCGTGCCTTCTCCGGTTTCGCTATGTGGCAACCAAAATTCTTTTCACCTGCTTAACGCCTTTCACGTGGCACCTGCACGCGGAAGCGGCCGTCTTTGATTTCAAGTCCGGGGCCGCTGCACGAAAACGTGCCGTAAACTTCGCCATCGGTGCTTTGCACCCAGCACGTCCCGTTGGTGGCGGTCAGCGTGGTTGCGTTGGTGGAGAATATATCCATGACATGGGTGATGAGGGCCAGCCCGGAATTCACGTCGTAACGGGGTTGGGCCGTGACGACCGGCAGCGAGATGCTCAGCACCTGACCCACGTCCACTACGCGGCAATGGACGCTGCGATAAAGCGGCTCGGGCTGCGTCACCTCGAAGATGTTCGGCGAGTGCCCGCCGAACCCCGATGCGGCAAACCGGCGGCCGTTGATCGTCGCGCGCACCGCGTTCGCGCCCACGCGCGGGCGGGGCATCACGGCGGCGGCGGCAACCAGCTTCGCCACGGATTCGACCTTGTTCCCAAACGGCGCGAGTTGCGTGGAGATTTCGGCGGCGTGAACGGCGGCGTTCAACGCTGCGAGGTCGCCGGCCAGTTGCGCGAAGCGGGTCTGCACGCGGTTGGCGCGGGTCGAGGGCGGCAGCAAATCGATGCGCTCGCCCAGCGCCTGGTAACGTCCCAGGACGGCGGCGCGGGCATTGGCGGCGGCCAGGTCCAGCCACGCGGCGTAGGCGCTTTCGGCGCCGAACACCTCGATCAACCGCGCGAGTACGCGCTCGTCCGTGAGGTCCGGATCAATGATGGCGTCGCGCGCGGCCACCAGCACGGCGCGGGCGTGGCGGTTGGACGGATTCGAGAAATTCGCGGTTTGTTCGAGCGCGGCCAGGTTTGAAACCACTTGCGAATAGACGACGGAGAAAATCTGGAACGAGGAGGCGCGGGCGGGGATGGAGCCAGGCGCGGTCAGGAGAGCCGCGAAACAGAGCATTGCCACGGTGCGCCGCATGAGCATGACGGCGCGGAAATTAAG
>CAYQWK010000605.1:0-3317 GCA_964420805.1 uncultured Bifidobacteriaceae bacterium | reverse complement strand
CGCCGCAGGGGAACGGACTTCCACCGTTCTGTCTTCGCGCCATTTCAGGCGCACAGGAACGCGGCTTCACCGCGCCACGGCTCTCACCCTAACGACATTCAAGCCTCAACCAGATGGGAAACCGGCACGGTGACAGTCGAGGGGAACGCGTCTGCTCGCGCTACCGCCCCCATAGGCCAGCCAAAGTAAAGGGCCGGGGCATCACGCCCCGGCCCTGCCATTTCAACAAAGAACAAACACCTCCTGGCGGTCGGTCAGACCCCAGCCCGCGGATTCACGGCGGCTGTTTCGGTGTTTGGGGGCACACCTCCTCCGAAGCCCTTGTTATGTAAAAGCTGTTCAAACCGTTCTGGCGCGGCGGTCCGGGCCGCATGGGCGTGGACCTCCGACTGGAGGCCTCGGCCTCCTTGCGCCATAATCAATCTTCTGTCGGTGGACATCATCGAGACGTCGCTTTGTCTTCGTTCACAGTTCGCTGACCTTTCTTCCACGCGGCCCGCCGCGTCCTTTTGGAAAATAAAAAACCCTGCCTACACGAGGTGGGCAGGGTGGGAGATCGTTGTTCGTTCCTTTACCTGCCTGCCTCCAAATGCGCCGGAAATTGTCCGGCGAGGTTCTTCAGCGGCAAACTCCGCCGCACGGGGCAATCCATATCGCCGATTCTGAACCAGCCCAAGCCATCCGCCTTTGCGGACGCCGTCGCCGGACAGCGATTGGTTGATATGTATGTTTCGCGTTTCATCGAATGCGGGAGACGATTACCGCAGTTGCTAGGTTTCAGTCTAATGGAAATTGCGAAATTTATGCGGCCGTCGCAATCGTTGCATCGGGATTTCCAGATTCATAGGCCGCTCACGGCGTCTCGGTCACCACGACCGTCGAGTCGATCCTGGACACGGTTGCGCCCTGCTTCGTGCCGCCGGGCCAGAGAACCTCGAGCGACTGCACGGCCGTGTTTGTTCCCAGGCCGAACGTGAGAACGGATTCCGATTGCGCGAGGTAGCTGCGCGTGGCGGTGACCTCCCGGGTGAGGGTCTGGCCACCGGCTTTCAACAGCACCCTCGCCCCGTAGGCATTGCGGTTGGATTTCGATCCGACTAGCTTCACGCGCAGCCAGTGATGGCCGAGTGACTGTTCGTTGCGCAGCAGCAGGGGCGCGCCACCGGTCTGCGTGAGCACCACGTCGAGATCCCCGTCGCCATCGATGTCCGCGAACGCGGAGGCGCGGCCGACGAGGGGCTTGAAGAGATCCGTCCCGGCGTGCCGCGAGTCCACCGGCACGAAAGTCGCGCCATTCTTTGCGCCGGAGTTCCAAAATAACTGCGCGGGCTGACGGTAGCTCTGACTCTTCTGCAACTTCACAATTTCCTCGTCGAGGTGTCCGTTGGCCGAGAGCACGTCGAGCCGGCCGTCGAGATCGTAATCAAAGAAGAAGATGCCGAACTTGAGCAGCAACCGGCTGGCAGGGCCGATGCCCTCTGGAATCGCCTCGTCGGTGAAGAACAACGCGCCGGGCTGCGAGACATAAAGCGCGGTCATTTCGTTGGCGAAGTTGCCGATGGTGATTCCGAGCGCCGCATCGTTCCGGTAATTCGCGGTGTCGATTCCCATCGCGCCGCGGGTGTTGCCGTTGTTGTCGAAGGCGACGCCGCACAGCGCGCCAGCCTCCTTGAACGTGCCGTTGCGCTGGTTGTGAAAGACGAAGTTCTGCACTGTGTCGTTCGCCACCACAATATCCACGAATCCATCGCCATCGAGGTCAACTGGCGAGACCCCCAACGCCTTGGCAATAGGAACGCCGGTGTCTTTGTTGCGCACTTGCACGCCGGCCCCGGCGGATGCATCGCGGAATTTTCCGCTCCCCTCGTTGTGGTAGAGGCGCGGGAAGGATCCCTCGAAATTCATCGGTTGTGCGTAGGCGCGTGTCTTGCCGTCGATCTTGTAGCCAACCTCGGCGTCGATTTCCCGCGACCATTTCACGTAGTTGCCGACGAAGAGATCCAAGTTGCCGTCGTTGTCGTAGTCTAGGAAGGCCGCGCCGGCGCTCCATTCCGCCTCATCGCCGGTCACGCCGGCGGCGGCGGTCACATCGGCAAATTTGCCGCCCCCGAGATTCTTGAAGAGCCGGTTGCCGCCTATGCAGGTCACGAACAGATCCGTCAACCCGTCGTTGTCCATATCGCCGACCGCCACGCCCATCCCGTAAAGACTCACGTCGAGGCCGGAGCCGGCGGTCACGTCGGTGAAGCGCCCTTTGCCGTCGTTGCGATAAAGCGCGGCGGTCGGCCTGGGTGTTGGAGCCTTCGCGGAGTCCCATGCCCAGGAGGTGCCGTTGATGAAGATCAGGTCCTGCGCGCCGTCGTTGTCGAAATCGAAGAACGCCACGCCACCGCCCATCGTCTCGGGCAGGAGCTTCTCGCCGGTCGCGCCGTTGAAGTGGACGAACCTGACGCCGGCTTCCGCAGTAACGTCGGTGAACTTCACCACGGGCATCTCGGCGGCCTTGGCCTGCGCGGCGACGGGCGCGGAAAGCTGCGTGACCTTGGGCGCCTCCTTCGGTTTTGTGCGCCGCGCATAGACCAATGCGGCAATCACGGCAACTACGATGGCGAAGAAGGCCACGGCGGACCATGCAAATGCCTTGCCGACGATGCGGTCGTCGAGATGCACGAGTTCCTCGTCCTGTTCGGGCAGCGGTTGCTTCGGGTCTTCAGCATTCATGATTGGATGGATTCCTCCGGTTTCAAAACCCAAGCCTGCGGATGGTGGGTGAAACCGGCGTGCGGGTAATAGCTCTCGGCGGCGGGCGCGGCGAGCAGGATGATTTGGGCGCGCGGGACGGCAGACTGCGTGCGACGCATCAACTCCCGGCCGATGCCGCGCCGTTGATGCGAAACGCGAACGGCAAGATCCGACAGATAGGTGACGTAGCATCCATCCGTCAACGCGCGCGAAATTCCGACCAAAGAATTAGAGTCCCACGCGGTGATCACCAGATTGGCTCCGCGCAACATCCCGTCCATGCGGTCGCGGTCGTCAATGGGTCGCCGCTCGCCGAGCGTTGAGGCCCGGTAAAGTTCAATCACGGCGTCGAGGTCAAGGTCGTTGCCGGTGCGGTAAGTGATCATGATTACTCGTGGCGGCGCCTCGGCAGTGCGCCGAGTTGACGGATTATTTGGCGGTGTTTTGCCCGGACGCGGCCGCATGCTTCTTTGACCCAAGATCCGGAGCGCCATCCCGTTGCAGCGGATAAATCACCGTGGCCTGCGCCGCGTGGTCGGCGGCCGGGTCGCGGCGGCGGGCGATGGCCACTGCGC
>CAYQWK010000604.1:0-3330 GCA_964420805.1 uncultured Bifidobacteriaceae bacterium | reverse complement strand
GTGTGGAGGGGATCAGATAGTCTTGGCTGCTGGCGGCAAAGGTGGCGACCCCGCACACATCCAGCGGCACCCACAAGCCGGGGTGCAATTCTGTGGGCGCTTCTGACCATGCCGAGAGGGAGCCTTGCAGCTCTTTCGCGATGGTGCCTTTACCCGTCCAGCCATCGACAAAGCGTAGGCTGCTAGGCGCATGACGTGACATGATCCAGCTCAGGGCTACTAGGTCTGTTCCGCGATCCCGAATCACCGAGATCGAGTAATGTGACAGACGCAGATGGGGTGCGATCTGCCGAAGACGATGCAGCAACAAGACACCCACAGGTGTGCCTGCGCGGGCAATGGAGACAATGGTAAGTTCTCCGCCCACAACGGAGGCAGCCAGCGCGTCCGCGAGAGTGACGATGTCTGTAGCCATGCGCGCTCCATTCGTCACCAAGCATTCGCGGAATAAGCGCAGCCGCTCTCGTGTGGGTGCGTCCTCGGGACCGATCATCTCGCTGTAATGGCTGTGGCCGCTTTGGATCTTCTGCTCACGCTGTTCCAGCGGGGTCGTCTCCAGCCGCAAGCGGCGCAGGAGAAAAGTCACATCATCTGGCGCATAGCTGCCGGAGAAGGGAGCGGAATCCAGAGGGCTGTTCATGAGTTCCAAAGTTCTACCAAGGGTGATCCAGCCGGTGTGGCGAGCAGCCCGCCCAAACTCATGAAGGCGAGATCAGGTAACTGATCCCCGAGGCAGAGCAGTGGAGCCTGCCCACCAAAGTATTGCTGCTGAACGAACTGCATTGCCGCAGCTTTGCCCAGTCCTGGCGGCAGGATTTGCAGCTCATTGCCGAGCACTGCCACACAGCACCCCGCAGTCCCCTCAGCAGCCATTTCAGCGAGTAAAGTGGTGCCTTCCGCGCCATCCCACCAGCCTTCGGGAGCCTTCGCCACGAGATAGGCAGACAGCTCCGCCGGACCAGCCACTAGGCGCGGGCGGGCGGCGTGACCGCTGCGCTGAATGAAGACCTCACACAGCCGCTCCAGGCGCTGCTGCCACGGGGCGAGCACATGGGAAACACGCGCCACCCATTCCTGATCCGGCGCACCGTCTGGGCCGAGCACGATGGCCCCATTTGCTAAAATAGCCGGACCGCTGAGGCACAGTCCAGACACAGCCACTCGCGAAAACGATGCCTCATCACGAGCCGTCACCGGCACGATGCAGGCTGCACTCGAGAGCGCTAGCAGCAGACGGTGTGTCTCAGGTCGCACCCAGCTTGAGGGCTCTCGCCGTGAGCTGCCATCACCGATTTCCCGCCATGTGCCAGGCACAGCTCCCACGCCCGCCCAGTGACGAGAGAAAAGCGTGCCATCCAAATCTGTGGCCACCCAGTCGTGCGTTTCAGTCATTAAGTCTGCGCTCATGCCAGCACCTCCAGTCCAGGCACCTGCCAGATCGGATGATCTAGCGTAGGTGGGCTGTCTTCCAGACACAGCAGCACACGATCATAGTCATGATCCGGCGGCACATTGTAAAGATGCTCGTCATGCCCCTCTCCCGACAGCGCAGGAAAGCGGCGCACATGCTGGATCGCCCCACCGAGGAGGATGGGCGAGCGCGTGGTCGTCTGCACCCATGCGGAGGCTCCCTGCTGCTCCAGCCACTCCGCCAACAGGAGAGGCTGAAAACCATACTCGCCCTGGCCGATGACCAACACACGCTCGCCATGTCGTGCGGATACTTGCCAATGCCCCGGTAGCATCTCCTGGCAGATGGTACCGTGTCGCACTCCGCGCCGCGCGGTCACTTGCATATCCAGGGTATGCTGCACGACAGGAGGCGTGGAAAGTTCGGCCTGCGTGTGAAACTCGAAGGCCCCCTCCGCCAGACTCTCGATCCCGGCCAACCCGTGTGACTTTGCCGCTGACTGACTATGCCAGGAAAGAAGCACGGCCAGGGTCACCGCGAGCGATGGATCACCACCACGCCAGTGACGGAACTGCTCTGCCAGCGCCGCAGCCGTGAGGGCCGTCGTGGCCTCATCATCTACGATGACTGCTTGTGCTGCGGTTTGAAACCAACCGCGCGGATCTTCCTGCGCGCTAGGCAGATGCACGGCATGGGCCGTCGCGTGCGAGTGCGCTTCGGCAAATTCAAAGGCCAACGGCCCGCCAGTGCGTCTGCGTGTGCTTTCGATGTAGAGGCCGCTCCCGCCGAGCGCCAGCCATTCGCGGAACACCGCTTGCCCCAGCGTGGTCGCCGTCTCTGCCATGCCGATGAAGATCACCGGACCTTCTTTGATGAGCTTCGAAGCGAGCTTTTCCGCGAGCCTGCGCGCCACTTCACGCAAGTTGGCTGGACGCACCGGCCAGTGGCGACCCAGGACTTTGCTGACAAAGAGAAACCTGCGCCGTGAGTTGTGCCGCAGCGCCACATCACAAAGGTCACGCAAAGGCACCTCCTGTTTGCTCATCGCAAATCGGAAGCTCCCGCCGGAGAGGCGTGCCTCGAAGCTGTCGTCCGCGTGGGAAAGCCAGTCGGTGGCTTGCGGCTTGCGGAGGTCAGGCATCACAAACATCTCCGAGCGCTCCTGCACGCGCAGTGGCAGCCGAGGCTCAGGCATCTCCGGCCAGGGATCGCCAACGCCACGCAGTGCAGCCTTCACCGCCAGCAATGGAAGATTCAGACCGGACAGGCCCACATAGGGCAGGCCGCCGGACATACGTCCGTTGATCTCCAACAGGCACGGCTGCTCAGGGCACTCCGCGCGGCAGCGGAACTGCACATTGAGAAGCCCACCGAGATGAAAATGCGCCACCAGCACGCGCACCATCTCCTCCACCTCAGGCTCACGCGCTATTACCTGCGATGCACCTTCGGCAACGAATTCCGTGCGCGAGGTGCCACCGATGCGAATTCGCCCATTAAGCGGTTTCCGGCGGCAGACCATCGCCTTCACCTCTCCTGCCTCGGCCAGCACATCCACGCTGAATTCCGCACCGCTCAGATACTCCATAACCAGCAGCTCGGGGAAGGTCTCCGCCGGTTCCAGGACTGCCCGCAGCTCGCTTTTGGAAATACGGTGAACCTCGCTGCGCAGCAGCCGTTTCAGTGGAGTCATGCCTTCATCCAGGACATGAAAACCCAGCCCAAAAGTGCTGGAGGCCGGTTTGAAGCACCCAGGCAGACCGTCTCGCTCCAGTGCCTCGCAGGCTGCTACAAATTCCACCCAAGTGCGTACGCGGCAGAAGCGATGCCGGCGCACTCCCGCAGGCACTTGTTCCAAAAAACGGCCCTTATCCTCCAACAACCGCAGCGTCGCCCCATCACCCGCCACGATGAGGCGC
>CAYQWK010000603.1:0-3345 GCA_964420805.1 uncultured Bifidobacteriaceae bacterium | reverse complement strand
CCCGCACGGTGAGCTCCTGGCGCCCCTGCACCACGCCGCCCATGTCCACGGTGACGAACTTCAACACGCCGCGCCCAGTCCTGGTCACGCTATCGAATTCTTCCGGCACCGCGCTCTCGGTGAAGGTCCAGATGCGCTTGATCGACGACACGCGCGCGATTGGCGAAGCCGCGAAAGGAGTCACGGTTCCACCGCGAGGAACGGCCACCGCGTTGTTTCAAATCGCCTGTGGCCCCGGAACGTACTCGGCGCATTACCCAGTCCATGTGGACGCGGAGTTCAACCATCAGCGCAACCGCGTCGTGGTCCATGCGGTGCAGATATTTGAAACGGACTTTTCCGCCGCGCAATCCGCGACCGGCACGAACAAACCATTCACCGTTGCGTCCGTCCCGTCGTCCGGCGCGCTGGCCCTGACCGCATTGAAAACACAGCGCGTGGCCTGGGCCTACACCGGCGGCGAAGCGACTTTCGAGCCGGCCGGATGGTCCGGCACCGTCCCTTCCTCGCGCGCGTCGTTCAGCCGCGGCCCAATGGCCCGCGGCGGCGAAAACCGCAATGCGTTGCAGATGCACCCGCCCTATGCGCCGCGCGCGGGCACGGTGTTCGCCGAATACCGGCTAAAACTGCCGGCGACCACGCCGTTGCGCCTGACGTTCTTCAACGCCATCCGCGACAGTACGCCCAAGGAAGGCACCAGCGACGGCGTGACCTTCCGCGTGTGGGCAGACGACAAGAAATTGTTCGAGCGCCACACGGACACGAAGACGTGGCTGCCCGGCGAGGCGGATTTGAGCGCGCTGGCCGGGCGGGAAATTCTCCTGCGCCTCGAATGCCATCCCGGCCCGAAGAACAACACCGCGTGTGACTCGGCCTACTGGGGCGATCCCGTCATCCTCGCGGGCAACGCGCCCAGAATCCTCGCGGCCGCCGAGAAGGCGAAACTTGCGGAACGCGCGCGGCAAATCGTCATCACCGGCAAAGCCGCCGGCACGAACGAACTCGTGTTCCGACTCGCCGATGGCTGCCGGGCCGCGCTGATTCCAGGTCCCAATGGGATTGTCGATTCCGCGATTGCCTTCGGCGACGCGAAGCGCGCCGTGGTGATGGACGGCATCCAGGTTTCCATTCGCGACCAACCCCTGGGCCAGTGGCCGTCTGGCGCGACCTGCCAGTTTGGCGGGGCGACAACCGACGCCGCCGGCCGGACACGCATCCTGCACCGCGGAACAGCGGACGGTCGTGATCTCACGCTGACCGCCACCGTGTGGGCCGACAGCGCCGGCTTGCGCGTGAAGATTGAATCCGCCGAGCCAATCTCGTTGCTCGGCGCAGGGCCGTTCGACCAGAAGGCGGACCGGGTGTTTTACGGCCACGGCTATTGCGTCGCAAACCCGGAGCCCTTCCGTGCGTCGGCGGGAGGGCACAACCTCGCCAGCAGCCATGTCGGGTTCGATTTCGCGGGCGGCGTTTCCATGCTCACGGCGAGCGACACACCGGTGGACGCACTGCGGGTTGATCCACCAAACCGGATCTACCAGTTGCAGACGCATCCGAACTCGACGTTGACGTTCGTGCCGGGCGTGAAGGGCGCGTTCGACTGCGCGTTGAAGTTCCGCCCGCTCTCGGAAAAGAAAGCCGCGCCAGCGGTGGCGCGCAAGGCGGGGCGTTTCGTCTTCGATATTTGGGGCGGCAAGTACGCGGACGACACCGCGAAGCTCCGCCGTTGCTTCGACTACGGGCTGACGAACTCGCTCGTGATCATGCATGCCTGGCAACGCTGGGGGTACGATTACCGGCTGCCGGACATCTTCCCGCCGCTGCCCGCAAACGGCACGCTGGAGGAATTGCGCGCACTGGGTGAACTGTGCGCGCAGCGGGGCGCGCTGTGGGGCCTGCACGACAACTACATCGACATCTACCCGGACGCGACCGGCTTCAGCTACGATCATGTCACCTTCGCGGATGGACGGCCGCGCCGGGCGTGGAACAACGAGGGGCGGCAGGCGCAGAGCTACCAATTTCGGCCGGACCACATCATGCCGTTCCTCCGCCGCAACATGGAAATGATCGTTCCCGCGCTGAAGCCGAGCGCGTCGTTCGTGGACGTGTTCACGTCGATGCAGTGCATGGATTTTCAGGACCGGTTCGGCAACCAGCACTCGAAGCTCGAAACGCAACGGCATTGGGGCGAGGCGTTCGACCACATCCGCCGGTCCTGCGGCAACAACGCGCCCACCACCAGCGAGGCCGGCAGCGACCAACTCATCGGCTGGCTCGACGGCGCGGACTGCCAGTTCCTCCAGCTTGCGCCAAAGGGCGCCGCATTCGTCAATCAAGTCGCCTGTCGCGAATGGGCGCGTGTGCCGTGGCTCGACGCGGTGCATCATCGACGCTTCAGTCTCCATGGCGTCGGCTATCCGGGCCGCTACGAGGGCGGGCGCAGCCGGGAGAACCACGGCATCGAGAGTGATGATTACCTCAGCGCGGAAATCCTCACCGGCCACGATCTGATGATCGACCTCAGCGGCATGGTTCGCGGCGCGGTGCGCAAACACTGGCTTGCGCAGGACTTCATCGAGGGCATTGCGATGGACGACATCACCCAGGTCGAATTCGCCGGTGGCGATCTCCAGCATCCGGTTGTGACATGGAAATCCGGCGCTCGCGTATTCGTCAATCGCGGCGAAACCGACTGGCAGGTTGAAGGCCGTCGTCTGCCCCAGTTCGGCTATTTCGCGAAAAAGGGCGCGACGGAATCCAGCATCGAACGCCTTGGGGACGCCATCGCCGAGCAATCACGCGCGCCGGGAAAATTCTACGTGAACGGTCGCGGCCACAACCCGAACGCCCCGCTGCCAATCACTCCCACGGCGGAGCGAATCGAGATTCTCGGGCCGCGCCGGTTCAAGCTGGTGTCGAACTGGGATGCGCAACAACCCTTCGTGAGGGAACTCGCAGTGACCTACACCTTCTCTCGGCCCACTCCGGGCCGGCGCGCCATGACAGAATTCAGCGCCGGCGGAGCGCCGAACCTCGTTTCCAACCGCTGGCAAGGCCGTGTCGTCACGGGCGGCGATTGGGCCATCGACATCCCGACAAACATCCCCCCCGGCGATTACGAAATCCTCGCGGCCTTGATTGATCCGAAAAGCCGCGGCCGCCAGCGAATGCTGGGCGACGAGGACAATAGCCGCCGGTGCCGCATCGGAAAGTTGATCGTGGAGGGGACCGGGCGCACGAACATCACGGGCGTGCGATTGGAGAAACCGGAGAAAGCGTTCGTTCCATCCAACCGCTGGCTGGCCAACAAGGTGCAGGAGTTCAGCCTGAACATCCTGCACG
>CAYQWK010000602.1:0-3347 GCA_964420805.1 uncultured Bifidobacteriaceae bacterium | reverse complement strand
TAGTGAAAGTGGTCGATTCCACGCCAACCCGGCTTTGTGACATCACCTTTGTCGAACCGCCAACACTCCTTAAAACCGCCGTCTGGACTTATGCGGCCAAAACTTCCTGGCCGAAATGGATTCTCCACTGTGCCTTGAGGTGGGAATGGGCCTTCGCGGGGATAAGAGACGCCGGGGGATCGAGGCGCAGGGACTCCAACCGGCCGAACAGCCACCGGACCGAGCGGTGGAAGAACTGGGGGCTCTTCAAAGAAAATTGGGGGAATTTCAAGCACAAAGCCTTGAAGACCAAACTGATCAATCGCCGTAAGCGGCGAGTTTGATACGTATTGATATAAATTGTACCCCTCTTCGTATCCAATCGGATCCTGAATCACCCACCTTCCAATGCCGGGATGCAAATAGCGATAGCGCACCTGATGCAGCCCCGTCTCCGCATCCCACCGATACGCGCCGTAGCGGGTCTCCCAGTCGTAGCTGGATGAGGTCTGGCTGCCGAAGGTTCCGGTCATCACGCGGCATTCGCCAAAGGCGGCGTAACCGTAGCGTTCCAGCACGGTGGCGCTGGTGTCCATCACCGCCGTGGGCTGGAAATAGTCCTGAATCACGTAAAGCCGCTCGTCCATCGTGCCGTTCGCGTCTGTGTCCCGGTCGCGCAGCACCAGATCGTCAAGGTAGCGGAGGCCCCACACGAACTGCCGGTCCGCGGTGGTGCCGCTGTTCAACCGTTCCTCAATGATCTGCCACTGGTCGGTGTAATAGAAATGCCGGGTGTCGCTGCCAACCTGCTTCGTCACCCGGCGGTGCAGGCCGTCGTAGCAGTACACGGCCACGGTGGTGCTGCCGTCCTTTACCTCGACCAGCCGGTTCCACGCGTCGTACTTGAGATCATAGCCGGTGGACCAATCACCCGGTTGCGGCACCTTGGTCATGTTCCCCGCCGCATCCTCCGCCACCAGTAACGTTGAACTGTCGATCTGGGTCAGTCCGTTTGCCTTGTTGTGGGTGCGCGACTGATCCAGCGTGGTGGAACCGTTGGCCTTGGTGACGTACTCGTTCCAGTTCCCGGTGGGATCGAAGGTGAACTGCTCCTGCGCCGCCGCCGTGCCGGTGAGGGCCGTGCGCGCCGAGTTCAACACCCCGCGCTGAAAATCGCTCAACTGATACAGCCCGTCATAACTGTACAACTCATCCTGCTTGTCCGAACTGCTCGCGACGAGATTCGCACGATAAAGCCGGTTCCCGGCCCGGTCGTAGCCGTGCTGCAATCGCTCCAACTCCGCCCCGTTGCTGTTCTTGATCCAGCGCAGATCGATGGCCCGGCCAAAACGGTCCCAGCCCGTGTACTGGTCCCCGCCATCGCCGTCCGGCTCAGTGCCCTGCTTGATCCAGGTGAACTTCGCGCCTGGCTCTGGGAAATCCACCTGCGTGGTGCGGTTGATGCCCAAGTACACATACCCGGCCAGATGCGTCTGCCCCGTGTCATCATCCACCAAGGCCCCAATGCGGTTCAGTTGGTTGTTCATCAGTCAAACAGAATGAAAATGTCAGAGCGAACCGAAGTCATTGCCCCAAAACACATCCAACAGTGGTTGATTCGTATTCCGCCGAACCTGCCTCATCAGGCGCTTGCGTGTTTTTGGTGGCATACTTAGGCGCATTGCTTCCCGAACCGTTATGTTAGCTTTGGTTTCTTCAAACAACTCGACTCCGCTGTCGAGTTTTTCGAAAAGCGGTTCAATGTTCATGATGCCGATTCTCCTGAATTCGATTCTCTGCCCATTAAGCCTACCTCGCCCACTACGATCGTCGCACACCACAAGAATGCGTTCTGCTTTACGAATGGCTGATCTCATACTGGAAGCGCTAATAAGAAAATGCCTGATGAAGGCGATCCCCTTCGTAGCGGATACAATTCGCTTTTTCCATGGAACCGCGAGAAATATTAAACGCGCAAAATACCATCTATCATTCTTCGCGGCACCATTCTTTCCATGTTGATTTCGCTTTACCATAATTCACCATATCACCGGCGTCGCGCAGCTCTTGCATCAGTGCCTTTAACTCAGCACAAAGCGCGGTCCGATTCCGTCGGGCATCTGGATTTCGCTCATATACCATATCTAAGATGTGGTCATATGAAACATTTCCATCTCCACGCTGCGATCTGCATTCAAATGTGTATGGAGAAACTGCAACACAAGGCGCAGTGTTTTGCAAACCCGGCACGGGAGGCTGCGGGCCTGGCATTGGAAGGGTTGGGAGGGGCAGCGGTGTTGGGTCCGTTCTATAGCATTCTTCCGAAACGACGTCGATTAACTCGGCGAGCAGGTCTCCCACAACATACGCGATCAACAACCATGGGGCTGCGCCTCCGCCGGTTGGTCCTGGGCCGGGTTTGGGAGTTGGTCGAACCGGGCGAGCCGGGCGATCCATGACCGGTTCGGGTGTTGCGACATTAGATAGCCCAAACTGGTCAATGTAGTTGGAAGGCGAGTTCTTGACGTAACGATAGAGGTTCAAGCCCGCCTTGTACCCAATCGGATCCCTCGTCACCCATCTGCCGAGACCCGGATGGAGGTAGCGGTGACGGACCTGGCACAGGCTGGTCTCGGCATCCCACCGGTACGCGCCGTAGCGGGTTTCCCAGTCGTAGCTGGAGGAGGTCCGGTTGCCGAAGCTGCCGGTCATGACCCGGCATTCGCCAAAGGCGGTGTAGCCGTAGCGTTCCAGCACCGCTGCGCCGGTATCCATCACCGCCGTGGGCTGGAAATAGTCCTGGATCACGTAAAGCCGCTCGTCCATCGTACCGTTGGCGTCCGTGTCCCGGTCGCGCAGCACCAGATCGTCGATGTAGCGGATGCCCCACACGAACTGCCGGTCGGCATTGCTGCTGGTGTTCAACCGTTCCTCGATGATCTGCCATTGGTCCGTGTAATAGAAATGCCGCGTGTCGCTCCCCGTCTGCTTCGTCACCCGGCGGTGCAGGCCGTCGTAGCGATACACGGCCACGGTGGTGCTGCCGGACTTCACCTCCACCAGCCGGTTCCACGCATCATACTTGAGATCGTAGCCGGCGGACCAACTGCCGGGTTGCGGCACCCTGGTTATGTTCCCGGCCGCGTCCTCCCCCACCAGTGACGTTGAACTGTCGATCTCCGTCAGTTCGTTGGCCATGTTGTGCGTGCGCGCCTGGTCCAGCGTCGTGGAACCATTGGCCTTGGTCACGTAGTCGTTCCAGTTCCCGGTGGGATCGAACGTGAACTGCTCCTGCGCCGCCGCCGTGCCGCTCAGGGCCGTGCGCGCCGAGTTCAACACCCCGCGCTGAAAATCGCTCAACTGATACA
>CAYQWK010000601.1:0-3347 GCA_964420805.1 uncultured Bifidobacteriaceae bacterium | reverse complement strand
CACCGAAAGCGAGCGCATGGACGTGCGCTGGGATAAGGACTCGTCGCGCTTCACCTTCCGCTACAACCAGCGAGGGCATCAGGTTTATCGGATTGTTGCCATGGCGACGAACGGCGCCGCCAGCGCCATCGTCGATGAGCGCAGCAAGACGTTCATCGACTACAGCGGGAAGTTCTTCCTCGAATGGCTGGACGACACGGGCGAACTGCTCTGGATGTCCGAGCGCGACGGCTGGAACCACCTCTATCTCTACGACGCGAAGACGGGCCGCGTGAAGAACCAGGTCACGCGCGGCAACTGGGTGGTGCGCGGCGTGGAGCGCGTGGACCGGGAGAAGCGTCAAATCTGGTTCCGCGCCGGCGGGATCATTCCAAGCCAGGATCCGTATCACGTTCACTTCGCGCGGGTGAATTTCGACGGCAGCGGATTGACGCTGCTCACCGAAGGCGACGGCACGCACGCCATCGAGTTTTCGCCGGACCGCCGGTTCATCATCGACACGTATTCGCGCGTCGATTTGCCGCCAGTGACGGAATTACGCCGGGCCGACACGGGCAAACTCGTCCGCGTGCTGGAGCGCGGCGACGCGAGCGCTTTGCTGAAGACCGGCTGGCGCGCGCCGGAACGCTTTGTGGCCAAGGGCCGCGATGGCGTGACCGACATTCACGGCGTCATTGTCCGCCCGACGAACTTCGACCCGAGGAAGAAATATCCGGTGATCGAGAATATTTACGCCGGCCCGCAAAGCGCCTTCGCGCCGAAGAAGTTTTCCACCGTGTCCGGCCACCTCGAAATGGCGGAACTGGGCTTCATCGTCGTGCAAATGGACGGCATGGGCACGAGCCACCGCTCGAAGGCGTTCCATGACGTGTGCTGGAAGAATCTGGCCGACGCCGGATTTCCGGATCGCGTCGCGTGGATCAAGACCGCGGCGGCGAAGCATCCCGAGATGGACCTGACGCGCGTGGGCATTTATGGCGGCTCGGCCGGCGGACAAAACTCGCTGCGCGGGATGCTCGACCACGGGGATTTCTACAAGGTCTGCGTTTCCGATTGCGGCTGCCACGACAACCGCATGGACAAGATCTGGTGGAACGAGCAGTGGCTCGGCTGGCCGGTCGATGAAAGCTACGCGCGCAACTCGAACGTGACCGACGCTCACAAGCTGCGCGGCAAGCTGCTGCTCGTGGTCGGCGAAATGGATCGCAACGTGGACCCGGCCTCGACCATGCAGGTCGCCAGCGCGCTGGTGAAGGCGGACAAGGACTACGAACTGCTCGTCGTGCCCGGCGGCGGACACGGCTCGGCGGAAACGCCCTACGGCAAACGCCGGCGGGCGGATTTCTTCGTGCGGCATCTGCTCGGGAAAGAACCGCGGTGGCCGTGAGCGAGACCGGCCATCGCAAATGCGCCTGCACGCACTGCGCGGGCCGTGTCGAATTCCCGCTCCACGCCGCAGGCGCGGTGATCAACTGCCCCCATTGCGGCAAGGAGATGGTTCTTGCCGTGGACCCCGGCGACGGATCGGACCGCGCGCCGGGCGAAATCCCAAACGCGACCGCCCCAGTTCCTTTGACGCCAGCCGTGGATGTTCCCCCGGCCTTGCCCGCAAGCCGGCCGCGCCCGCGCTCGCACCCGCGTTCGCGATTGCTGCTGCCGCTGGCGGCAACGGCGTGCGTGGGACTTGCGCTGCTCATTGCCGCGGCGGTCTTGCGCTCCGCCGGACGCAAGGCTCTGACGGTCGAAGGCGTGGCGTTGCATCGGGCGGGTAAGAATTCGCCGGGCGCGGTGACGGGCATCGTCCGCAACCAGTCGCGGCGCGCGGCGGAGGACCTCCGCGTCGAGATCGAGTTGCGAAACTCGCGCGGGGAACTGCTCTGGGAAACGGGCGACTACACGCCTTCGTTGGCCGGCGGAAAAGCCTGGTCCTTTCACGCGCCGGTGCTTGATCCAAACGTGGCCACGACCGGCGTCGCCCGCGTGCGGGCGCGGTAGGCGCGGCGCCACTCGGCGCAGCGCGACGAGTGCCACCTGTAACATCGGAATGCGCCGTCGATCCTGCCTGTCCGCATCTTTCCCTTGCGTCGCCGCGCACAAGCCCAAGAATCCGCCGCGATGTTCTCTGATCAAATCCGTTCCGTTCACTTCGTCGGCATCTGCGGCACCGCCATGGCCTCCGCGGCCGCGGCCATGAAAGAAAAGGGCTTCGAGGTCACCGGCTCCGACACCAACGTCTATCCGCCCATGTCCACCTTCCTCGCGGACCGGAAGATCGACGTGATGCCGGCCTACGGGGAGAAGAACCTCTCGCACAAGCCGGACCTCGTCGTCATCGGCAACGCCATCTCGCGCGGCAATCCGGAGGTCGAGGCCGTGCTCGACCACAAGCTGCGCTACTGCTCGCTGCCCGAACTGCTCAAGGAGTTCTTCATGCGCGGCAAGCGCGTGCTCGTGGTCAGCGGCACGCATGGCAAAACCACGACGACGTCGTTGCTCACCTGGGTTTTCGAGCACAACAAGCTCAACCCCTCCTTCCTCATCGGCGGCATTCCAAACAACCTCGGCCAGGGCGCGCGATTCACGGACGGCGGCTGGTTCATCGTCGAGGGCGACGAGTACGACACCGCGTTCTTCGACAAGCGCAGCAAGTTCGTCCATTACCTGCCCGAGGTCGCCATCATCAACAACCTCGAGTTCGATCACGCGGACATCTTTCCGGACCTGGCCTCCATCCAAAAGTCGTTCAGTCATTTCATCCGGCTGGTGCCGCGCAACGGCCTGTTGCTGGCCAACGGCGATGATCCGAATGTCGCCCCGCTGTTGAATGTGAATTTCTGCCCGGTGAAACGCTTCGGCCTCGGCGAAGAAAACGCGGTGCGCGCCTTCAATCTGCGCCTCGGCCCCACCGCGTCGGAGTTCGAGATTCCGAGCTTCAAGTTCCACATCGACCTCGTCGGCGAGTTGAACGTGCGCAACGCGCTCGCGGTCGTGGCCGCGGCGAAGCATTGCGGGCTGAAGAACCAGCAAATCCAGGACGCCTTCAGCACCTTCCGCGGCATCAAGCGCCGCATGGAGGTCAAGGGCATCATGGGCGGCGTCACGGTGATTGATGATTTCGGCCACCACCCGACCGCGATCCGGGAGACGCTCAAGGCGCTCCGCCTAAAATTTCCCGGCCAGAAGATCTGGACGGTCTTCGAGCCGCGCTCGAACACCACGCGCCGGAACGTCTTCCAGGCCGAACTGGCCGCTGCGTTCAGCGACGCGGACGCCGTCGTGGTGGCGGAGGTCGCGAAGCTCGAACAAATCGCCGCGGATCAACGACTCAATCCCGCGCAGTTGATGAG
>CAYQWK010000600.1:230-3381 GCA_964420805.1 uncultured Bifidobacteriaceae bacterium | reverse complement strand
CGTCCAGGTCATCTGCGTCGCGCCCGGTGTCATCGAATTGCGCTCGACTAAAATCTGAACTCGCGAACCAATCGATCTTCATCAACCCACCGGAGCCACTGCCCTCCGCGTTTCATCCTTCGGCCGGGCGTGGCAGTGCGCCCGGCACTTCAATGAACAGTCCGAAATAAAAACCATGAAGACACTTACAGTAACTCCATCCGACAACATCACGCTGTATTACCGCGAAGGTTCCTCCGACAAAGTCTATCAGTGCGCGATTGAGCCGACTGGCAAAGACCGGTTCGCTGTGACGTTCGCCTACGGGCGGCGCGGCAGCACCCTCACCACCGGCACCAAGACCAACGAGCCCGTTGGCTACGACGACGCCAAGCGCATCTTCGACAAGCTCGTGAAGGAGAAGATGAACAAGGGCTACACGCCCGGTGCCGACGGCACACCCTACAAGGGCAGCAACACGGACAAGCAACCCTCGGGGCTGCTGCCGCAGTTGTTGAATCCCATCGAAGAAGCGGACATGCCGCGTCTGATCCGCGACCATGATTACTGCGCCCAGGAGAAGTTCGATGGCCGCCGGTTGCTCATTCGCAAACAAGGCGCCGCCATCGAAGGCATCAACAAGAAGGGCCTGGTCGTGGGACTGCCGGAGTCCGTGTTCCAAGCCGTGCGACTGTTCCCCGGCGATTGCATCCTCGACGGTGAAAGCATTGGCGATGTGTTTCACGTCTTCGATCTGCTGGAGCTGGCAGGGCAGGACATCCGGGCCAAGTCCTACCGCGAACGTCTCGTTGACTTGATGAACCTGCTCGGCTCCGTCCAACAGCGGACCATCCGTTTCGTCGAGACGGCATTCACCACTGAGCAAAAGCAGCGCCGGCTGGATCAACTCAAGTCTGCCCGTCGCGAAGGCATCGTGTTCAAGCGGCTGGATGCGCCTTACACACCCGGTCGTCCGAACAGCGGCGGCAGTCAGTTGAAGCATCAGTTCCGCGTCACGTTGTCGGCCGTAGTCGCGAAGATCAACGCCAAGCGCAGCGTGGAGATCCGGTTGCTCGGCAAGGACGGCTGGCAGGTGGCCGGCAACGTCACCATTCCGCCAAATCAGCGCATCCCCGTGGTCGGGCGCGTCGTCGAGGTCCGCTATCTGTATGCATTTCCGGAAAGCGGGATCGTGTATCAGCCAGTGTATCTCGGCGAACGGAACGACGTGGAGCAGACCGAGTGCGTCGTCAGCCAGTTGAAGTTCAAGGCAGTCGACCCGGAGGCCGACGACGTATGAGCCGCGTGCGCGTGCGTCTGTTGAACCGGAAGAATGTGCGGGAGTTCGCCCTCGAAATGGCGAAGCACCGGGCACACAAGTTCACGCGAGTCGGCGGCGACTTCTTCCTGAAGTGCGAAGGGCAGTTGAAAGCCTTCATCCGTTCGGAAGTGCAGCGTCATCCCTCCGTGGGCAAAACCATCAAATAATCCCCGACCTCAACCCGAAGCCGGCCATGTCCTCGCGACATGGCCGGCTTCACTCAATTAACCCAAAAGCAAATCCATGAAATCTGAAATCACCTTACCCATCACTGAACTCAAACAAGCTTTGCCCGGTATCGGCAAACTCATCGGCAAATCCCGCACGCTCCCCGTGCTGCAATCCGTCCGTGTCCAGCGCAACGCACAAGGCGCGGTCATCTTGGAAGCCACCGACCTCAATGCTCACGTCGCGTATCAACTCAAGGATGCGCAACCCGGCGGAGCCGTGGAAGTGCTGGTGCCGTATGATGCGCTCAACAAAGTCATCAAAGGCTCCAGCGAATCCTTGACCCTCATCCCGGACGGCAAGGACAAGATCCGGCTGCGGTATCACGTCGGCGGCAGTCCTATCGAACAGCGTATCAGTTGTCCCGAGGCGAAGGAGTGGCAGTCCGCCCCGAAGATCACCGCGCCGCTCGTGCCCCTGCATCCGCAGTTTGGCGCGACGCTGAAGGATGCACTGCAATGCGCGGGCGATGATGCCAGCCGCCCGGTGTTGCATGGCGCCTGGGTGGATGTCACCGACAAGAAGGCGCATTACATCGTCGGCACCAACGGCCGCATTCTGTTTGCCGCAAACTCGTTCAACTTCGACCTCAAGCAATCCGTCATCATCCCCAACAGCAAGTTCCTGGCGTGGGGAGGTTTTGTGACTGATGAAGGCTGCCAGTTGGCCGTGCAGAACGCGGAGAAGAAGCAATCCTTCGGCTGGGTGCAGTTGCGCACAGCGCAGTGGACCTACACGGCGAAGCAGATTGAGGGGAACTATCCGAACTGGAAAAACGTCGTGCCGACAGTGACCACCAAAGGCACCACCCTGCAACTCAGCCGCGAGGCGGTTGCGCAGATGTTGGAAGTGACGCCGCAGTTGCCCGGTGGCGACATCCAGAATCGTCCCGTCCGTCTGTCCATCAGTAAGGGTGAACTGCATCTCGAAGGCCGGGCGAAGTCAGACACCAACTGGACGCGAGTGTTAATTGCCAGCGTCACGGTGGAAGGTCCGCCCATTACGGCGAGCCTTAACCGCGACTTGCTGGTGCAGGCGCTGCGCTATGGTCTGGATCAGATCCACCTGACCACGCCGGAGGATGTCGTGTTGTTTAGCAACGGCGGACGCAAGTGCGTCGTGAAGTTGCTGACCCCGCCTCCAGCCCAACCATCTCCTCAGCCCGCTGAGGCCGCGAAACCGGCGACACCGTCCGCCGATTCGCCGGAAACCAACCCGACGGCTGAAAGGAATCGTATGCCCGAAACCACCCTGACGCCGCCCCGGCGCGGCAACCTCCAACCCACCACCGAAACGGCCGATCCGCTGAAGCAGGCGCTCGAACGTCTCGATGCGCTGCGCGACACGCTGAAGAACACCGTGCGCGAGATCGGCGAGGCGATGGAAGCCATCAAGGCGGCGGAGAAGGAGAAGAAGGCTTCCCTCAAGGAAGTCGAATCTGTCCGCGTCACGCTGCGCTCGTTGCAGAAGGTGGCGATCTGACCCACCAATCCGGGAGCCGGAGCAGCCACTGGTTGCTCAGACTACCCTGGAGGTGTAGAATGGATCAGCGACGTTTGGTCATCGGCATTGTGGTGGGGCTACTTGTCCTGGGCCTGCTCGGCGCGTGGAGCGCGTCGGCGC
>CAYQWK010000600.1:0-220 GCA_964420805.1 uncultured Bifidobacteriaceae bacterium | reverse complement strand
GTTGCTCCGGCATTTTCATTTCCAGCATCAACCCAAGAAAGGAATCCATGAAGAAACAAACTCCTCCATTGTTCAATCCAGTGCTCCAACCGGAAGCCGTCATCGTGCCGGTCAAGAAAGCAGCGCCACGCAAGCGCGTGCGGGCAACTGCATCAAAGCGCGGGTCCAAACTCCGGCGCGTGGCGACCCAGATGAAGCAAAAGGCACAACGACTGACGAA
>CAYQWK010000599.1:0-3383 GCA_964420805.1 uncultured Bifidobacteriaceae bacterium | reverse complement strand
CACAGCCTGCCGCTTCTCGCCGCCGACGCATAGATGGTTGCGGCGGACGGATACGATTTCTGCGGCACCACCGGTTCCGGTCAGCGCCGTGATCAAAGCCCAAAGAGAATACCATTTCATGGCCAGGCGATTTCCAACGCGCATCGGACGATTGCGGCCGTCTGGCTTGAGACCCTTCTCCGCCGATCCGTCAATGGCTGTGGCGATGCTCGCGATTTGTTCCGGGCGTTCAAGCGGCTGAAAAACTCTCTCTATGGCACCGGCTTCGGCGCGTTCGTGCCTTGCAGCTTTCCGTGGAAGAACATGACGCGAGAAACGCCGTCGCGACCGAGGGTGGAACGCCAGATAATTCGATCGTGACCATCAAGCTCCACCGCCATGGTCAATATGTCCCGGACGGCTTTGTTGGTCACGGCGAGCGCCGCCGTCGAGGTGCCGTCATCGAAGGGTTCGCCAACCACTGTGGTTCTCTGGGCATCGACATTTGGCACCTTCTCATGCAGTGGCAGCAGGATGCCACCCCACATCATCCCAATCCGCCCGGTAAAGGTCATGCTTACGGCCTGGGTCACCGGGTTGGCGACGGACGCGGGCAGGCACACAATGTGCCAGACATTCGAGCGGTCGGTGGACCGGAAGATTTCCGTGCGCGGCTGAATCCGGCGCAGTGCGCTCGCCAGACCATGCACTCCCTGGGTGGCGGACTGTGCATCCACCTTGGTCCAAAAATGCAAAGGGGTGTCGGCATGATGTTCGATGGAGAAATATTGGCCGGTTTGCAGACCCACGCTCCAGATGGCCTCGCGCAGGGGCATCTCGCCGGAATATCCAAGCACGGCAAAGGCATGGAAGAGAGAAACGAGAATAGACCTGGTCATGGCCATGAAATCTCCAATGTGTTGGTTTGTGTTCCGGGTTTGTTGAGTTCTACAACCCGACCGCTGATTGCCGGATTCAACTCATGTCCTCCGATCCACACCCGGATATTCTGTGTCTTCGGTCCTTGATGGCCCAATCCGACTGGCGTCGTTGCGAGCCAGTCGGTCATTTGCTGGCCATCGGCGGGGAATGTGTTAAACGTGAGCGTCACACGCAGCGCCGGTTGCAGGGGGCTGCCATAAGGATGCAGATGGTCAGAGCGGATATGTCTGCTGCTTATGATGCAGCCGGGTGTTGCTGTTGCATATTCAAATCCTGTCATTTGGCTGAAGTAGGTGGTTTCGCAGGCGCGTTCGTGAACTTCTTCAACCGATCCAAGGCCTGTTGCTCCTCGATAAACGTGGCGTTGGTTGGAAGGCCAAGCCTCTCCAACCTCCTGTGGCGCTGCTCCTGCACCTCCCGCAGGTAGGCCTCTGTCCGGTGATAATACACCGACCAACTAGGTATCTGATTGGTAGTGTACACGTCCATGTACACCAATCGTGTTGTGGGCGGCACACGCGGATTGATCTTGGCGTCGATTGGATACGCGATCCAGTAGGCCTTGTGCTGACCGCAAAACATAGCGGACAGCGCTTCACGTACAGACAACTGGCGCGTGTCCAAATCAATGAGACGGACATGTTCAGGCTGCCACCACTGCACACTCATGACTGCGCCTGGCCCGGAGAAGCAACAGGGTTCAAGGAGGTTAAATGAGAATGGCACTGCGTCGGCCAGACTTTGAAAGGCGGCGAGCGGATGGGCATTGGTCAGACGCAAAGCGGGGGCCGGGTCGCCAAAGGCCACGCCGTTCATCATCTTTCCATTGCGTGGGCAAATCACATGCACGCGCTCCAGAGACACAACCGTGTAGTTGGTTGCGGGAGCCAGCAACCTACTCAACCCGCGAATCGTCATCCCCGGCAGAAGTTTGTCGTCCACCTGGAAGGACACGGGCGGACGATCCGTATCCTGCTCCAGGTTCACCTGAAGCGGTGTGTCCTGATTGAGCAGGAAGACTAATTCGGCCAGCGACACATTGGTCAAAATCGTCGCCGAGGCAGGCCGAGGCGACAGGCACAACGTGAACAACGTGCTCGCACCCAGCATGCTCCAAAACCTTGTCATTCAGCCCCCCAGGGTGTGACGATGTTGTTCTCTCCCGTGTGAGTGATCTTGTTCGTCGCCACGCAGTTGCCAACTGGGGGCTGGTTCTGAGTCCACGTCTGGACATGTACCCAGATCGTTTGCTTGTTCACCAAAGTGACTCCGGTCGGGCTGAGAATATTATCATAGCAGTGTCCACCGTCGTAAACCGTCCCGTTAATATGGGGCTTTGGTGCTGCCCCTGCGGATGGTGGTGTTTGTATTATCAAAACCTCGGAGACCAGGAGGTTGATCACACGCGCCCTCTTTGTAACACCTTTGTCATCCGTGAACGCGTAAACTTCCTGTAGCGCATTGGTGAATTGATCGCGAATTTGGTAGTTAATCTGCCGGACTATGCTGCCGGGGTTCTGCGTCGGTGCAGCAATAGCAATGACACTAACACTGACTGGCTTGGCCACGGTGATTGCGAATTCTGCTGTGCCGAAGTAACCAGAATTGGAATACGCACACTTGAGGATCTGATCTCCGACCTCGGCACTGAAATGGTTCTGTTTTGCTCGGACTTGAACCGTCTGCTGGTCATCGGCACCAACGATTTCTATGGCATCCGTGCCAGTGCCAAGTGACCAGTGGTACGCCGCGCTGGAGCCACCGGAGAGTCCTGCGGGTGGCTTCACCTTGTATGGGACCGAAAGGCCTGCGGCGTCACACGTGGCAACAAGCGTGTCCGGGCCGTGGATGCTGAGGCTTGGTTTCGGCGATCCGCCGCCAGCGGCCTCCGCCGCCTTTGTTGAACTGGAGTTGGAGTTGGTTCTCGGGCTGAATATGGTGTTCATGGTGCTTATTGGGTCTTGGCTGGGAAACAAAATGAAGCAGACCGCCGAGAGACGGGGGTGCGGATATTTGCCGTGCGGATGGAATTTCATATGGAACCAGCGGGTTGATGGGTTGGATGTAGCCAGTTCAATGAGAAGTCCCGGGCGTGATGCGCGCACCCGCCCCAGACGCTCGGGGCGGCGCGGTGTTGTACGAGGGATGGGAGATGATAGCAGATGGGTGTGCGAAGCCGCGCGGCAAGGGCGGGAATCTTGATGTCACCCATGCCAGGGATTTCCCACCAATGGGCCAGGCATGAAACAATCAGGCGGCGGGAGAGAAGAAAGGCCTGGCTGCCGAAGACGGCCCCCGGTTCCGCCTCAAACCAGCTCTCCTTCGGATGGCTGGCCCGGGCACGGATGCCGGGATTGTAAAAGCTGGCCAAATCAAAGGCCTGTCTTTCGAGCGGAAGCCAATGGAGCGTGTTGGTGCGGAAATGCCGGTTGAAGATCAAATCGTCCTCGAAGAAGAACGTG
>CAYQWK010000598.1:0-3387 GCA_964420805.1 uncultured Bifidobacteriaceae bacterium | reverse complement strand
CATTTACGTCAGGGTTAAAGAGGCGGACGTTCGGATCTTTTAATGATGGATATCCCTCAACATGACATAACCCATGAAGTTCTTCAATCTCTTTTTCTGCCCAATGTTGAGTTATATCGCTAAAGAAATTTTTCTTGACGATCGAATCGGTATTTCCTTTTTGAGAAGAAGGAGTCGGAGAAGGAGGAACAGTATTATTAACAGTTTTCCCCGAGTTGACACTTCTCCCCCCACTACCTCCTTTTGTAACACTCGGCGGTGTCGGCGGCGTCGGTGGCGTCGGTGGCGTCGGCGGCGTCGGCGGTGTCGGCGGTGTCGGCGGTGTCGGCGGCGTCGGTGGTGTCACAGGTGTTGCTGTGGTAGCAAGGCTGACAACATTCGACAGATCAGAAACATTTAAAGCATCATCCGAAACTTTAAGAGCAAAATAATACGTCGTTTCTTCTTGTAAGCCGGAGACAACAATCTCTTCTGCAGAGCCAGCTGATAAAGGACTTGCAACACTATTAACCGGAGTCGCGGAAGAAAAATTATCATTCATTATAGGAGCTGTCGCATAACGTAAATCATAAGAATCAGCAGTCCCTGAAGTACCATCATCTCCTGAAGCAGTCCACTGTAAAGTGATAGAAGAAGTCGTCGCATGAGAGGTGGAAATAGTAACAGGAGAAGGAGCGATCGTATCAATCTTAAAAATTTTATTGCTTCCAAGAGAGCCGGCTTCTCCCGGATTTGGAAGGGTGAGAATAGCCGCATTTGAAGCATCATCCAGGATTGTCCCCCCATTCAAAGCAAGGGAAGTAGAATCAACATAATCCAGATCATCAGTAGTGTCGCCACTTTCTACCGTATAGGTAAAAGTAAGAGTAGGAGAGCCAGAGCCACTCGTATAGGTGGCTATCCTATTGGTGTCCCCCGTTTCCAACGTTAGTTTGGGAGTACCGGTAACATTGACGGATTCACTAAATTCTACACGAATCAAAATGCTGTCATCAGCATAGTAATAGCCGTTATCCTGGGGAGAAGTTATGGTAGTAACAGTGGCAGAGGTAGTGTCGACTGTAATATTTTTATTATCTGACAGTGAGCCGGGAGTTCCAGGGGAGGGAAGTGTCACATCCGCTTGATTGTCGGCTTGATCGGTCAGTGCCCCACCATTTAAAAGGAAAGAGGAAGTGTCAGCGTAATCAAGATGTGGATTATTTTGGCCGACAGCAATCGTGTAGAGGAAAGTTAAAATGGAAGTTCCATTCCCGCTTGAATAATTAACCGTAACATCGGTGTCTCCCGTCTCCAGTTGAAGTTGAGGTGTCCCGGAAACCGTTATGTTTTCACTGAATTGTACCTGTATCGAAATAGTATCACCAACTTTGTAACTGCCGTTTGGAGTTGAAGAGGTGACATTCATAATAGTAGGAGCAGTAGTATCGGGAGGTGTGGTATCGACAACGATAGATTTATTCGCTCCAAGTGAATCAGCCCCACCAGGCGTTGGAAGAGTAAGTACCGCATTATTATCAGCTTCATCCCGTATAGTTCCCCCATTAATGAAAAGAGCATTCGTTCCCGTAAGATCGAGGTCACTCGAAGCTTGTCCAGCACCTATGGTATAGGTGAAAGTTAAAGTATCGGTGCCAGACCCACTGGTATAAGACACGGCTTCATCAACAAGTCCTGTCTCAACGGTAAGATAAGGAGTTCCGGTAACAAACACCGGTTCGTTAAAAGTTACCGTAATAGGAATAGCTTCTCCAATCCCGTAGGTTCCATTATCTTTCGTTGAACTGACCTGCAATACCGTTGGAGGAGTAATATCCGTATTAACGATGAGGTTACTATTCGCACTAAGCGATCCTGGGTCTCCGGCTATCGGAAGAGCTAAAGTGGCAGGATTGCCAATCGTATCGTTAATGGTTCCCCCATTTAAATTTAAAGAACTTGCATCAACATAATCCAGATCGGCCGAATTTTCACCGGAAGCGATAGTATAACTAAAACTAAGAGTACTCGTCCCGGAACCGGCACTGTAAGTAGCGACAGCGTCACTTGTACCAGTTTCCAAAATAAGTCGAGGGGTTCCCGTCACAACAACATTTTCACTGAATTGCACCAGTATTGAAATAATATCCCCAATACGATAAGTGCCATCAGGGGAAGAAGAACTGACATTTAAAACTGTTCCACTCGCTGTGTCGACCACGAAAGCCTTATTAACGCTCAAAGAACCACTTTGCCCAGGTGTCGGCAAGGTAAGGTTTGCATTATTAAAGGCTCCATCTCGAATGGTAGCATCAGGAAGAGTTAAGGCATTAACACTTGTGTAATCCAGATCTGCGGAATTTTCTCCATTTGCAATAGTATAGGTGAAAGTTAAAGTATCCGTTCCCGACCCGCTGGTATAGGTGGCAGTTGCATCAGTTCCTCCTGTTTCAAGCGTGAGGAGAGGAGTTCCGACAACATTAACGGTCTCACTAAACTGAACCTGTATTGAAATACTGTCACCCGCTTTATACGTTCCATCAGAAGTAGAAGAAGTGACATTGGCTATAGTTGGAGCGGTAACATCTCCGGCCGCCGTTGTTATTTCAGGATAATAAGAATAAGAGTCCAAAACAGTTCCATCAGATTTAATAGCCCGGAAGCAGTAGGTGGTAGTGGCGGCAGCCCCATTGTCAATAAGTGAAAAATCCCATGCTCCATCCGTTCCAGAACTCAAAGCAGCTACGCTATTCGTAAAATTATTGCTCTCTTCGTAAGTTTGTGCCGTTATAGTGTCGACATTATGGGTTGGGTCATTAACACTGACAGTAAGAGTGGCTCCATCGGAAGGAGAGGGATTATCATTAAAAGCTATAAGCGTCGAGGTAGTGACGTCAGTGTAAGAAGCAGGCGTTCCACCCGAGGGACTGCTGCAAGAACCGGTTCCTTTTGCGGCATATTGAAGTTTAAAGGTTTCTCCATTTTGAAGTAATTGATCATTTCCGATGTGGAGTAAAAGACGTAGTCGGAAAGCATCACCGGTAGCATGAAGATGGGTAGCAATGTTTTGGGATTCCAAGGGAGATCCTACCGTCACTCCATTCGTATTATCAAAAAAACGATATCCCGATTGATTAAATGTTGGAGGAACACTACGGACAAAAGCAGCATAATAATAAGTGGTTCCACTACTATTAACGGCTCCACCCGTTCCCACTTGAAAACCACCCGTTTCAAGAGTTTGAATATTATTGGTAGTGGGATTTGCTTGAGAAGCAGCATCCAACGTAAAATCTCCTATCATGGCAGAAGAACGCTCAACAGCCCCAGAATAGTTGGTGCCTTTTGCTATTACTAAATCAGGTTGGAAACCAATTCCCGTAATACTCCGATTATCAGTGCTATTAC
>CAYQWK010000597.1:2101-3388 GCA_964420805.1 uncultured Bifidobacteriaceae bacterium | reverse complement strand
CGCGAAGGAGGTTCTCCTCCTGCCGCGCGGCACGAACGCCGGGCACACGTTCATGCGCAACGCCCGCGTGCTCGCCAACGGGAATTTCCTCATCACCCATTACGGCGAGCAGGCCGTCCGCGAATACGATCCCGCCGGGAAACTCCTGCGCAGCATCCCCGCGCCCAGCGGCCCGCACAGCGCGGCCCGCCTGCCGAACGGAAACACCCTCATCGCCTGCGGAGACAGAACAAAGCAACCGCAGGTCATTGAGGTTGATCCTTCAGGCAAGGTGGTGTGGTCGATCCAGGAAGGCGATCTCGCGGGCATCAGCCTCAAGTTCATGACCGGATTCCATCGGTTGCCGAACGGGAACACGTTGATGTCGAATTGGCTCGGACACGGTCAATTTGGCAAGGCGCCGCACCTGATTGAAGTGACGCCGGAGAAGAAGGTGGTGTGGACCTTCGCGGATCACAAAACGATGCGAACCATTTCCAGCGTGCAGGTGCTCGACGTGCCGGGCGACGCGGTGAACTGGGGCGTGGCGCATTGAACGTGATACGGTCCGGCCACGAAGAAGCAGGAGCCTGTCCGACACCAGAGAAACCGGGCCGTTGCAGGCTACCCCCGCATTGATCTATGACGCAGCACATGTTCATCGAGACGTCACGCCATCGGAGCTTTTCCAACGCCGATTCGCAATCGCATCACCGCGCCGTCATCCTGGCAGCCGGCGTTTTGTTGCTTCTTCTGCCGGTAGTCTCCCTGGTCGCGGCTGACGAAGCAGTGCCACGGCGGTTGAAACGATCGGAAGGTTTCCTCGGCATTCATTTCGATTTTCATGCCGGGCCGGATTGCAAGGAAGTCGGCAAGAACACCACGCCGCAGATGATTGAAGAGATCATTGACCAGGTGCGCCCGGATTACCTCCAGATCGATTGCAAGGGGCACCCAGGCTATTGCAGCTATCCGACCAAGGCCGGAAATCCCGCGCCAGGAATCATCGGCGACCCGTTGCGAATGTGGCGCGAGGTGACGGCGCGGCGCGGAGTGTCCCTCTACATGCATTATTCCGGCGTGTGGGACGGGCATGCGGTGTCGAGTCATCCGGACTGGGGCGCAGTGAACGCCGACGGCAAAATCAACGGCAAGGCGACGTCCGTCTTCGGGGATTACGCGGACAAGCTGCTCATTCCGCAGTTGCGCGAACTGGCCGGAGACTACGGCGTGGACGGCATGTGGGTGGATGGCGAGTGCTGGGCTTCGGTGCCGGATTACAGGCCGGCAGCATTGGCGGAATTTCAA
>CAYQWK010000597.1:0-2091 GCA_964420805.1 uncultured Bifidobacteriaceae bacterium | reverse complement strand
CGACGGGCATCAGAACGGTGCCAAAGAAGCCCGGCGACACGAACTGGTTCGAGTTCCTCGAGTTTCATCGCGAGGCATTCCGGAAATACCTGCGGCACTACATCGCAGAGGTGAAGCGTACGCATCCGCAATTCGAGTTATGCAGCAATTGGGCATTCACGGATCACATGCCGGAAGCGGTGTCGGCGCCGGTGGATTTCCTCTCCGGCGATTACTCGCCGCAGGACAGCGTGAACTCGGCGCGGCTTTCGGCGCGATTCCTCGCCCGGCAGGGCAAACCGTGGGACTTGATGGCGTGGAGTTTCGGCACCAGCCCGAAGCGGGCGCAGAAGACGGCGCCGCAATTGCAGCGCGAGGCGGCTGTGGTGCTGGCCATGGGCGGCGGGTTCCAGGCGTATTTCACCCAGAACCGCGACGGCTCGGTGCGCCTGGGCGAAATGCCGGTGATGGCCGAAGTGGCGAAGTTCTGCCGGGCACGCCAGGAATTGTGTCATCGCTCGATGGCCGTGCCGCAAGTGGCGGTGCTGTTTTCGACGGCGGCGCATTATCGGAAGATCAACGGCTTGTTCTCGCGCGATCCAGCGCGGCTCAACGGCGTGTTGCAAGCGTTGCTGGAAACCCAGCAATCCGTTGAACTGCTGGCCGAGCATCATCTGCAAGGGCGGCTTTCGGAATACCCGCTGGTGGTCGTGCCGGAATGGGAATACCTGGATGCACCGTTCAAGTCGCACCTCATCGCGTATGTGCAAGGCGGCGGCAACCTGTTGTTGATTGGGCCGCGGACCGCGGCGTTGTTCCGCGAGGAACTCGGCGCAACCTTGGACGGCGACGCGAAAGCCGCGCGCACCATCCATCTCGAACACAAGGGCCGCCTGGTTTCCTTCAAGGGCGAGGCGCAGGCATTGCGACCGGGAGCGGGCGCGGTCGGATTCGGAAAACTCCATCCAACCAACGACCTGAATTCCTCCGCGCAACCGGCGGCGGTCATTCACGCGATGGGTAAAGGGAAGATCGCGGCTACCTCGTTTGCGTTCGGCCGAAGTTACGCCAGCGCACCAGACGAGACGACGCGGAATTTCCTGCATGATCTGGTCCGACAGATGGTGCCGCGCCCGATGGTCGCAGTGAAAGGCGGCGCGGGACTGGACGTGTGCGTGGCGCGCCAGCAGGACAAGTTGCTGGTGAACCTGGTCAACGCCTCGGGGCCGCACCGCACGCAATCGATCATCGAGAGCATCGCGCCGGTCGGGCCGTTGCAACTGGCGGTGCAACTGAAAGGCAAACCTTCCCGCGTGACCCTCGAACCCGGCGCACGGTCGCTCGAAACGGATTTCCAAAACGGCGAATTGCGCGTGAAGGTGCCGCAAGTGGACATCCACGACATCGTGGTAATCGCGCCGTAGATTTGCCGCGAGGCAAAGCCGGATTTCTTAACCTCCGTCAATTTCACAAGGCGGACCGACCGCCAGACTCAGCCCAAGCAACATGAGCCAGCAAACACGATTCGTTTTGTCGCAGAAGGACATCCCTTCCCAATGGTACAACCTGAACGCTGATTTCCCCGAGCCACTGCCGCCGCCGCTGCACCCGGGAACACAGCAGCCAATGCCGCCGGAGGCACTGGAGGCCATCTTCCCGCGCAACCTGATCGAGCAGGAGATCTCCCCTGCCCCATGGATCGAGATTCCGGAACCGGTGCGGGACATTTACGCGTTGTGGCGTCCGACACCCTTGCTGCGGGCGGTGCGGCTGGAGAAAGCACTGCAAACGCCGGCGCACATCTATTACAAATACGAGGGTGGAAGCCCGGCCGGGAGTCACAAGGTCAACACATCGGTGCCCCAGGCGTATTACAACAAGCTGGCCGGAACGAAACGACTGGCCACGGAAACGGGCGCGGGCCAGTGGGGTTCCTCGCTGGCATTTGCATGCAGCCTCTTCGGCCTGGAATGCAATATTTACATGGTCAAGGTCAGTTACGACCACAAGCCCTACCGCCGGATGCTGATGCACACCTGGGGTGCGACGGTCCACGCCAGCCCGAGCGACCGCACTGATTACGGCCGCAAGTTACTGAAGGAAGATCCACAT
>CAYQWK010000596.1:0-3405 GCA_964420805.1 uncultured Bifidobacteriaceae bacterium | reverse complement strand
CATTCCCTTCCTGGTAGAAAACCCCATGTCCGGCATAAACCCGAAAACGATTGGTGGTTACGAAGGCCGCAATGATTCGCTGCGGAGTTTCAAAGCCATCATGACCAGCCTCACGGAGCGCCTTGGCAAAGGACAGACCGCGACCGCTCCCTTCTCCACGCACTTCGGCGCGGCCAGCCCGGCGCTGTCGCGCACGAGGAGGGACATGCGCGGCTCCGAAGTCGCCAAGAGTTTCAACCTGGACATGGCGAACTGGAACTATCCCGCCGTGCAGCCCGCGAAGATGGAGCATCGCAAAGGCATCCTCACGCATCCCGCGTGGCTCATCGCCTTTGCCGGAAACACCGTGACCGACCCGGTGCGACGCGGCAAATGGGTGCGCGAGAAACTGCTCGCCGGAAGCATCCCCGATGTGCCGGTCACCGTGGATGCGGTCATTCCCGAAGACCACCGCGCGACGCTGCGCCAGCGCCTCGATAAAGTCACCACCGCCGAATACTGCTGGACCTGCCACGAACGCATGAACCCGCTCGGAACCAGCTTCGAGATGTATGATGACTTCGGGCGCTTCCGCACCGAGGAGTCGCTGGAACACCCGGACAACCTCGTGAAGAGGAATCCCGACAAAGGCTCGGTGCAGGCCGACCTGCGCGACATCTACAAAACGCTTCCCGTGGATTCCCGGGGCAGACTCACCGGCACGGGCGACCCGAGCTTGGACGGCGACATCACGGGCGCGATAGACCTCGCCGGACGCCTCGCGAAGTCCGCGAAAGTCCGCCAGTCCATCATCCGCCACGCCTTCCGCTATTTCATGGGCCGCAACGAATTTCTCTCCGACTCGAAGACGCTCATGGACGCCGACGAAGCGTATCTCAAAAGCGGCGGCAGCTTCGATGCAGTAATCGTTTCGCTGCTCACTTCCGATTCATTCATCTACCGCAAACCCATCGCCAACTAATCCTATGCAAACCCGCAGAGATTTTCTCAAAGCCACCGCCCTCGGCACCGGCGCGCTCTCGCTCACGCCGTATTTCAACGCCCTCGGCGCTGCCGCTCCGGCGAACGGCTTTCCCAAGCGGTTTATCTTCATCCGCAAATCCAACGGCGAACGCCCGAACGAAGTCGCGCTGCCCGGCCTTTCGGCCAAAGACAAGGCGCTGGAGGGCAAGAAGCAGGCTTTTGAAGTGGACCTCCGCGACAAGGAACTGCCGCTCTACCTGCGCGCTCTCGAAAAGCACAAGGCGAACATGTGCATCCTCCAGGGCCTCTCGTGCATGATGAGCGAGAACGGCCACTTCTCCTACTCGTCCGTCATGGGTGCTTACAAATCGAACCGCAACTCCCTCAGCGGCATCAAGCGCGCGACCATTGATTTCGAGCTGGCGAAACTTTTCCCGTCTCCCTTCGGCCACATCGAACTTTCGCTCACCGGCGATTACACCAGATACCGCACCGGCATCGTCTCCGGCTACTCCGCCTCCGGCCCGCACCAGCGGAACTATTGCTACGCCGACCCGCAGACCGCTTACAACGAGCTGTTTCGCTGCGTCACCAATCCCGGCGCGATGGACTCCGACAACGCCATGCTCAACTTTTTGCAGAGCGAGGAATCTTTCAAAGCGGGCATCCTGCAGGGCTACGAAAAGCTCAAGCTCAGCAACCACATCACCTCCATCGAGGCCATCCGCGCGCGCAACGCCAAGCTCGCCAAGATGTCCGGCAACATCGCCAAACACATCCCGCAGATTGGAAAAATCCACGCCGACGGCGGCCCCAACGCGAACTACATCGAGAAACAGGAGGCGATGACCGAAATCCTCATCGCCGCCCTCGTCACCGGCCTCACCAACGTCGTCACCTACACGATTGACGAACTATCCACGCCCGTGACCGGCCTGCCCGGCAACGAAAAGGACCGCATCTCCATCCACGCCATCGGCCACAACGAAAGCATGGGCGGCGTCCCCGCCGACAAAATCCGCGAGAACATCCGCATCGTCCACGTGCAGCAGGTCGCCCGCATCGTCGAGCGCCTCAAAGCCACGCCCGAGGGCCAAGGCACCATGTTCGACAACACGATGATTATGTATTTCCCCGAAGGCGGCGAAACCCACCACGGCTGGGGCTACGAAGCGCCGTTCGTCATCCTCGCGGGCAGCAATTGCAGCCTCAACCTCGCCGGCCGCTACATCCGCCTGCCCTACCACGCCACCGAAGGCCACAAGACCATCGGCAACTGGTATACCACCCTGCTCAACGCCCACGGCAACCCCATCAAACATTACGGCGACCTCGACCTCGAAATGTCCCGCAAGAAGCTCACGCAGGAAGGGGCCATCCGGCAGTTCATCGCGTGAGAATTGCAATTATGAAACACCTCCTGACTCTTTTTGCGTTCCTCGCGTTCGATTGCGGCCACGCGAAGTCAGTCATCCCGGAGGCATGGCGAGAAAGCGCAGTTCCCCGGCTGGCCCAGCACCGTCGCGATGGATGCAAATGACGACCGCAAAGTCCACGCCCGCCTTCCCGTCGTGCAACTCAAAGGCGTGCCGAATCCCGTCGTGCAAATCATCGTCGAAGCCACCGGTGAAATCCTCTATACCGTGCGTTCGCAGACGGAGAGCTTCGTCCCGCGCGTCTATGCGCCGGGCCTATACACCATCAAAGCCGGCCAGGACAAACCGGACACACTTATCGCAAAAGGCGTCGCGGTGCCCTGAGGCCGCAACCCACCTTCAACCCAACCGCAAATACAGATCCCAGTTCGTTCTCATGAAAACACCATTCGTCTGCTGCCTAAGCTCCATGCTGAGTATCCTCGCCTTCGCGGCGATGGCCGCTGAACCGCGCCTTCCCAAACAGGTTTGGACCGATCCCGCAGTCGCATCGCGTGAAGACCCGGACTTTGCCATACAAGGCGAGTACGCCGGGAACGGGATGGGAATGCAGGTGGTCGCGCTTGGAGCGGGTAAGTTCGATGGCTACCTGCTCGATGGCGGTCTGCCCGGGGCGGGGTGGGAGCCGGGAAAGTTCCGCCGCGTCCTCAAGGGCGGGCGCGAAACGGACACCGTTACTTTGAAGGACGATGCCGGGAAGTTTACTGCCACAATCGCAAACGGCGGCATCGTCCTAAGCGAGACAGGCGGCGTGAAGAAGGAACTTAAACGCACCGAGCGCAGCAGCCCAACGCTGGGAGTTATGCCACCGCAAGGCGCGGTGACGCTATTCGACGGATCAAATGCCGCCGAATGGGAGAAGGGCAAAGTGGACAACGGCCTTTTGCAGGCGACCGACTGCATGACCAAGCGGCGCTTCACGGACTACACATTCCACCTCGAATTCCGCACGCCCTACATGCCTGCCGCCCGAGGTCAGGGTCGCGGCAATAGCGGTGTCTATCAC
>CAYQWK010000595.1:0-3408 GCA_964420805.1 uncultured Bifidobacteriaceae bacterium | reverse complement strand
CGACGCTGAGTTTCACGCCGCGTTCGCCGACCTGGGAATCATAGCCGCCGGGCAATCGCGTGATGAACTCGTGGCAATTCGCGGCCCGTGCTGCCGCAAAGAGTTCATCTTCCGTCGCGTCGAGTTTTCCAAAGACGATGTTCTCCCGCACCGTGCCGTTAAAGAGGAATGGTTCCTGACTGACCACGCTGATTTGCGCGCGCAATGATCCGAGTCTCACGCGCGATGCGTCCGCGCCGTCGATTAGGATGCGGCCCTCCGTCGCCTCGTAGAACGCCGGCAGCAAATGGACCAGCGTCGATTTCCCCGCGCCAGTGTGGCCGACGAGCGCGATCATCTCGCCGGGCCTTACCAGCAGTGAAATGTCGCGCAAGACCGCGCGGTCCGGCCCGTAGGAGAATCCGACGTTCTCGTACTTCACCTCGCCAGGCACGCGCGCGGGTAGGTCGGCGTTGCGGAGCGGATTGGCGGATTCCGCGGGCGTGTCGAGGATGTCAAACACCCGTTCACCCGCTGCACGCGCGGCCTGGAGCATCTGGTTCAATCCGTGCAAGCGCGTCACGGGTTCGTAAAAGAAATTCAGGAAGATCAGAAACGCGGTGAGTTCGCCCAATGTCAGTTGATGCGCCAGAACCTGGCGGACTCCGAACCAGAGCACCAATGCCGTGCCCAGTGCCTGGGCAAAACTCATGGCCGGTGAATAGTTAGCCCAAGCGCGCATGATGAGCAGCGTGCCGCGCCTCAGCGCGTCGGCGCGTCCAGAGAACCGTTCGTCCTCATGCGACTCGCGCCCAAATGACTTGATCTGGCGCACGCCTTGGAGGTTGTCCATGAGCAGCGCATTCATCGCCGATGCGGCCTCGCGCTGGACCCGGTAGCGGCGATGGGCGGTCAGCGTGTACCAGAGCGCGCCGACGGTTAGCAGCGGGATGGGTGCCACGGCGATCCAGGCGAGCATGGCGTTTTTCTGGAACAGGAAGAACAGCACGCCCACGATGCTCAAGCTCGCGATGGTTCCTTGTTCGGTCCCGTCGATCAGCAGGCGCTCGACGGAGTTCACATCTTCAATCACCCGGGTCATAAGGTCGCCGGAGGCGCGCTGGTCGAAATAGGCCACCGGGAGCCGCTGCAGGTTCGCATACACCTCGCGGCGCATGTCGTAGATGACGTTTTGCTCGAACCGGTTGTTGATCCGGATGCGGATGCTGTTGAAAAGGTCGCGCAACAGAAATGCCGCCACCAGGCCCAACATCAGCGTCGTCAACCGGTCCGGTCGCTGCCCGCCGATTACCTCGTCGATTACGTGCTGGGTGAGTTGCGGATAAGCAAACGAAAAGGCGAGGGAGAGCAGCGCGCAGCCCAACGTGCCGGCCGCCATCCACGGATACCGTCGCAAGTAGGTGGCGACACGCCAGACAACCTCTCTGGTCGGGCGGGGGCGGGCGGACATCTCGGGCATGCTTTTCATTCCTGCAAGTGGAGCGACACTTGCTGAATGAGGCCGGCCCGGCAAAAAAGAAATTCCGGTGCCAGACGAAATGACCCAATCTACCGCCATGGTTTCTCCGGTGGACACAAAGGATGCCGCAGCTGTTGCGCGGGATGCCGGGCGCATCTTTCAGCAATGTTTTCCATCGGAAGACAGGCGTTTCATCGACCGCGCCTTTGCTTGGGCGGTCGATTGCTTTACAGGTCGTTGTCCGGGTTACCGGCCGATCGACGCGCTTTACCACGACCTCGAGCACACCTTACAGGGAACGCTTTGCCTCGTGCGGCTATTGGGGGGGCGCCACGCGGCAGAGGCGGAACCGAAGCTGACTCCGCGCATGTTCGAGTTGGGACTTTTGGCCATTCTCATGCACGACACCGGTTATCTCAAACGTGCGGACGACCGGGGCGGCACGGGGGCAAAGTACACCATCACGCATGTGCAGCGCAGCGCCGGGTTCGCCCGGGAATTCCTCGCGCCACGCGGCTGCAATGGCGGTGAGATCGCTTCGATCCAGAACATGATCCGCTGCACCGGCGTGGACGCGAACCTCGATGCTATTCCTTTTGGGAGCGAACTGGAGCGGACAGTCGGATTTGCGCTTGGCACCGCGGACTTGCTTGGGCAGATGGCGGCGGCTGATTACGTGGATAAGTTGCCCGTTCTCCACGCAGAGTTCGCCGAGGCGGTGGCTTTCAGCGGGTTCGAGCGCGCTCGCTCGATCTTCTTCCCGGTCGCCGAGGAGTTGGTGCGCGCGACACCTGCGTTCTGGCGAAATTACGTGGTGCCGAAGCTGGACGAGGATTTCGGCGGGCTGCGCAAATTTCTGAACGATCCGTATCCCGATGGGCCGAACTCTTACGTCGAAGCCATCGAACAGAATCTTGCGTTGATCGAAGATCGGTTTCGTCCGGGCGTTTGAGCCAGGCGTTTCCGCCGTTCACCAAATATGCACCCGCGCCTCGGGAGGGCGCCACATGGGCTGGTTTGTCCGCACACCAAAAGCCTCGTGAAATTCCGCGACATTGGACATGGGGCCGAGCACACGCCATTTCGCGGGGGCATGGACGTCGCTCAACAGATTGCGGCGCAATTGGGCTTCGCGTTCCTGCGTGCGCCAGCCGAGCGCGTAACCGAGAAAGAACCGTTGCAAGGGAGTGAGCCCGGCTGTCTTCTCGCCGCGGCGGAATTGCGCCGTCTTCTTGAACGCCTCCAAACCGAGCAACACGCCGCCGTGGTCGGCAATGTTCTCCCCCAGGCTCGCGCGACCGTTGATGTGCAGGCCGCGCAATGGCTCGTAGGCATTGAACTGGGTGACCATCACCTCGGTCCGCTGTTTGAAACGCTCCGCGTCCGCGGGACTCCACCAGTCTTTCAGGTTTCCGTCCGCGTCATATTGTCTGCCTTCGTCGTCAAAGCCGTGCGTGATTTCGTGCCCGATGGTTGAGGCGCCCGTGTAACCGTAAACGACCGCGTCATCCAATGCGGCGTCCGGCACGCCTGGCACGAGGAATTGCGCAGCCGGCAGCACGATCTCGTTGTTCTCCGGCCGGTAGTAGGCGTTGTAAGTTTGCGGCGTCATCACCCATTCGGCGCGGTCCACTGGTTTGCCGAACTTCGCAACCATATCCTGAAACGCCCAGCGCGCGGCGTTCATTATGTTCTCCGCATGGGAGTTCGTTCCCACCACCAACGACGAATAGTCCTTCCACTTGTCCGGATAGCCGACCTTTGCAGTCATCAAGTCGAGCTTTCGGCGCGCCTTCTCCCGCGTCTCCGGTCCCATCCAGTCCAGGCGGTTGATGCGCTCACGGTACGCCCCGCGCACAGCTTCGACGAGGTCGATGTAGCGGCGCCGCGTCGCTTCGGGAAAGAATTCCTTCACGAACGATTTGCCGAGCATCATGCCCATCGCCTCG
>CAYQWK010000594.1:0-3418 GCA_964420805.1 uncultured Bifidobacteriaceae bacterium | reverse complement strand
CTTCCGCCGCAAGACCGGCAAGCCCTGCGTGCTGCGCTTCGGCGAGGACGTGGCGACGATCCTCAAGCGGCTGCCCGCCGCCGGCCCGCTGTTCCCGAAGTATTCGGCGCTCTGTTCCGCCGACCGGGCGACGCGGTTTGCGGAGCGGGTCGAGAGACTCGGCATCAAGCAGCGCAGCGCGGAGGCCGGTATCCCGTCCATCAGCCTGCATTCCTACCGCTACGCGTGGGCGGAACGCGCGCGTGCCGCCGGCTACCCGGAGCGTTTCGCGCAGGAGGCGCTGGGCCATGCCAGCGCGGCGATTCATCGGGCCTACGCCAAGAGCGTGCGCGTGGAGTTGCCGCCGCTGGAGGAATACGAGCGCGACAAGTCGAAGGTGATTGCGCTGCCGAAGGCGGCTTGAAGGTTGTTCACCCCGCCCCGGACATTTCCGGGGCGGCGGCCTGGTCCGTCTTGCGGCCGTTCTTGCGCTGCCAGTGGCGGGCAATGAGTTTGGCCGCGCGCTCCAGCCAGTCGGGATCGCGGCCTTTGTCGAGCACATCGCGACAGGCGAACCACTTCACGCCGTTCTTCGGCGGATTGCCAAGCGGCTTGAGTAACCTGCCCTCGACCAGGATGGGAACGTGATCGGGATGATGACCGAGCAACGCCGCCGTCTGCTCCACGTCGAGCCGCGCGGGTAGGTGGCGCAAGTTGAGGAACGCGGCGGACGATTGAGGTATGAGTTCGCGGTGCGACATGTACGCTCCTTATTTGTTGCCGGCTCCGACTGTGCCTTTGAGCTGCCCATGCCGATGCGCCAGGAACCAACCGCCGACGGCGACGGCCACGCCGCCCAGGATCAGCAGTTCGTTGCCGACGATGAGGGTGGGCAACACGATCAAGGCGAGGCCGCCGGCCACAATCGCGGCGCTGGTGGTGACGCTGCCGATGATGGCGCGGAGCGGCGGGTAGAACATCGTGGCCAGGCCAAAGAGGAACATCGCCACGCCAACCCACACGATGCCCTTGAGCGAACTGAGCTTCGCGCCGATCTCGCGGGCGGTGTCCTTCTGCGCGGCTCCAATCAGGGTGCCGGCCTTCTCGACGGTGCGCGTGGTTTGGACGGCTGGCGCGGAGAGGACGATGGTCTTCTCGCTTACCACGGGCGGAGCCTCGGGCTTGGCCGCGTCGCGCGTGGTGATCTTCTACTGGACTCGCGTGCCGGCGGGGAGCGGCAGCGCCGGATCGTGAAACTGCCCGAAAACGCCGCTGATTCGCTCCTGCTCCTCGCGCCCAAGCATCCCGATTTCGTGTCCGCGGCGTTCCAGCGCCACTTCGGACGTGTGTAACTCGCCGCCGGCTTCGGTGGCGACGATGGACAAACGACCGGCGAAGGCAAAAAGCTCCGGCCGTGGGTGCAGGATTACATGCGGCACACCGCCATCTCGATGTATCTCGCCAAGCACCAGCACGAGGGCGAAGCCGCGACGTGGGCCGGCAACTCACCAAACGTGATCCACCGCCACTACAAGGGACTGGTGAAAGAGGCCGACGCGACCGAGTTTTGGAATATCACTCCAGTCACGGTGAAGAGTGACGTGGTGCAGTTCCCGACCATGAAGGCGGCGTGAGGACGCCGGCAGGCGGCACTGATATTTGCATCCGCGTCGCGCCGCCAACTCGCTCCAGCGCCGTCCCCCCCTTTTTCGTGGCGCTCCCCATCGTCTTCCCTCTAAAACTTCGCGCAGTTCACTCAACGGCCAGCGCACATGACCTCGGAGCAACTGAAACCGAACAAAATCATTCGGGGACCGATCTTCCCCGAACCGGTTCAGGTCATCATTGCCATCCCCATGGGCGACGCGGTGAAACTCATCGCCAAGGGCGTGAACACCTCGCGCGTTTACGAGCCGATCCTCACTCACGAGAAACTCGCCACTCTAGCCACCACGCCCGACACCGAGCCGTTCGACGGCGACCCGCTTCGGTTCCGCCTCGCCGTGGAAGCCATGCGCCTCGCCCTGGCCTTTGAATACGATCCGTATTTTTCGCTCTCCATTGCTCGTGTTGACCCGCTGCCGCACCAGCTTGAGGCGGTCTATCAGTATTTCATGGCCCTCCCGCGCATCCGATTCCTCCTCGCCGACGATCCCGGCGCTGGAAAGACGATCATGGCCGGCCTCCTCCTGAAGGAGTTGAAAATCCGTGGCCTCGTCACGCGCACGCTCATCATCACGCCGGCCAGCCTGTCGTTCCAATGGCAGCGCGAAATGAAGGACAAGTTCCGTGAGAATTTCGAAGTCATCCGCAGCGACGTGCTCCGCGCGAACTACGGCTCCAATCCCTGGCAGGATAAGAATCAGGTCATCACTTCTGTCTCGTGGGTGTCGCGGATTGAGGACGCCAAGGAGAGCCTGCTCCGCAGCCACTGGGATCTGATCATCGTGGACGAGGCTCACAAAATGAGCGCGGCCAGCCGTGACAAGACCACGCTCGCTTACGACTTGGGCGCGGAGCTCTCCAGGATGACCGACCACTACCTCTTGATGACGGCCACGCCGCACAAGGGCGATCCGGACAATTTCTGCCTCTTCCTCGAATTGCTCGACCGCGATGTCTATGGCGACGTGAAGAGCCTGGAGGAGGCGATGCGCAAGCAGGAGGCCCCGTTCTACCTGCGCCGCGTCAAGGAAGCCCTTGTTACCTTTCCCGATCCGCAGACGGGCAAGGTGAAAACCCTTTTCACCAGGCGCGTCGTCCGCACCACGGAGTTCCAGATCACCAACGATGAACTGGACTTCTACGACGCCCTCACACGGTTCGTCGAAGACCAGTCCATCAAGGCTGCGTCTCAGGAATCCGCCCGTGGCCGCGCCCTCGCCTTCACCATGGCGATGCTGCAACGCCGTTTTGCGTCCAGCATCTATGCGGTGCGCCGGAGCCTCCAGCGCATGAAGGACAAGCGGGAAAAGATCCTCGCCGACCCGGAAGGCTACCGGAAGCAGCAGATCGACAAGCGGCTGCCGGACGACTACGACGACCTCCCGGAGGAAGAGCAGCAGGAGATTGTCTCGGAATTGGAAGACCTCGTGGCGTCCTATGACCCGGCCGCGCTGCGCGAGGAAATCATCGAGCTGGGCAAGCTCATCCTGCTCGCCCAGTCCCTGGAGAGGCGCGAGGTCGAATCCAAGCTCACCCGGCTGCGCGAACTCATCCAGCAGCACGGCATCTTCGCCGACTCGAAGATGAAGCTGCTCATCTTCACGGAGCACAAGGACACCCTCGATTTTCTGTGCGCTGATGGTAAGGACGGACGGCCGCTCGGCCGGCTCCGCGAGTGGGGCTTGAACGTCACGCAGATTCACGGCGGCATGAAGATCGGCGACCGCGACACCCCTGGCACGCGCATCTTCGCCGAGCGCGAGTTCCGCGAATC
>CAYQWK010000593.1:0-3419 GCA_964420805.1 uncultured Bifidobacteriaceae bacterium | reverse complement strand
ATTGTATTCAGCTACAAGAGAGAAGTCCGAGTAGCAGGAGTGTGTTTTAACAAATTCGAAATAGGAGATTGCCGTTCGCCATACATATTAGTCAACTAGTCGCAGGAAATTAGCCGGTTACCGATAGTTTCCCACACTACACCACACCTAAAACTATGAACAATAGCTCCGTAAGTTACCTACGGAAGCCGTTGGCGCTGCTTGGCGCCGGGCTTTCCTTGTTCGCGGCGAATGCCGCTTTTGCCCAGACTGCTGCGGCTCAGGCCGACGATACTGTAAAACTCGAAAAGTATGTCGTTACTGGTTCCTACATTCCGCTCGCCGGTGCGGCCACGGCCATCCCGGTTACGGTTTTGGATTCCAAGGCGATTGAGAACACTGGTGTGACGTCCAACGTCATGGAAGTCCTCCGCAAGGCGGCTCCCCAGTTCACCGGCAACGGCAATCTTGGTAACACCAACGCCAACGTTTCCAGCGGTTCGACGGGCGGCGGTTCCCAGGTGGCCTTCCGCAACACCCAGACGCTGGTGCTGCTCAATGGTCGCCGCGTGTCCTACGCTCCGATCCTGGCCTCGGGTGGCTTCCAATACGTGGACGTCAACCTGTTCCCCGTCGGCGCCATCGAGCGCATCGAAATCCTGCAGGACGGCGCCTCCGCCATCTACGGCACGGACGCCGTCTCCGGCGTGGTGAACATCATCCTGAAGTCCGACTACAAGGGCTTCGAGATGTCCGGTCACTACGGCTTCTCCGACAACAAGGGCAAGTGGGCTGAGCGCAAGTTCTCGATCGTTGGCGGCACCGGCACGGACAAGACCGGCATCACCCTCGCGGCCGAGTGGTATATGCAGGACCCCATGAAGCAGTATGAGCGCAGCTTCAGCTCCCCGATCTACGGCACCGCCTCCTATGCCGGCGTGGTCAACATCGGCAGCCAGTTCTACGTCCTGAAGCCGGGCCTGAACGCCCCTCCGGCCGGCCCGAAGCTGTCCGCGGCCCAGCTCGTGGCCAACGGCACCTACATCCTGATCCCCAACAGCAGCAATCTCATCAGCGGCTTGGGCTCGGAAGGCCAGTATTCCTTCGACCTGTCCCAATACCCGACCCTGGTGATCGGCAACGAGCGCAAGAGCGTTACGCTGAACTTCGATCACAAGTGGACCGACAATGTCACGATGTTCGGCGACATGCTCTACACGATGACCAACACGTTCTCACAGCTGAACGCGCAACCCACGTCCTATGCGGCCAGCGCGGCCTATGCGCTCAACCCGTTTGACGTCGCCGTGACGGCCCGCAACCGCTTCCTCAGCAACCCCCGCCAGTATTACTACGACACCACCAGCATTCGTGGCGTCGCGGGCTTCAAGGGCAGCTTTGGCGATGGTTTCGCCTGGGAGGCGGCGGCCAACAAGAACATCGTCAACCAGCAATATCGCAACGAGGGCGTGGTTAGCACCGCGACCCGTGGCATCGTGACCGCCAACGGCTCGATCAATTACTTCGCCCGCGAGCAGGCTCCGGGCGCCGTGGCCGCTTCCGGCCTCTTCGGCACCGCGCTCGGCACTGCGAAGTCCACCCTCACCACCTACGACGCCCGCCTCACGGGCAAGCTCTTCGACCTTCCCGGTGGCGAGCTCGGCTTCGCGGCCGGCGTGGAATACCGCACGGAGACCCTCGACCAGACCGCCGACCGCAACAGCCAGTCGGCCACCTTCGGCTGGGACTCCGGCACCACCCTCGATCCCTTCAACTCGGGTCGCGACGTGAAGTCGGTGTTCGCCGAGGTTCGCGTGCCGATCTTCGGCGGCGACCACAAGGTGAGCGGTGCCAACCTCCTCGAGCTCACCGCCGCCGGCCGCAAGGAGAAATACAGCGACACGGACGACCCGCTCGTGCCGAAGGTCTCCTTCCGCTGGCTCCCGGTGGATGACCAGCTGGCCATCCGCGGCACCTACTCGAAGTCCTTCGCCGCTCCCACACTGTTCAACCTGTTCGGCCCCGGCGGCGCCGGCTTCACCAGCGCGCTCGGTCTGGATCGCTTCGGTGGCGGTCCGGCCATCACCGGTCAGGCCAATGCACGCTCCGGTTCCAACCCGAACCTGAATGCGTCCCGCTCGAAGAGCTACACCTTCGGCTTCGTCTATTCGCCGAAGTCCCTCAAGGGCTTCTCCGTGACGATGGACTACTTCAATATCAAGCAGACCGACCTGATCTCCTCCATCGGCAGCACGACGATCCTCCAGAGCGTCGAGTTGCTCGGCACCGCGTCGCCTTACGCCAGTTATGTCCGCCGCGGCCCCAACGGTGACCCGACGCAGTTCGACAACGGCGCACCCATCACGGCCCCCGGCCAGATCGGCAGCTCGTCCATCGACAACATCTATGTGACGGACCGGCTGACCAACATTGCGGCGGTCAACCTTTCCGGTGTTGACCTGAAGATGGAGTATACCTGGAACTCGGATGCCTTGGGCAAGTTCGACTTCTCCCTCGCCGGTGCTTGGTATAATTCCTACACGGTCAAGACCCTGCCTGACGTCCCCGAGTATGAGACCGTCGGCTTGACCAGCAGCTTCAACGGCACCACCCCGGAGTGGCAGACCTACACCAGCGCGGCGTGGAGTCGTGGCAAGTGGAACGCCACCCTCGGCTGGACCTACATCCCGTCCACCACGGATGAGAGCGGCACTCCGGCCGGCCCTGGCGTTGACGCCGCCTCCGACGACCATGTCGAGGCTTATCACGCGTTCGATGTCTCCGCGAGCTACAGCTTCGGATCGGACTATCGCTGGCTGAGCGGTCTGACCGTCCGCGTGGGCGCGCAGAACGTGCTCAACGAGGGCCTGCCGATGAACAAGGGCACAAACTCGAACGAGAACGGCGACATCGCCACCTACGGTGCGATCGGCCGCCTGATCTTCGTCGAGGCCAAGTATAAGTTCTAAACGATCCTTGATCGATCAATTCCAAGGCGGCCCGGAAACGGGCCGCCTTTTTTTATGGGAGGACTATTTCTGACTAATATATAAGCAGAAACTTCTTGAAATAAGGGGTTGAATACTGACGCGGGAATTGCACCTTTCGTCGCAAGAAATTAGCCAGCCACGGTGGTTTCTTACACCTACAACACCCTAGAACTATGAACAATAGCTCCGTAAGTTATCTGCGGAAGCCCTTGGTGCTGCTTGGCACCGGGCTTTCGCTGATCGCGGCCAATGCCGCTTTTGCCCAGACGCCGGCTGCCCCGGCTCAGACTGAGACCAAGGATGCCCCCGTCACCTTGGAGAAATTTTCAGTCACCGGCTCGCGCGTGAAGCGCTTGGACACCGAAACCCCGGCCCCGGTTGTCGCGTATTCCGCTGCCGACATCGAGGCCAAGGGCTACACCAACATCGGCGACTTCATCCAGAGCCTGC
>CAYQWK010000592.1:0-3423 GCA_964420805.1 uncultured Bifidobacteriaceae bacterium | reverse complement strand
AGGGGAACGGACTTCCACCGTTCTGTCTTCGCGCCATTTCAGGCGCACTGGAACTAGTCGCGCTGCGACCAGTGGCGCCGGGCGGAGTGGCCCAACCGGACGCTTGGGAACGTCAGCCATGCCGGGAATTCCCGCTGGACGCGGGCGAGTTGTCGCAGCGCGACAACTGCCACCAACACGTTCGGAAAGCGCGAGCTTTGCGCGCGCCTCCACCTTTGCCTTGGCTCGCGCCGGACGTTTGGCGTATCGCATCGCCCATGCGCGTTCTCATTCCCACCGTCACCGCTGGGGCCGGCCACATCCAGGCCGCCCTCGCCATCGAGGAGGCGTGGCGCTCGATCCGGCCCGCCGATGAAGTCTGCCGAGTCGATGTCCTGGATTACACGCCGAAGATTTACCGGAGCGTTTACACCAAGGCCTACCTGAAGCTGATCGAGCATGCGCCTGAGCTTTACGCCTTGGTGTTCAAGAAGACCGACAACCCGGAGCGTATCAAGGAACTCACGAGGTTTCGCCGCCGTTCGTCGCGTCTTGCGGCGGCGAAGTTCGTGCGGGAAATGGTCGCGTTTCAGCCGGAGGTGCTCATCTCGCCGCATTACCTCCCGCTGGAAATCCTCGGCGGCGTGCAGACGCGGCTGCGGCGGCGCAAACGCATTTTCCCCTTCACTACCTGCGTGGTCACCGACTTCGAGGCGCACGCTCTATGGATGGAACCTTGCGTGGACCTTTATTGCGTGGCGGCCGAGGAGACAAAAGCCCGCCTCGTAGCGCGCGGGGCGGCGGACGGCGCGGTGTGTGTGACGGGGATTCCCGTGGCCGCGAAATTCTCGGCGAGGGTCAGCGTCTCCACCGTGCGCGCGGGACTTGGGCTGCGCGACGACCGTCCGACGTTGCTGGTTCTTGGCGGAGGGTTTGGCATGGGACCGGTGGCGGAAATCCTGCGCGAGTTGGGAAAGGTCGAGGAACCGCTCCAGATCGTCGTCGTTTGCGGGCGCAACGAGGCGTTGCGCAAAAAACTCGCGGCGATGGAACACCGTCATGCCACCCACGTGCTTGGCTTCGCGACTAACATGCACGAACTGATGGCGGTCGCCGACCTGATCCTTACCAAACCAGGCGGGTTGACGACTTCGGAGGCGCTGGCGGTGGGCCGGCCCATCTTCATTCTCAACCCGATCCCCGGCCAGGAGGCCGCGAACAGCGATTTTCTTCTCGAACACGGCGCCGCGGCGAAGGTGAACTGCCTGGAGGATATTCCCTTCAAGATTCGGCAACTGCTCGGCTCGAAGAGGATCGCGCAAATGGCGCGCGCCGCGAAGTCGCTTGGCCAGCCGCGCGCCGCGATCGCGGTCTGCGAGGAGACATTGACTGCGCTTCAACAACGGCGCGCGGTCTGATCGGGTCGTGGTGGGCGGGCGTCGGTGGGTTCGATGCGGACGGTTCAGAACTTCCGATCCCAGCCGGATGCGCTCTTCCGTGTCTCGACTCTCGACATTCGGAATTCGCCATTTGAGATTTCGCCCATGTCTCATGCGGACTTCGTTCATCTCCATTTGCACAGCGAGTATTCGCTGCTCGACGGCGCGTGCCGGCTCGACAAGCTCGTGGAGAAGGCCCATGCGCTGAAGTTCCCCGCCTTGTCACTAACGGACCACGGCGTCCTTTACGGTGCGATTGATTTTTACCAGGCCGCGCGGAACAAAGGCATCAAGCCGATCCTCGGCTGCGAGGTTTACGTGGCACCCGGCAGCCGCATGGAGAAGAAGAGCGCCGGCGGTGGCGGGCGTGATGTCTATAATCACCTGTTGCTGCTGGCGAAGGATGAGCAGGGCTACAAGAACCTCATCAAGCTCGCCACCGAGGCGCATCTGACCGGCTATTATTACAAGCCGCGCATCGACAAGGAACTGCTGGCGCAACACCACGAGGGACTGATCGCGTTGTCCGGCTGCCTTGCCAGCGAGATTCCCGAGGCCATCGGCAAGGATGACTTGAAGAAAGCCCGCGAGGGAATCGACTGGTTCAAGCAGGTGATGGGGCCGGAGAATTTTTACCTCGAATTGATGAATCACGGCATCGCCGACCAGGACAAGGTGAACCGGCACTTGATCCCGTGGGCGAAGGAGTTCGGGCTGAAATGCGTCGCCACGAACGACGTGCATTACGTCGAGAAGGGCGACTGGGCGGCGCACGACTGCCTCATCTGCATCGGCACGCAGGCGATGCGCGAGGACGCCAAGCGAATGCGCTACCAGCAGGGGCAGTATTACCTGCGCTCCGCCGAGGAGATGAAGGCGCTGTTCGCCGAGGTGCCGGACGCGGTGAGGAACACGCTTGAGGTTGCCGAGAAGTGCAACGTGGAGATTGAGTTCGGCAAGCTGCATTATCCGGTGTTCTCGCCGCCGGAACATTTCACGCGCGAGGGCTATCTGCGCCATCTGCTCGCCGAAGGCTTGTTCCGGCGCTACACGCTGCGCGCCCGGGCGGAAGGGAAGAATTTTGTGGTCGAGGGGATTGATGATCCGTTGCGGCTGCCGACGTTTTCGCGAAAAGGAACCAGTGAATCAGTAATCGGTGATAAGTCGGCGAGCTCTGACTCACTGAATTCTGATTCACTGATCACTGACCCCGACGTCGCCGCAGCCGTCAAGACCGTCATTGACCGGCTGCAACTCGAACTCGCTGTCATCGAGAAGACCGGATTTATCTCCTACTTCCTGATCGTCGCGGATTTCGTCGGCAAGGGGCGCGAGATGGGCGTGTCGTGCGTTGCGCGCGGATCGGCCGCAGGATCGATCGTCACCTACCTGCTCGACATCGCGAACGTCGATCCCATCCGCTATGGCCTGCTCTTCGAGCGGTTCCTCAACCCCGAGCGCGTCAATCCGCCGGACATCGACATCGACTTCGCCGACGATCGCCGCGGCGACGTGATTGAATACGTGCGCGAGAAATACGGGCGCGATTGCGTGGCGCAGATCATCACCTTCGGCACCATGGGCGCGAAGTCCGTGGTGCGCGACGTGGCACGGGTGATGGGCTTGGGCTTCGGCGACGGCGACCGCCTGGCCAAGATGATTCCGGCCGACCTGAAGATGACGCTGGCGAAGGCGCTCAAGGATTCACCGGACTTAAAGCAGGCCTACGAGAGTGAGGAGGTCACGAAGGACCTGATCGACATCGCGTTTGTGCTGGAGGACATCGCGCGGAATTCGTCGGTCCACGCCGCCGGAGTGGTCATCGGGCCGGAGCCGCTGGTCAACCTGTTGCCGCTTAAGCAGGACGAGGCGGGGACCATCGTCACACAGTACGCGATGAATCCGGTGGGGGAACTGGGCCTGCTGAAGATGGACTTCCTCGGGCTGAAGACGCTCACCGTCATTCGCAACACCTGCGAGATGGTCAAACGCACGCAAGGCATCG
>CAYQWK010000591.1:0-3425 GCA_964420805.1 uncultured Bifidobacteriaceae bacterium | reverse complement strand
GCGGAAGGTGGCCGACGACTCCTGCCGCATGAGTTGCGCGCCCGCTTTGTATTCGGTCGCGAATTTGAGATAGCCCGCCAGACCCGCCAGCGCAGCGAACACCACGCCCGCGACGAGAATGATGCCCCACCGATGCAGCAGTGCAGCGAACAATCTCCAAGGGTCAAAAGGCAACCCAGCCGCCTTCGGCTGTGGCGGTCCGGAGGTGCTTTGCGGCGCGGGCGAGTGGGGTGAATCGCTCGGCACTTCGAAGGACGGTTTGTCGGTAATGGCGTTCACGCTGCGGAGGGGAAATTTCCCGAGACGTTGGCCGAACCGGTCATCTGAGGCGCTTTGTGCATTGCTGACTGCGGAAGCATTGCAGCCGCAACGTCTGATCGAACGGCATTCGCCTGGCTAGAGTCGCCGAAACCCTTGGCTGACAGTCTATTCTCAATGCTTTGCGACAAGACGATGTTCACAGTGACTTCCCTATATGCTGTTCCCGTGCCACATGCTCGAGTTGAGTGAAATGCAATGTCCGCCGGTCGGAACTTCGGAGGAAAACAGGGAACCGAGGAAGACTCAGACCGCCTGCCGCTTCTGGGCAAGTGCGGTGCGATACACGGTCAGCACTTGCTCCGCATTCACACCCCAATCAAAGCGCCGCGCATTCTCGAGTCCGAGCGTCCGAAATCGTTCGCGTCGCGTAGCGCTCAACGCCATGCGCTGCAAACCCGCCGCGATGCTCGCGACGTCCTCTGGTTCGATATGGTCCGCCGCATCCGCCACGACTTCCGCGAGCGCGCCACGCGTGGAACTCAGCACCGGACAGCCACAGGCCATCGCCTCGATCGGCGGGAGACCGAAGCCTTCGAAGAGTGATGGATAAACCATCGTGTTCGCGGCACGATAGAGATTGGGCAACGCCGCGTCGTCCACAAAACCCAGAAAGCGAATGTCCGTTGCGAAGGGCGATTGAGCGGCTGCCGCCCGGATGACCTCCGCGCCATGCCAATCGCTGCCACCCAAAGCCAGCAGCCAGTTTGACTTCGTTTCGGCCTTGAAGTGGTTGAACGCTTCGATGAGCCGAACGTGGTTTTTCGCCGGATGTTCGAGCCTTGAGATGAATAGAAAAAACGGCGCGTCGAGATTCCAACGTGAAGCGGCTTCGGCTTTTGCTTGCGCGAGGTTGCCCGGACTAAAGCGAGCGTGGTCAATCCCGTTGTGGATGACGTTCTGCCGTTTCGCCGGAATACCAAAGAATCGTTCGACATCGTGCGCTGTGTTCGCGCTGATGGCGATGATTTTGTCCTGCCGTCGCGCCAGATGTTTGACCACCACCCGCCCATAAAACATTCGCGCCGCGTCGTATTTTGCCCGGACGTGGAACGGAGCGAGGTCGTGAATGGTCGCGACGAGCGCGCAAGGCTGCCCCAGCAGCAACCGCCGGTAACTCGGCACATGCAGCACGTCGATGTGCAGTTGGCGGAGCAGCGATGGCAGCATCATCTGATGCCAGACGATGTTTTTCACTGCGGGCCGGTAGCGTTCCGCCACGGTTACGATTTCAGCGCGCCCCACTGCGAAGTCGAACAATGGCAAGTCCTGATCGAGCACGAATAGCACCAGTTGGTGGTCGCCTTTCTCGTCGAGCAAGGAACGCACGAGCGCGAGCACGTAATGTCCGACGCCGGACTTGCCGCGCTGCATGACCGAGGTGGAGATCGCGATGCGCATGGCTCAGTTGAGGAGATGGTTCTCCATGCGAAGAATGCTCAGGACGTTCTGCACGGCTGGCTGGGGATCCGTGAACTTGAGCTTGATGCCGCGCAGGAGGGCCTTTTTGCGCACCCGCACCATCAAGCTCACCCCAGTGCTGTCGATGAAACGGACGCCGGCGAGGTTGATGTTCATTTCAGCCTCAGGACCGCATGTCTTTTCGAGGTGAAGCGTAGTCATGCGCCAGACCTGCTGCTCGTTGGCGGCAGTGATGTCGCCCTGCCACGCCAACGGCTCTTGCGGCCCTGCCAAGTTTAGAGTCACCACGACGTTTTGTTCGCCGAGGCGCTCATCAATCAAAGCACGTGCGGCGCTGAGATCAGTCGCGGTGGGAAAAAACTCCGTGAAGCGCATCAAGGCCAGTGCGCGCGAAACTGGTTTCGTGGGTGCCACCAAAACCAAGTGACGCCCGCCAGCTCGGAGTTGCTTCTGCAATCGCACAAGCAGACCAACCCCCGTGCTGTCGATAAATCGTGCCTGCGAAACATCGAGCAAGAGATCAGCTTCGCCCGTAGCGAGGCGTGACCAAAGCGCTTCGTGCTCGCCAACCGTTGCGGCGTCGATTCGTTCCGCAAATCGCACGACATCAAAGGCGCCACTGCGCGTGGACTGCGAAACGACTTGGTTGGCGCGCCGCGCCTGGCTGCGAAGGCCGCGCAGCTGCCACCATTGGCGAAGAATTGCCCGGCCAAAGACCCACAGGTCGGTGATGTAACGGCGGAAAAGACGGCGCGGCTCCTGGAGCAGGCGGAAAATCCATTCGAGTCCAGTGCGTTGCATCCAGAGCGGCGCCCGTCGCACCGACCCCGCCAGGAAATCAATGGTTGCACCCACGCCGATGCTCAACGGCACGCCGGCCTGCTTGAACTGCATGCTGATCCACTTCTCCTGTTTCGGGCACCCGAACGCCACCAGCAGGATGTCAGGCCGCGCCGCGCGCACACGCTGGAGGATGTCCTCATGGTTCATATCGAGCAGCGCCTTGAAAGGTGGCGAGTAGGCGCCAACCAATTGGAGGTTGGGATGAAGCGCCCTAACATTGTTCGCCGCTTGGGCCACGCTCTCGTTGGTGCCGCCCAAAAAGAACACGCGCCAGCCTTGGCGCTCTGCCTCCCCGAGCAACTGCGGCACGAGATCCGAACCCGCGACGCGTTCAGGAAGGGCATTGCCCAGCAACCTCGAAGCCCAGACGAGCGGCATTCCGTCGCAAAGGACCAAGTCTGCATCCGCCAGGATGCGGCGCAGTTCGACATCAGCGAGCGCCTGCACGACGAAGTCCACATTCGCCGTCGCGGCGTAATGGGGCCGCCCCGACGCAATCATCTGCTCGATAATGCGGAGTGAATCGGCGGCGGTAACTTGGTCGAACGGCACGCCGAGCATGGCGATGGGTGTGGGCGCTGTGAACGCAGGGAGCGATTCAAGCGTTGTTGTGCTTCGTGTGCGCGGGGTGCGGTGTTTGTCCCGGCAGTCGATGGGCGGTTCGATGGCGCCAAGTGCGGCAGAGGGATTCAGTTGAAGTGTATGCATAAGACTCAAGGGTTTGATGGCGAGTTGGGGTGAAACAGGCTTTGCCACAAGGAAATGGTTGTTGAGGACTCGACGAGACCGTCGCGGCGCAAACGCACGATGGCGTGGTAACCGCCTCGCGGTTCGAAGTAGTC
>CAYQWK010000590.1:0-3437 GCA_964420805.1 uncultured Bifidobacteriaceae bacterium | reverse complement strand
ACCATCGGAATTGGCTTATGAAGGAAACACTTGGAAACATCGCCGGTCCGTCCGCTCGAACACTTCCCCCACGCCTGCGCACCGACCGTCACCGCCACCGGCGTGCCTTCACGCGCATTGAACTGGCTGTGGTGCTGGCCGTGACCGGCATGCTCTCGATGCTGGTGATGACCGCGCTGGCCGGGACGCGAGGATCGTCTGAGCGCTCGGTGTGTTTCGGCAACCTGCGGGCGATTGGAAACGCGTTGACGATCTGGTCTGGGGATTATCAGGGCCGGATGCCGTGGCGGGTGCCGGTTTCGGAGGGCGGTACGTACTCTGTACCGAAACCGGGGAATGCTTGGTACGAGTTTGCTTGGTTTTCAAATCAACTCGTGACTCCGAAGATCCTCGTCTGTCCGGCCGATAATCCGCCGAAGATGGCAGCGACGTGGGGAGTTCTTCTTTCACCCTTTTACCGGGCCAATGCTTTGAGCTACAGCCTTGGCTTGGACGTGCTTCCTGAATGGCCACGCAGCGCCGTCTGCCTGGATCGAAATGCCAAGCTGGACTCTGGTGTATTCACCTGCTCCGCCGGCGTGAACAATGCAGCTTCCGCCAGCACTTCTCCGCAAAGCCTTTCTCTTGCCTGGACCAATGCTGTTCATGGAGAGAACGCCGGCCACGTGTTGCAAAGCGATGGGTCGGTCGATTTCACCACCTCGGCGGAACTGCGCGGCATCATCCGCCGCAGCGATGACAACGGATCGGTCCACTTCCTCAAGGCACGCTGATGAAGACGAAACTGTCTCGCCTGTTGTCCATCGGCCTTGGCCTCATGGCCGCGTCCGCACATGCGCAACTTTCCCTTGTGAACCAGGCTCCGGGAGCACCGGCTTCGGCGGGCGCCGATTCCCTCAGGCCCGTGCTCTCGGCAGACGGACGACATGTGGTGTACTTGAGCCACGCGCGCAACCTCACCACCAACGTCGTGAGCGGAACCTGGCTTCACGCGTTCTCACGCGACCTGGTTGCGGGGACAACGGCGCCTGTCAGCGCCGTGACCAACGCTGACGCGCGGCATTGCAGCGGCGTGTCCGTGTCTTCGAACGGCCAGTTCGTGGCCTTCGCCCAGGAGTTTGGCGCGATCTTCGGCCCGGACGGGCAGTACAGCACAAATGACATTGTGGGTGACGTGTTCGTGCGCGATCTCGTCGCCGGCACCACGCGGCTGGTTAGCGCCAGCCTTGCCGGCGGCTTCCCGACCAACCCCCTGCCTGGGGTCAGTGTGTTGCTCTCGGGCAATCCCATGATCTCCGGAGACGGGCGCTGGGTGTTCTTCGAGAGCCGGGCCACGAACCTGGTGACGGATTCCGCCGCTCTCACCAACGTCTGCATTTACCGCCGGGATCTGGCGTCAAATACCACCGCGCTCGTGTCGCTCGACACCAACGGTCTCGCCTTCACCAACGGTTGCGAACTCAATGCCATCACGCCGGACGCAAGGTTCGCCGTGTTCACGACGGGTGGAGCTATGGCGCCCGGTGGCCAGGCGGCATGGCTGCGCGACACCATCGCAGGCACGACTCTCCTCGTCAGTTCCGCCGCGGATGCCTACACGAACAACTACCGGTGCCTGAACGCCCAGATCAGCGGCGATGGCCGGTTCGTCTCCTTCCTCGCGGCCGGGCTTCCGGTGGGAACCGTGCTGTTCCGCTTCGATGCGCAGACGGCGACCACGCTGGCCCTGGCGACGAATGTTCCCGAGAGCGTGCTTGCGCGGTTGAGCGCGAGCGGGCGTTACGTGGTTTTTGATGACGGCACAAACGTGTTCCGCTGGGACGCGAACACTGGTGCCACCGCGCTGGTGAGCGTCAACACCAACGGCGCGGTGCCGGCCTCGGGCATCTCGATCAACGCCGTCGCCACGCCGGATGGCGAGGGCATCGTCTTCGTGAGTAACGCGCCCGGCCTGGCCACCAACGCCACCAATGGCGCGTGGCAAATCCTCGCGCGCGACATGGTGGCGGGCGCAACGCGGCTGGTTTCCACGACCACGAACGGCGGGCCTTCCCAGGCCATCACACTCGCGAGCCAGCTGGCGGTGGCGGAGAATTTCTCGCGGGTCGCGTTCGACACGAGGGCCGCCGATCTGGTGCCTTCGGACCACAATTGGGCGAACGATGTCTTCGTGCGCGAACTGGGAAGCGGGACGACCGCGCTCGTTTCCGCCGCCCATCCGGCGCGTCCGCAGATCACGGCGGGAGGCAATGCTTTCTCCGGCCCAAACTGCCTGAGCGACGATGGCCGATACGTCGTCTTCACGAGCGATGATTCAAACCTGGCCCCCGGCGACACGAATCGTCTGGCCGACGTGTTCATCCGTGATCTTGTCACGGGCACAATCACCACGCCCGGCTTCGGAACGAACATCGCGGCCGCGCCGGTCATCAGTGGCAATGGGCGATACGTGGGTTGGCTGCGCGTGACCGGCAACGCCACGGCTTTTGGCCGGACTTTTGACGAGGTAAACCGGTTCGACCGGGTGGCCGGTACCAACCAGTTTGTCGGCACGAGCGGGGGACCGTCACCGAGCTACCGCCCCGCCATCAGCAGTGACGGCAGCCTGCTGGCCCGCCTGGGCGGATCGGGACTGCGCGTGTTCGACGTCAACGCAGGAACAAACATGCTGATCGCGGACGCCGGCCTGGGGTTGCGTATGCTGGGCGAGTTGCGCGACGCGATGTTCGCGGACGGAGACCGGTTCGTGCTCTTTTACAGCAGGACTATGTTGACCACGAACACGGGACGGTCTGGAAATATCTACGCATGGGACCGGGTGGCGGGAAACATCCGGCTGGTGACTGTTTTCGGCGGAGCCGCGATGGGAGTGAGGGATTCCGTGGCGTGCGGGGCCGGTTCCTCCCTGGTGATCTTCAACGACGAGTTGAACGGAACTCTATACCGGCACGACCTTCGCACGGGTGGCACGGTGGTCATTGTGCCCGCCTATGGTCGCAACCCTTCTTTAACGGGATCGGAAAGGTATGTGGCCTACGAGCGCACAAACGCGGGTTCGTTGACCTGTGAAATTTACCTCATGGACAACGTGAGCGGACAATCCAACCTCGTGGGCAGCAGCACGATTTGGCCGCCTCGTCTTAGTTGGTTGCCGAGGCTTCCCAGCGCGAGTCACGACCATCGCTTCGTCGCCTACCTTACCCGGACACCGTGGAACCCAAGCACTCCTCAGCCCGGATATCCAGCCATCGCCATCCGCGACCTGTTGCTCGGCACCACGAACTGGATTGCTTCGCCCCGTGCAGGGATGTCGGCCCCCGTGTTTGCAACGAGCAACTCCACCGTCGTCTTCCACAGTGCGGCCAGTGAACTTGTTGCTGGCGATTACAACGACAAGTTCGATGTCTTCGCCCTCCGGCTCGGCGCGGACACCGACG
>CAYQWK010000589.1:0-3443 GCA_964420805.1 uncultured Bifidobacteriaceae bacterium | reverse complement strand
CACGCCTCGAACACCGCCCCGTTTCACTTCATTCACGGTTTCAGCCAGTTTCTGGGCCAGAAGCTGCAACTCCCCATCCCGCCCACCGAGTTCAAGGGGGACATTCATCTCTCGGAAGATGAGAGGCTTTGGTCCTCGCAGGTCCATGAACTGACCGGGGAGGACACCCCCTTCTGGATCATTGGCGCGGGCGGCAAGTATGACGTGACCATCAAATGGTGGGACCACCGCCGCTACCAGCGGGTGGTGGACCATTTCAAGGGCCGCATCCAGTTCGTGCAGGTCGGCAAGGCTGGCGATTATCATCCCCGGCTCGACGGTGTGATCGACTTGCGGGAACGGACCGATCTGCGGCAGTTGATCCGGCTGGTTTATCATTCCCAGGGCGTCCTCTGCGGGGTCACCGCCCTGATGCACCTGGCCGCCGCCATCGAGACCAGGCCGGGCCAGCCCAAGAACCGGCCCTGCGTGGTGGTGGCCGGCGGGCGCGAGCCATCCCAATGGGAGGCCTACCCGCACCACCAATACCTGCACACCAACGGCGCATTGTTGTGCTGCGACCAGGGCGGTTGCTGGAAATCCCGCACCGTGCCCCTGGGCGACGGCAACGAACGCGACAACCCCGGCAACCTCTGCCTCAACGTGTCCGGCCACCTGCCCCGGTGCATGGACATGATCACGGCAGACGACGCGATCCGCCGCATTGAAACGTATTTCGAGGGTGGTGCGGTCTCTTACCTCCCTTCCGCCCGCCGGCGGCGCATTGCCTCCGCCGTGCGGTTGACCGCGCAAACGGGTGGGGCGGAACTGGAACAAGCCGTCTTCCGCCGGGCCGGGGAGATGCAATTGCGCAGCATTCCCCGCTATCCCGGCGGCCATGCGGGTCGCGGCATTGTCATTTGCGGCGGCGGGGACCGCTACCTGGGTTGCGCCTGGGTGTGCATTCGCATGTTGCGCCAGCTCGGCTGTTCCCTGCCCATCCAACTCTGGCACCTTGGCCCCGAGGAACTGGACGCCGACATGGCCCGCCTTCTCCAGCCGCACGGCGTGGAATGTGTGGACGCGCTGGCCATGCGGGAGCGACATCCGGTGCGCCGGCTCGGGGGCTGGGAACTGAAACCCTTCGCCCTGCTCCATTGCCCCTTCAAGGAAGTCCTGCTGCTCGACGCAGACAACGTACCGGTGAAGAACCCTGAGTATCTGTTCGACACCGCGGAGTTTCTCCGGCATGGGGCGGTTTTCTGGCCGGATTACGGGCGGCTCGGGCCGGAGCGGAGCATCTGGAACATCTGCGGCGTGCCCTACCGCAATGAACCCGAGTTCGAGAGCGGGCAAATCCTTCTCGACAAGCGGAAATGTTGGAAGGCGTTGAACCTTGCGATGTGGTACAACGAGCATTCCGACTATTTCTATCGGCACATCCACGGGGACAAGGACACGTTTCACCTGGCCTGGCACAAGGCCGGCAAGTCCTACGCCATGCCGGAACGCGGCATCCACACCCTGCACGGCACCATGTGCCAGCATGACTTCGCCGGCGAACGCCTCTTTCAGCATCGGAATGGCCACAAGTGGCAGGTGTTCGGATACAACGCCCGTGTGCCGGCATTCCTCTTCGAGAAGGAATGCCTTGGATTCATCAACGATTTGCGGCTGCAACTGAGCAGCCCAGCGCGCTGGCTGCGTGCGCCCGGCGAACCCGGGACTCTGAAGATTTCCTACTGCACAACCTGCAAGGGGCGTGCCCACCACCTGAAGGAGACCTTGCCGGCTAATCTGGCAGCGAATCGAAAATACAATGTTGAATTTGTACTGCTAAACTACAATTCGCCCGACGACCTCGAAGAATGGGTCCGTTCCGAGCTGGGCGATTTCATCAAGGCGGGTAGCCTGATTTATGGCCATGTGAGTGACCAGGAGTTTTTCCGCCATTCGCACGCCAAGAACCTGGCCCACCGTCTCGCAACCGGAGACATTGTTTGCAATCTGGATGCGGATAATTTCGCGACGTCTGAGTTCACGAAGTACTTGCTCGACCTCTTCACCAGCCATGAGCGGACGATTACCCGTGGAACAGGGGGCCATGGTTTTGTAGGGAGAGTGGCCATGACTCGTTTCTGGTTCCACCGGCTGGGGGGCTACGATGAGAATTTACACGAGAGTTGGGGAGCAGAAGACATGGATCTGTTCTATCGAGGGCAGGAACTCGGCCTCAAGGCCGTGGAAATGCCACTCCATTTTGGAAGCGTTCTCACACATTCGGATTGCGAACGCATGAAGTTCACGCGGCACAAATACGGCAACAAGAATGAAGGGGCTGAACTGAGCCGCCAGCGATCGGTCGACAACCGAAGAAACGGAAGACTGGTCGCAAACACCGAAACAGGCTGGGCCGCTGGTCACGTCTCACTCGGCCTTGCAGGTTTGCCAACGAAAGACGTGTGCATGCCCGCTCTCCCCGCAATCTCGATCCGCTCGTCCCGGCGCCCCTGCTTGGTCACAGTCGCCTCAGAGCGCGTGCGCGGGTTTGCGGCCTTCATGGAGAGCGCCAGACGCCACGGCATGGAACCAGTCGTGTTGGGATTGGGCCGGGATTATGGCGCGAACGTCGAGAAGATTCGGATCATGCGGGAATTTGTCGAAAGCGACGGCGCTCCCTATTCCCATCTCATCTTCTGTGACGCCTATGACATAGTGTTTGGCGCAGGTTTCGAGAAAATCATGGCACGGTTCAATGAAATCGGCGCGCCCATTCTCTTCTCGGCGGAAAAATACTGCTGGCCTCACCCGGAATGGGCCGGAGAACACCCGGTCTGCCCAACCCCTTACCGCTATCTCAATTCGGGCGTCTGGGTCGGAGAAACTGTGGCCGTCCGGGAAATGTTCCGCCAAATCAACAGCAAGGCACTGGACGGCCGGATGTCGGATCAAGGCGTTTTCACGCGAATCTACTTGGATCGCCTGGCACCGATTCAGTTGGACCATGATTGTGTTCTCGCCCAGGCCTTCAACCGGGCGACGGATGAACTTCGTTTCACTGATGGAGTCATCCGAAACATCCACACCGGCGTGACACCGCTCATCTTCCATTTCAACGGTCGCAGCGAAGCTCCGCACGTTTTGCAATGGCTGAAGGAAGTCGAGGCGGCACGCTTCGATCAGCCGCCTGCGCATCCGGTTCCCGCATGACCCTCAATGGCGTCATGATTTCCTGCCGCGAACGGGATGAAATCCGCGAGCAGACGCTGGCCTCTCTGGCAGGGTCTGACTGGGGTGATGCGCCAGTGCATGTGGAGATGGACCGCACATGCTTCGAGCGCCGCCAGGAGCGCCAGGAGCATACCGCCCTGGCCGCACTCCAGCGCGCGGCGGAATGGGACGCCGACTTCACGTTCTTCTTCGAGGACGATTTGATCTTCAACCGGCATTTCCGCACCAACACG
>CAYQWK010000588.1:0-3453 GCA_964420805.1 uncultured Bifidobacteriaceae bacterium | reverse complement strand
TAAACTCTGTGTGCCCTGTCGGCCCACGGCTCGCAACCCTTCATGGCATCTAACCGCCGCCACGCCGGGCAGTTGGACGGTTCAGATGATTTGTCAGCGATGGTTGCAGCCGACCGGGCGTTTCCCGCGGCGGTCGCTGAGCTTGGTCGTTAGGCGGCGACACCACGTCTCATGACACTCGACGACTTCAAGGCAAAGACGAAGAGTTATCGGCGATACGAGTTCTTGGCTGTGGGGTTACTCGTGCTCGGCATGTTGCTCTCCACGCCGGGGATGCTCTATGTCACTCACCGTATCGAGACGTTTGGCTTTGACACGATTTGCATCATCGTCACCACGATCACATTCCTCGTGGTCGCGACTGTCATGTTTTACGGAGGCGCACGTTACCCGCAGCGTCTCAAGAGCCGACTAGGCTTGGAGTGTCCGAGGTGCCGCCGTGCCATATTCAGTCCAAGTTCGCAGGAGCACGTAATTGCGACAGGCTGCTGCCGCTTCTGCGGTGGCCAGGTCGTGGACTAGAGATGAGAGAGTCACAGACATCGCCGCCTAATCACCAAAGGATTGGAAAGGACCGGAGCGCGCTGGAGGCGGTCGTTTGGAATGAGGGTGTGGTCGCGCGGAGCGTCCTTTCCATCCGGGGTTGAACCCGCCCGGTGAGCCCGCCGGGGCCGTCGCTGACCTAGATCGTTATGTTCTTAGACCGCTGTTTCCGGCCGTGCAAATTTGCGAATCAAATGAAAACTCGTCTTGCTGGCATGTTACTTGTTGTCTTCGTTGTAGCCGGCTGTTCTCCGGGGCAACCAAAGCAACTGGCACCATCTGAATCCTTTCAAGAACTCGTTTCAGAGTTTAGGGACAGAGCCGCAAAGAAGTCCACGAACGGGCTCAACATCACGGTTACGGAGCAATTCGCCACTGATCAAAATCCAACTACCTCCACGGGTACCATTCAGTTGAAAAAGCAATTGGCGACCGAACTTCCTCGCAGCTTGGGAAAGACTGTGGCGATCATCGACTTGTATTTTGTGCACGAGACGAATCGATGGCGCTGCACGAAGGCGATGAGCAAGGACCTGGAAGGAGACAAGGTCACTGGTCAAAACTCGCTTGAAGGACCTGATATCCGCCTCGGCAATTTGCTTATTTGGGCTGGTATGTAGCACACTCCGGCCTAACCGTGCCCTAAAGAGCCTATGAGGGTTGTCAACATGTCCGTGAGCGTTTTGGGGAAGTTCTTTGCACTGCCGGTCGCGGGGTCGCGCCGTTTATTCGGGTCGGGTGCAAGGTTGTCATTCGGGGCCGTGATATTGCGTATTCCGTGGCTCGGGTTCGCAGGGGTCTTGCAGGAATGATGCAGGTTGTTGCGCCAAGGCGGGGGCGGTAGGCTTCGCGGGATGAATGAGCGTTTGATCGCTGCAAAAGAGCGTTGGGCCGCGAAGATGGCCGGGAAGGCGCGGCCGGTGGCGCGTACGGAGAACCGGCTGCCGCCCGGGCAGCATGAGGTGCGGGATTTTCCGGTGCTGGACCTGGGGATTCATCCCGAGGTGCCGCTGGAGCAATGGGAGTTGCGCATTCACGGGAAGGTGGCGAATCCGGTGACGTTGCGCTGGCCGGATTTCATGGCGCTGCCGCAGTTGCGGGAGGTGAGCGATTTCCATTGTGTGACGACGTGGAGCCAGTTCGACATGGAGTTCGAGGGGGTGGCGTTTTGGACGATCGCGGAGCTGGTGAAGCCGTTGCCGGAGGCGAGTCATGTGTTTTTCAAGAGTTTCGACGGGTATTCGACGAACAATCCGCTGGAGGCGTGCCTGGATGATGATGTGTTGATCGCGCATTCGTGGAACGGCAAGCCGTTGTCGAAGGAGCACGGCGGCCCGGCGCGGGTGATTTTGCCGAAGCGTTACGCGTGGAAGGGCGCGAAGTGGGTGCGCGAGATCACGTTCCTGGACCGGGACATCCGCGGGTTCTGGGAGGTGCGGGGTTATTCCAACACAGCGGACCCGTGGATGGAGGACCGGTTCTCTTGAGGACGGTTTATCTCGATTACAACGCGACGACGACGCTCGATCCGGCGGTGCGGGAGGCGATGCTGCCGTTTCTGGGCGAGGTCTGGGGGAATCCGTCGAGCGTGCATCGGGTGGGAAGGCGGGCGCGGGCGTTTCTGGACGCGGCGCGGGAACGGGTGGCGGCGGTGTTGGGCAGCAAGCCCAGCGAGGTGGTGTTCACGAGCGGAGGCACGGAGGCGAACAATCTGGCGGTGCTCGGGGCGGCGCGGTTGCGGCGGCGCGAGGGCAAGGGCGGGCACATCGTCACGACGGCGGTGGAGCATCACGCGGTGTTGCACGCGGTGCGTTATCTGGCGGAGAACGACGGGTTCGCCGTGACGTGGCTGCCGGTGGATCGGGAAGGGCGCGTGAGCGTGGAGGCGGTCCGCGCGGCTTTGCGGACCGACACGGCGCTGGTGTCGGTGATGGCGGCGAACAACGAGATCGGGACGTTGCAGCCGGTGGCGGAGATCGGGGCGTTGTGCCGCGAGCGCGGGGTGTTGTTTCACACGGACGCGGTGCAGTGGTTTGGGAAGGAGGCCTTCACGGGGATCGGGCAGTTCAACGCGGATCTGGTCTCATTGTGCGGGCACAAGTTGCATGGGCCGAAGGGCGCGGGCGCGTTGTTCATCCGGTCGCCGTTGCACCCGGATCCCATCCTGTTCGGCGGCGCGCATGAGAACGAACGGCGGGCGGGCACGGAGAATCTGGCCGGAATTGCGGGCTTGGCGGAGGTCATGGAGCGATTCGTCAAAGAGCCGGTGTTCAGAACGCCGACGGCGGGGGAGGTGGCGGGTGTTCTGCGGGCGGGATGCAGGGCATTGGAGCCGCTGGGGGTTCGCTTTCGCAGTCCGGAAGCGGGTTGCCTGCAAAACACCGTGGCCGTGACCGTTCGGGGCACGGACAGCATGACGACGCTGGCAGGGCTGGATTTGGAGGGGTTCTGCGCGTCCGGTGGTGCGGCGTGTTCGGCAGGTTCATTGGAGCCGTCCCATGTGTTGCTGGCGATCGGGGTGCCGAAGGAGGAGGCAGGATCGCTCCTTCGTTTCTCGCTAGGCCGGGAGACAAGCCTTGATGATGTCCGTGACCTTCTGGAAGTCCTGCCGCAGGTCATCCGCCGGGCACAAGCTGCCGAATAAGACGCCGGTTGAGAGTGAACAAGTTGTGAAGGATGCGAACAACTGGGAGTTGTCCGGCCGGCTGACAAAGCCGTCCAGAGTTCTTCAGCGTAGCACACCATCTGTTGCGGCCTGTCAGCAGCGGCACGCAGCGGGTTGTTGAACTTATCCACAACCCTTAATACTAGGTTGATTTCAGATAAGAAAACTCATTCACTAGCCGCCCAAATGAACCTGACCATTGCAAAGGATCAATTGCTCGCCGGCCTGCAGACAGTGCAGAACAT
>CAYQWK010000587.1:0-3458 GCA_964420805.1 uncultured Bifidobacteriaceae bacterium | reverse complement strand
GTTGATGGGGACGGACACAAACGTCGCCAGCAGGTAGCAGCCAAGGACCAGCAGCACCGAGGCCACGCTTTGCCAGAATGTCCAGTCCAGCACCACCGCCAGCACCATCAACACCAGATTCAGGCCCGCGTAATAGGGCGACGCCCCACCTTCGGTCGCATAGACCATCCACGAGATGCAAAGGGTTGGCAGCGACAGAAGCACCAGACCCTGCAATCGGAAATAACGCCGCCCCAGCCGCGTGCCCAGCAGGGGATAGAGCAGCAGCATCGACAGCGAACATAGCAGCCGCGGAATGACGAACGTGGTCGCCTTGTCCGGATAGACCTGATGATCGAGGAAGGTGAACAGCGGGACCAGGATGATTCCGATGATACAGCCGATGCGGGTGTTGCGGATCGTGAGCGTGCGTTCGTGCTCGCGGTAGGCGTGGAGAATTTCCTTGGGCGATACTTCGGTCATGCCGGCTTGCGCGCGTGGACGAACAAGTTGACTGCCGTCGGTTCGGCGATCACGCCGACCTCGGCCCGGGTGTCATCCGGGCGGAACTGCGCGATTTGCCGGCTGTCCCGGTAGATCAAATGCCAGTCGAGGAGGAATTCGATGAAGTTCCGGAATGGCTTCGCGTCGTGCATGTTCGCCACCACCACCAGTCCGCCCGGCGCGAGGAATCCGTAGAACGTGTTCACGAGAGCTTTGCAGGTGGCCTCTGAGAGGTAGTCGAACAACCCGGCGCAATACACGACGTCGAAACCGCCCGCAAACTGGCCGCCGTCGCGCCGCGCCGCCGCGCGCAGCAACTGATGCACGGAAACGAGGCGCAGTTCGACGCCGGTCGTGCGTCCCGCCCGACTGTTCAAGCCGGTGATTTGCTCCGCGGCGTAGTTCAGCGTCTCCTGGTTGAAATCCAGCAGCGTCAGGTCCATTCGGCTTGCCAGCACGGTTTCGCGCATGAAGTCCTGCGCCTCCCAGGCCGGGCCGCAGCCCACGTTCAGCACCCGCGCGCGGCGGCCCTCGCGCGCCACGCGCGCCACCTCGGCCACGAGCATATTCTTGAGGTGCGCGATCCGGTTGCGCACCGACTCCGCCGGCCACTGGCTGACCAGCAACGAATGCATGGCCTTGGCAAACAAGGACGATCCCTCCGGCCCGTTGCGGTGGATCATGTTCATCATCTCGTAATCCCCGGCGTAGCCCAGCGGTTTGTAATACGTGCGGTATCCAAACGGGGTGCAAAGAAAGAACGGGCTCCACTGCCGCCAAACAAAGGCACGGTGCGCCCCACGCAGCTCGGGATCAATGCGGTAGGCGAGGTCCTCAAACTTCTCATGCAACGCGTTGAACGACTCGATCACCCGCGGTGCCATGCGCGCGATGAACCGGTCCTGTTCCTCGCCGGCCGAGCCGTTGTGGTCCGCTCCGATGCCCAGTTCCACCTGGTCGAGCCAATTGCGCACGTTCGAGAGCAGGATCGCGACATCCGAAACGACGATCTTGAACTCGGGCGCGATACGGTAACCGGCCAGCCATTGCCGCGCGAAAGACTCGAACCCGTCATCCGGCGCGCGCAGCGCCTCTAGGCGCAGCCCGCGTTCATCCAGCGCTACATCGCAGATCACCCCGCCGCCGTTGTTGACGACGTTCCTCAGTGTGGCCCGGCCCTCGTAGAGCGTGGCGTCGCCTTGCTTGATCTTGCAGACGGGCAGCACGTCCGAGGCAGCAAGGACTTCCTCGGCGGTGACTACCTCGAAGCTGACTTCGTATCTACCCAGGCGCGTGACGCGGCCCTCGAGGTGGATTCCTCCGCGTGTGGTGAATTCGATGACGGCTTCCTTCATTTCGCCGGATGGCGGGCGTTCCGCCCGTGTGACGAACGGACAAAACGCGGCGCAATTAAGGTTTGTCGGTGCATTCTCGCCCGGTTATTAGCCGTCTTGTTCGCTGCGTCTGCAAGTAAAGTCTCGACGCTGCGCGGAGTTTGGACACGCTTCCGGTCAGTAGTCGAAGTCTTAACAACCAAAAGAACGATGCAACTTTCCGGCACCGCCGTTTTACGCGATGAGTTCGACGCCAGCCTTGGCGCCGAACTGCTTGATTCGGTGCCGGCTGGAGTGCTGGTGATCGGCGCGGACCGGCGCTTGCTCTGCGCCAACGCGGTGGCGGCGAGGTTTCTCTTTGGCGCTGCCCAGTTCACTGCCACGCCGGCTTTCGATTCGCTTCCTGAACCGCTGCGCGAGGTGGTCAATGACGTGTTTCGTTCCCGCTCCGCAGGCACGCCGTTTTCATTTCTCCATCGTGTGGACGGTGGCGCGTCGTTGCTCGGTGGCACAACCACCATGGCGGCCGGTCCCGATGGCGTGGTGCAGACGGTGATCGTCGAGTTGCGTGACTTCACCGCTGCGCGCGAGATCGCGGCGAAGCTCGAACACCTTGACCGCTTGGCCGGCCTGGGAGTTGTCACGGCCGGCGTGGGCCACGAAATCAAGAACGCCCTGGTGGCCGTGCATACCTTCTTCGAGTTGCTGGCCGCAGGCGAGACGGACAATGACCTGCGCATGGTCGCCGCCATGGAAATCCAGCGTATCGACCGCACCGTGCGACAACTTCTGCGCGGAGCGCGTCGCAGCCAGCTGCGTCTGGCGCCGTTGAGCACGCACGTTCTGATCGAGGACGCGCTGCATTTGCTCCGCCATCCGTTGCAGACCAGGGCGATCCAGCTCGAAAGCCGCTTTGCCGCTTCGTCCGATCGCATCAACGGCGACGAGCGTCAGCTTCGCCACGCCATCTTGAACCTCCTCCTCAACGCCGTCGAAGCCATGGGCCAGAATGGGGGCCTTACCGTCCTCACCGACAACGTCGAGGCCTGGGAACGCACCCACCTCCGCCTGACCATCACTGACACCGGCTGCGGCATAACCGCCGAGAACATGCCGCGTGTCTTCAGCCCGTTCTTCACGACCAAGTCTGACGGCACCGGCCTCGGCCTGGCGATCAGCCAGCGCATCGTGCAGGAGCACAACGGCGTAATTACTGTCGAGAGCGACGCGGATCGTGGAACCACTTTCCGGGTGCTGCTGCCGCTGATGTGAAACGCTGGCTTACGCCACTGGCACTTCGACGAACTCGCGCTCAATCCGCCCTTCCCGCGCCGTGCACAGGAAATAGCCCTTCTCTTTCGTCCGGTCGTGGTTTGGCTTGCTGATTGAGCAGCAGCGGTTCGTCACAAACACCCGGTTTTCGATCTGGCGTTCGGTGAAGCCGTGGTGATGTCCGCCGAACACGTGCGCCACGTTCAGTTGCAGGAAGGGTTCCAAAACCGCGTCGGCGTTGCGCGGGCGTTTGGGCGCGGTCGGGCCGAGCGGGAAATGCGTGAAGATCACCGTCGGCGCCTTGGGGCGGAGCTTCGGGACATTCTCCTTCACCCACGCCAGCGTGTGCGGCTGGATGTTGGTCTGGTC
>CAYQWK010000586.1:0-3472 GCA_964420805.1 uncultured Bifidobacteriaceae bacterium | reverse complement strand
CCGTGAGGGACTAACCGTGCTGGAGTACTTCATCTCCACCCACGGCGCCCGCAAGGGCCTGGCCGATACCGCGCTCAAGACAGCCGATTCGGGTTATATGACCCGCAAGCTCGTGGACGTTTCCCAGGACGTGATCATCCGCGAGGAGGATTGCGGCACTTCCAACGGAATCTGGGTTACCGCCATTTACGAGGGCGAGGATGAGGTCGTGAAGCTAGCTGACCGCTTGGTAGGACGCTTCTCATGCGACGACATCCACGAACCCTCCAACCCGAAGACCATTCTCGCCAAGGCAAATGAGGAGATCGACGAGATCAAGGCCAAGGCGGTGGACTCGGCTGGCGTCGAGAAGGTAAAGATTCGTTCCGTTCTCACCTGCGAGAGCAAGTACGGCATCTGCCGCAATTGCTACGGACGAAATCTGGCCACCGGCCTCCCGGTCAAACTGGGCGAGGCTGTCGGTATCATTGCGGCACAATCCATCGGCGAACCGGGCACGCAGTTGACCATGCGTACCTTCCACATTGGCGGAGCCGCCGCGGGTGCCTTCAAACAACCGCAAATCAAGTCCAAGTTCGACGGCGTTGTTCGTTACAATGAGCTTCGCCTCGTTGAACTCGAGGATGGCAACAACATCGTTCTCAACAAGAATGGCTCGATTTCCATCCTGGCCGACGACGGCCGCGAGCTTGAGACGCACAACGTCGTCATCGGTTCCGTCGTTTCCGTGAAGGATGGCGGCCGGGTGAAGAAGAACGAGACCTTCATTCAATGGGATCCCTATAACGTGCCCATTCTTTCCGAGAAGGCCGGCAAGGTGAAGTTCCACGACATTATCGAAGGCGTCACCATGAAGTATGAGATGGATGCCACCACGCAGCAGGAGGCGATGGTTGTTATCGACCACAAGGAGGATTTGCATCCTCAGATCGTCGTTGTGGAAGAAAAGACTGGCGAACCCGTTGCGAACTACCCGATTCCGTCTGGCGCACACATCGTCGTTGACGAGGGTGACAAGATCGTGGCCGGCACGCTCATGGCGAAAACCCCGCGTAAGAGCGCCAAGACAAAGGATATTACTGGCGGTCTACCGCGTGTGGCCGAGCTTTTCGAAGCCCGCCGCCCGAAGGATGCTGCCGAGATCTCCAAGATTGATGGCATCGTGGATTTCGGCGCCAGCGTGCGCGGCAAGCGCTGCATCGTTATCAAGGATCCGCAAACCGGCACGGAGGAGGAGCACCTCATACCGATCGGCAAGCACGTCATCGTCTTCAAGGGCGACTTCGTGAAGAAAGGCCAGCAGCTCACGGAAGGACCGATGGATCCGCACGAGATTCTCGACGTACTCGGACCGCACGAGTTGCAACAGCATCTGGTTGGCGAAGTGCAGGAGGTTTATCGCCTTCAGGGTGTGACGATCAACGACAAGCATATCGAGATCATTGTCCGTCAGATGCTTCGCAAGGTCCGCATCACCGAACCCGGCGACACCATGTTCCTTTGGGGGGAGCAGATCGACAAGATCGAGTTCGACAACGAGAATGCCCGTGTCGAGAAGATGGGTGGCAAGCCGGCCGAGGCGCAGCCTGTCCTTCTCGGTATCACCAAAGCATCGCTCGAGACTGAATCGTTTCTCAGCGCTGCGTCCTTCCAGGACACCACGCGCGTTCTCACCGAGGCCGCCACACTGTCCAAGGTGGATTACCTGCGCGGTTTCAAGGAGAACGTCATCATGGGCCACATCATCCCGGCTGGCACTGGTTTCGACCTGCACCGCAAGGTGAAAATCAAGCCGTTGGTCGAAATCGAGGAAGAGTCGGTCACGCCTGAGGCATCTCCGCTCGATAATCCGCTGGCGAGCTAATCGACTCCGAAATGTAATTCAGGCGGCGCGGGCAACCGCGCCGCCTTTTTATTCCAGTGCGAATGTCGGCTGGCGACCGGATGCCGATGTCAGTTCCCGAACCGTCCGCATCAACGCGTTGCGGCGGGCGTAATTTTGCTGTGTCTAGTCGCGGTGAACCGCTGCGAGCCTTGGCGACGGTTGCAAATGGTTCCGGTGCTGGGTGTGAAATTCAGCCACCCAAAACTCCGCACTTGCGAATACAACGGGAAGCACCCTTTTCATTCTCAACCTCGTCAGAACTCGGCGCTTTGCTCTCTTATGTGCCACTGCATGCATGGCTGCGTGGTCGTTTTGTTCGGTGTTCGATTCGGCCTTCATGGCTGAGGTTGTTGCAATGGCATGATCGCGGAGTCTGTCATCACTCGTTGATTCCCCAAGAGCGATTTTCCCACGTTACCAGATCTGTGGAACGATGAGTGGATAGATGTTTGAACCAGCGGGCCGGCTGTTGCCGTGGATGTGCGGCCATGGATCTTTCCGCCAGCAATTCATGAACTGTGGCGAGCATTGATGGCACACTGAAGGGCTTCTCCATGAGCACCCGCGCCCCAGCGTCGCGCGTCCACTCTCGTTGATTGCTTTGCGCGGTTAGAATGATGACAGGTAGATCAGGGCGAAGATTCTGTATGCGGTCGAGCGTTTCCCAGCCATCCATGTGAGGCATGTTTAGGTCAAGGATGACCAGATCGAACTGCTCACGGAAGAGCAGCTCCAGCACGTCACCTCCGTGGGGGACGGCGGCTACTTCGTAGCCTTCCTTCTGCAGTAGCCGCGACAACGATTCGCGGATTCCCGAATCGTCATCCGCCAGCAACACGTATGGTGCAACTGCCTGCGACAATTGTGATTTCGTCCGATCGTCTTGCGGCTCGATCGGATCGTTCTCGCTCGATGATGTTTTCACGGTGTCATCCTCGGTTGCTGTTCCTACCCAAGCTGTCGCCATGCCAACGCCGCATCGGCAGTTTCTTCTGCGGACTGATGCCGGCTGCTCGGGGTAGCTGAATGGCTGGGAGTCAGCACTGCTCACTCATTGGTCACGCTGTTGCGTTCCAAACTTCAATGCCGCGGATTGGCTTTGGGCGTGACAACTGCTATTTGTGCTGTCGCATGACGATTGTGGTATTTGGATTTCTTTCCGCCAGGCCATTGAGCGCCTTGGGCGCAGCGCGCGGTTTGTCGAAGCAATGAATCTCGACGACCGAACGTTGGCCGGTTCGTCGCGGTTCCGCACGGCGATCTATCTTGCCGCGATTGTAATCGCGATGGCCGCCATTGTCTCGATGGAGACCTATTCCTGGCACCGGGTTGACGCATTGCGTCGCGAGGCTGCCCGTCCGGTGACTGTCGAGGAAATCACCGCGCTGCACCAACTACTTACGTTTACTTCGGCTCTCTCGCTTGCTGCGGGTGTGCTGCTGGCGTTTCTGGTCTATCGCGGTGTGGTGGCTCCGCTTCGGACCCGCATTCGCCGCAATGAGGAGGTGATCCAACGGCAGGAGAAACTCTCATCCTTGGGCGTGCTTGCGGCCGGCATTGCACATGAAATCCGCAATCCGCTCACGT
>CAYQWK010000585.1:0-3522 GCA_964420805.1 uncultured Bifidobacteriaceae bacterium | reverse complement strand
TTCGTGAACAACCTCTGGTTCATCGTCTCGACCGGCATTGTGATCGTGGCGGGAACCTATTTTCACAGTCGCTTGCGGTATAGCGAGTTCGCCTCACGCTACCAGTTGCAAAAGAACCGCGAGGCTCTCGCGGCCCAGAACCGCGTGCTCGAGGAGACGCTAAAGCAGCTCAAGGAAACCGAACTGCAACTCATCCAGACCGAGAAGATCGTGTCATTGGGCCGTCTCAGCGCCGGCATCATCCACGAGATCAACAACCCGTTGAACTTCGCCAGCACTGCCCTCTACACACTGCGCAACAAGGGCGAGCGGATGCTGCGCGATCACCCCGCCGATTTCGAAGCCACCATCCAGGACATCGAGGACGGCTTGATGCGCGTGAAGAATATCGTCGCCGACCTGCGCTCGTTTACGCATCCCGACGCCGAGCAGCGGGAACCAGTGCGACTGCAAGAGGTGGTCTCGGTTTCACTGCGCTTTCTGAGCAACGAGTGGAAGGACCGCGTCCAGATCCAGCAGGACGTGCCCGACTCCCTCGCCTGCCGCGCCAACCGCAACAAGCTGACCCAGGTGTTCGTGAACCTCATCCAAAACGCCCTCGACGCGCTCAAGGCCCGCGCCTCCGACGACACGCCGCCCGCCATTGTCATCCGCGGGCGCGCGGAAGGAGGAACCGTCCTCGTTTCCGTGCGCGATAATGGCGAGGGCATTGCACCGCAGAACATCGCGCGGATCTTCGATCCGTTCTTCACCACGCGCGATGTGGGCAAGGGCATGGGCATGGGCTTGAGCATCTGCTACCGGATCATCCAGGACTACGGCGGCACCATCACCGTGCGCAGCGAGCGCGGAAAATACTGCGAATTCACCGTATCCCTGCCCGCCGCGGACCCGGCTTCCATTTAAGTCATGCAAACCACCGACTACCGCAAATACTGCGTCCTTTACGTCGATGACGAGGAACGCTCGCTCGCTTCGTTCGAGCGTGCCTATCGCGACGAGTTCCGCATCTTGACCGCTTCGAGCGCGGCCGAGGGGCTGCGCGTCTTCGAAGCCCATATCGACGACATCGGCGTGCTGATGACCGACCAGCGGATGCCCGGCGAGAAGGGCGTGTGGCTGCTCGACAAGGTGCGCCAGCTTCGGCCCGGCGTGCTCCGCATTCTCGTCACTGCCTACGCGGATCTATCGGCGGTCATCGACGCGGTGAACAGCGGAGCCATCTACCATTACGTCAACAAGCCCTGGGATCCCCCGCACTTGGAAAGCACCCTCAAGCATGCGCTCCAGCTATACTCGGTCCAGCGGGAGCGCGACCAATTACTCCGCGAAAAGATGTCGGTCCTCCACGACATGATGATCGCCGACCGCATTGCCAGCCTTGGCTTCATGGCCGCCGGCATGAGCCATCACATGCGCAACGCGCTAGTGCCCGTTAAGACCTTCATCGATCTCGTCCCGCAGCAACTTCGCGATGAGGGCATCGACCCCGCGCGCTCGGCCAACGCCGAATTCTGGACCGACTACCAACGCAGCGCGCAACTACACCTCGAGAAGATCAACGGCTTGCTCAAGGAGCTGTGGGCTGTGGCTGAAACACCCACGCTGGCCTTCACCGACCGCGTCCAACTCCGCGACCTGGTGAGCGACTGCGTGATGCGCCTGCGCGACCAACTCTCGGCCAAGAGCATCTCCGTGGAAATCAACCTTCCACGCTCACTGCCGGTGCTGACCGTTGATCAGCCCAAATTCAGCCGGATGGTGGAACTGTTGCTCCACGACGAAGTCACCAGCCTGCCCGCGGGCAGCCGCATCACCGTTTCCGCCGAGGTAACGGGAGACGGCTCCAATGCCATACGCATCTCCTTCTGCGACAACGGACCCGGTCTCTCGCAGAACATTCTCGACACACTCTTCGACCCCTTCAACGCGCGGAGCGACAACCCGACCGAGCACGGTCTAAACCTGATGGCCTGCTATTTCATCGCCCATTACCATGGCGGAAAAATCGAGGCGCATGCGGCCATCGACGGGGGCACGGAGTTTCGCATCGAGATTCCGTCCAGTCCCAACCGGCCAGTTGCTCCGGCGGACGAACGCGCACTGTTCCAGAAGATCCGCCTCACGGACCAGCTCTGGCAGAAGCTGCTTGCGTCGCGGTGAGTTCAAGCGCGATCGCTTTCCTTCTTCCCTCCGCGCCGCCGGACGTTACGCTCCGCGCCGCTATGGCAAAAACTTTCAAGCTCGCCGCATTGGCCGGCGATGGAATCGGTCCCGAGGTCATGCGCGAGGCGATCAAAGTCCTCCGCGCGGTGGAAAAGAAACACGGTCTTTCGTTCGCGATCACCGAGGCCCCGGTCGGCTGGGCTGGAATCGACGCCGCCGGCAAAGCGCTGCCCGATGCCACGCTGGCGCTGTGCCGCGAAAGCGACGCGATCCTCTTTGGGTCCGTCGGCCTGCCGGACCGCGACCCGACCATTCCCAAGGAGCAACGCCCCGAGCGCGCCGCCTTGTTGCGCATCCGCAAGGAATTCGGCCTGTTCGCGAATCTTCGTCCTGTGCAACTGCCCAAGGCCCTGGCCCATGCCTGTCCGCTCGCGCCGGAACGCCAGGGCAACGGCATCGACATCCTCGTGGTCCGCGAACTGACCGGAGGCATGTATTTCGGCCAGCCCAAGAAGACCGAGGACATCGGCAACGGCCAGATGCGCGCCACGGACACCATGGTTTACACCACCGCCGAGATCGAACGCATCGCCCACGTCGCTTTCCGCGCCGCGCAGTTGCGCCGCCAGAAGGTCACGAGCATTGACAAGGCAAACGTTCTCGAGAACGGCGTGCTCTGGCGCGACGTGGTGACGCGCGTGGCGAAGGATTATCCAGGTGTGACGCTTGAACACATGTTCGTCGATAACGGCGCGATGCAACTCATGCTGCGCCCGACCCAGTTCGACGTGATGCTCTGCGAAAACATGTTCGGCGACATTCTCAGCGACGAAGCGGCCGCGCTGGCCGGCTCGCTCGGGATGCTTCCCAGCGCCAGCCTCGGAGCGACGACCGGAGAACAGACCTTCGGATTCTATGAACCCGCAGGTGGCACCGCGCCGGACATTGCCGGAAAAAACCTCGCCAACCCGATCGCGCAGATTCTCTCCGCCGCGCTCATGCTCCGCTACAGCTTCCGACAGAATGCCGCGGCCAACGCCATCGATGCCGCCGTGACGGCGGTGATCAACAGCGGCCTGCGCACCGGCGACATCTACAACCCGCTCGACACCACCGCTCGCAAGGCCGGCACGCGCGAAATGGGCGACGCCATCGCGGCGGCGGTTTAGCCTGCATTTCTCACCGCTCATGCAGCCGCCGCTCTAAAGCGGCGGCCATTCTCCTTCCCGGCAAATTTGGCCGCGCCTTCACAGGCGCGGCTACGGTGTCACCGTCCGGTAAAAGCGCGCGGGATGGTTGGTGGCCGCCGGGTCCACGAAGATGATCTGGTGGTTGGTGCCAAAGGTGTTCGTGCCC
>CAYQWK010000584.1:0-3552 GCA_964420805.1 uncultured Bifidobacteriaceae bacterium | reverse complement strand
GCGTTGTTCACGCCGGAAACAAACAGGATGTTCCGGCCTGCGGCGTAGTTGTCATACAACGTTTCCAGAGCCTCGCTTTCGCCGTAAATCCAGCTTTGGTTCACAATCATGTCCGGCGTGTTCTGACCTGCGGCAATGACGTTGTTGATGTAATATTCCGCGTCGTAGTTGCGTACCCGCGCCACGCCCGGAGCCACGCTGCCGTTGGTGCCGTAAAAGATTGTTCCAACGAGATTCGCATGCCACGACTCCGCGCCCACTGCGTTCGGGAAATTAGTCGCGGACCCTCCTGAGGCAATCCATGTGAAGATCGATGGACTACGGGCGACGGAAGGATTCACCTCCCAAGCGTTCGCAGAAACCTGCCCTTCGCTCATGCCCACATGGACATTGCTTCCATCGAGCGCGGGTTGTTCGCGCAACAAAGCGGTGAGACCGAGGATGTCGGCGTCAAATGCAGCAACACGGCAGAGGGCCGCAAAGACGATGGCCAGGGCGCCCAGGCTTCTGAATGTGGTGAACACGCCTGAACTTAGGCGGCAGCGATTCGTTTTCCAAGTTTGCACAACGAAATCGCCAGCAAGGCACGCGCCGAGATTCACCGCCGTAAGCGTGATTCAGCCAAGGAAACTCTCGCCATCCTCGTCCCGCTCGCGTATCCAAGCCCGCGCATTGCCCATGAATCCAAACACTGTGCCAATCGAAGAGTTGCGTCCCATGAAATGCCTGTCCCGTTTCACCGACGAGGAGCGATTGCGTTTCGTCGAGTTCACCGAACCGGCGACTTGCGCGAAGGATACGGTTCTCTTCGAGGAAGGTGATCAGGGCGATTGCATGTATTTGATCCTGGCCGGCCAGATGCGCGTGTTCCGTCGCAAGAAAGGCGGGCCTGTCGAACCGCTCAAGCTACTCGGACCGGGTGACGCCTTCGGCGACATTGCCCTTTTTCACGGCACCCCGCGCACAGCGGGCGTGGATGCCTTGAGCGACTCGCGAATGCTGAAACTCACCGCAAATGGCCTTGAGGAACTTACCGCGAAAGAACCGGCTATCTCGGCGGACTTCCTCCACTCGCTGGCCACCGCATTGACGCAGATGTACCGCGATTTCCACTGAGAGCCTGTCTGAACTTCATTTCGCCTGTGCCGGCGCGGGCGGAACATGACGCGGCCATTCCGCCTTGAAGTCGCCGAGCCACGGCCAGCGCACGCGTTTGTTCAAGTCCACTTCGGCCACCGCCACGGTTCCGAACTTGTCCGCCCGCCCGATCAACGTGCCCTCGTGGTTGAAGATGCCTGACGGCATCCAGTTCATGCCTGGCTCTGAGTAGGTGCTGCTGACCACATACACGTGGTTTTCAATGGCGCGGGCAGCGGCCAGGCGGGGATTGCACCCCCAAACCGGAAATGCAATGACCTCGGCGCCGCCAACCGCCAACCGCCGCGCGACCTCCGGAAAGAAGCCGTCGAAGCAAATCATGATGCCCACCCTTCCGAACCGCGTGTCGAACACCGGATATTCCGTTCCGGCTTGCAGACCCTTATCCCATTCTCCGCCGGGCAGCACGGCCTTGCGGTACTTCCCAATCATCTTCCCTTCCGGCCCGACAAGCGCCGCAGTGTTGAAAAGCAGCCGACCGGCCCGCTCGACCACGGGCACCACGATGTACGTGTCGTGCTTCCGCGCCAGCGCGCCGAAGAACTCCGTGGACGGACCCGGCACCATCTCCGCCGTTTGCTCGAAGGAAAGCCCCGTGCCCGCGCGCGTGACTGTTTCTCCAAGCACGATCAAATCCGCCCGTTGTTGCGCCGCTTCCTCGATCAAAGGCACGAACAGCTTGCGGTTTCCCTCCGGAGTTTTTCCGCCGGAGGGGAAGAAATGCACTGTGGCCAGCCGGGCAATTCTCGGTGCCGGCGCGGGAACTTCACTGAAACTCACCGCCGCCCATTCCACCCGCGCCTTGGGCGGCGCCCAGCGCAGATGCAGTTCGATGACGGCGATGACGGCGTTCGACGGTGCAACGTAGGTGTCGGACACTTCGACCCAGCCGTGCCCATCTCCAGCGTGATCAAGCGGGAATTCAGGTTCGACCGGCGCACGGCGGCCTGGTAGCAGCGTGGCGGACTCGGCGGCATCGCGCAGCGCAGGCCGCCTGTTTGCATCCAGCCATTGCACACGGGCAAACGCGCTCCAGGCAGGATGTGGAATCTTCTCGGTGCGGCGCAGCGCGAAGAAGTGGTACGAACGTCCGCCGGTCACGGAAAATGTCTTCGTCCACCAACCAGCCGTTCCATCACGCGAACCCGGGCGAATCACAAACGCGCCCCGGCGATTGGTGCCACCGCCCGGCTCAAAGGTGAACAACGGAGCAATCTCCTCGCGAGCCGCGCCCGTGGTCCAACCGTCCGGCCACGCCGAGGCGCCGGACACCCGAAGCGCGGCAGCCAAAGCGAGAATCAGCGGTGCCAGCAGTTGTGCGAAACCCAGTTGATCCTTCATGCGCCCGACCGTAGCAAACCGCGAGCGCGCGGTCACCCGCGCGTTGAAGGAAATACGCCAAACCACGCCATCCGGTCGGCGTTCAGGCGGAGGAAGATCGAGCTGTTCCCAGTGTGACGCGGACTACTCTCGAGTGAATTGAAACTCACCCCGTGTGATCGTCACGATGCGATTGGTGTCGCGGTCCGAGATCGGTTCGGGCGTCTCGGCGGTGAAAGAGAAACGGCCCACGATGTAATTCGTCTTCACCGCGTCGATGAAGATCATGCTGTGGTTGGTTTCAGTTCCCGGCAGCCCGGTGAACACCCAGCCTTTGTGCTGCACGGTGTTGGTGGCCGCGTAGCTGACTGTGTTCGAGCCTTCGGCCAGGAAATAGACGCCGGGGTTAGTGCCAACGCCTTCGACATGAAAGTTGAAGACGCGGTGAATGGTGCCGTAGGCGTGCGATTCGAGGTCGAACGTGTCGTTGGTGTAAGCCCCCGTGGTCGCACGGTAAGACGAATAGAAATAGAGCCGGCCAATCTGGGCATAAGCGGAACTTAACCCGACGCGCGCCGTCTCCGCGCGGCTGACCGAATTCGACGCAGAGGGCAGCCGGCGAGCTACCCGTTCGAGCTGGCTGATTTGCGCTGCAGTAGTCGTCGCATTGGTGGCGCGGGAGAGATAATTGCTGATGACACCCAGTTGGTTGAAGGAACGCAGGCGCCATGATCCGCGCGGCGTAACCAAGGCGCGGGCGTGCAACGCATCGTTTTCTGCCTGGTAAGCCCCAAGCCATTCATCCGCAGCCGTGGCGATAAGCGGCGGATAACCGGCGCTGTTGGCGAGGATTTGGTTGAGGCTCTTGAGAATGCTCATGTCATCAGCCCGTGTCACCGACTCCACGCGATAGGAATTAAGAGCCGATCGGAAAGTGCGCAACTGCCGTTTCTGTTCCGAGGTGGGCGAAGGTACCGTTTCGAGAACGGCCACATCGTTGCTCAATTGCGCCGCCACCGGCAACGCGTACGGCTGGGTGGGATCCGCCATCACAATAGCGGCCGACCACAGCAG
>CAYQWK010000583.1:0-3567 GCA_964420805.1 uncultured Bifidobacteriaceae bacterium | reverse complement strand
CTGGAAGGGGAACGTATATGTGCTCGAACGCGGCGGAAACGCGCTGCGCGTTGTGGCACCGAACGGAAAGATCCGCACGGTGGTCAATGCCAGCGGGAAGAAGGGCGCCTCCGGCGACGGCGGTCCCGCGTTGGACGCGACGATGAACGGTCCCAAGCACCTTTGTATCGATGGCGGCGACAACGTCATCATCGCTGACGCGGAGAATCACCTGATCCGCAAGTTTCTCCCGAAGGAAGGGCGCATCGTGCGCGTGGCCGGCACTGGCAAACCCGGCGCGGGAGGGCTGAACGGTCCGCCGCTCGAATGCCAATTATCGCGTCCGCACGGCGTCACGGTGCATCGTGACGGCACGCTTTACATCACCGACACCTACAACCACCGCGTCCTGCGCATCGAACCATGAAACTTGGAATCCCCGTCGCTCTCGGCCTGCTGGCCCTTTCAAATTCATTCGCCTGGTGCGCGGAAATGCTCCCCGGCGCGAAGCGTGTGCTCGTGCTCGGGGATAGCATCACTTACGGCGGGCAGTACGTGGAGTACATCGAGGCGTATTTCGCCACGCGGTTTCCCAAGAGGGACATCGAGTTCATCAACGTGGGCCTGCCCAGCGAGACGCTGTCCGGGCTTTCCGAGGACGGGCACGCAGGCGGAAAATTTCCCCGGCCTGATCTGCACGAGCGATTGAACCGCGTGCTGGAGAAGACGAAGCCGGATACGGTGCTGGCCTGTTACGGCATGAACGATGGCATCTACCTGCCATTTGAAAGCGGGCGTCACGCGGCTTTCACGAACGGCCTGATGCGGTTGCGAGAACGGGTCGCGGCCATCGGCGCGAAGATGATTCATGCCACTCCGCCGGTGTTTGACGAGTCGCGTGGCAAAGGGCCGGGCTACGCCGCGACCTTGGACCGTTATTCGGACTGGATGTTGGTCCAGCGCGCCGCCGGATGGGACGTGGCGGATTTGCATGGCCCGATGAAGCGGGCGATGGAGCAGGGGAGGAAGACCGATGCGAAATTCACTCTGGCGAACGACGGGGTGCATCCCGGCGAGGCGGGCCACTGGCTCATGGCCAAGGCTTATCTCGAACACCTCGGTGCGACGGACCTCGCCAAGGCTGACAGCGGCGCGGCGATGGTCTCCGTTCACCCCAGTGGCTCGGCGATCCTGCGCCTTGTGCAGCAGCGGCAGCGTGTGCTCAAGGACGCCTGGCTGCTGGAGACCGGGCACAAGCGGCCTGGGATGAACAAGGGTCTGCCACTGCCCGAGGCCAGGGCGCGAGCCGAGCAACTCACTCGGCAGATTCAGGAATTCAACGCCACACGGTAATCGGGTGTGGTTGCGTCACGGTGCTTCGGCCACAGCGGCGAAGCGCAGGCCGCGCGTGCTGGCCCAAACCTCCGCAAAGCCGAACTCGTTCAATACCGCCTCGTAAATTGCCATGCCGGTGAGGATCACATCCGCGCGCTTCTTGGGCAGGCCGACGAGGTGTTGTCGTTCACGCAGTGGCATGGCCCAAAGCTTTTCCATCCAATTTTGGACGGACGCGACGGAAATAGGGCCGTCCTCGATCCGGTCGCGGTTGAACTTGTCCAGCTTGAACTCCATTCGGGCGAGGATCGACGCGGCGCCGCCCGTTCCGATCAAGCGAGTTCGCGCGCGGTCGGCGGCCAGCGGGGCGTCGAGGAGTGGATGAACGTTGCTGGCGAAGAATTCGCGCAGCCAGGCGCGACAGCCGGCCATCTCGGCGGGTAGGGGTGGATCCGAAGGGCGGAGTTTTTCCATCAGCCGGACGCTGCCGAGCGGAAAACTGTGGCTGAACTCGGGATGAAAGTCTTCGCCGACAATAAACTCGGAACTTCCGCCGCCGACATCGAGGATCAGCAAGCGCTGGTTCTGCATGCGCGGATCGGAGCGGACGCCGCGGTAGGCCAGTTCGGCTTCCTGGGAGCCTGAAATTACCTCGACGGCGACGCCAGATGCGCTGCTCACGGCATCGAGAAGCTCCTGCTGGTTCACCGCGTCCCGGGCGGCGCTGGTGGCGATGACACGGAACGTTCGCGCCCCGGCCTTTTTCCCGTCGTGAATGAAATTGGCGACCGCCCGCGCGGTGTCCGCGATGGCCTCGGCGGCAAGGCGATGGGTGTCGTAGAATCCCCGGCCGAGGCGGGTTTGCTCGCTATCCTCGACTAGTGGGATGACGGTGGAACCATCCACGTCGGCGACCAGTAGTTTCACCGAGTTGGTGCCGATGTCCACGACTGCGCGCCTGATGGCGTTACTCATCCGCGCGGGAGGTTCAACACATCAACGGACTGAACCAAGAGAAAATTTCCGAGGGCGCGATTTTCCGAAGGACCCGCCGTTCTGTTTGCCAGTCTCGCCGGGGACGGTTTAAGAATCGCGCGTGAAACTCCTCGTTGCCGCAGTGAGCGGTTTGCTTTGCTTTCCGGCGCTCGTGCGCGCGGACCGGGTGGACGACTTCGTGCGCCAGGAAATGGCGCGGCGCGGCATTCCGGGTGTGGCTTTGGCCGTGATGCGGGCGGACGAGAAGGCGCGCGTTTCAACCTACGGCGTGGCCAATGTCGAATTGCAGGTTCCGGTCAGCACGAACACGGTTTTCGAGATTGGTTCGCTCACCAAGCAGTTTACTGCCGCGGGCATTCTGCTGCTGGCGCAGGATGGCAAACTGGCCGTGGACGATCCGGTCGTGAAACATCTGACCAACGCGCCGGCGGCATGGTCCAACATCACCGTTCGTCATTTGCTCACGCATTCGTCTGGCTTGAAGAATTACACGGGCCTGGACGGCTTCGAACTCCGGCGGCGTTTGAGTCAGGCGCAGTTCATCGCGTTGCTGGCGGCGCAGCGTCCGGATTTCGCACCGGGCGAGCAGGCGAAATACTGCAATTCCGGTTTCAACCTGCTGGGCCACGTCATCGAGAACGCTGCGGGCAGGGGATGCTGGCAGTTTCTTGAGGAGAAATTCTGGAGGCCGCTCGGCATGAACTCGGTGACGACGCGCGATCCCGTGGTGTTGGTCACCAATCGCGCCTCCGGTTACGTGCGCAAGGGCGACGTGCTGCGCAACCGTGATTCCGATCTCACCGATGTTTTCGCCGCCGGGGCGATGGCGGCCACGATTGTGGATCTGGTGAAATGGAATGCGGCGCTGGATGCGGGGACGCCGCTGTCGGCCGCGAGCCGCGAGCAAATGTGGAGCGCCGCGCGTCTGAACTCGGGCGAGCGGACTGCCTACGGTTTCGGCTGGCGGGTCGTGCCGTGGCGCGGGCGGAAGAACATCGGTCACAGCGGATCGACGTCGGGTTTCTCGGCGAGCCTGCAGCGGTTTCCCGACGACCGGTTCGCGGTGATCGTGCTCTGCAATTTCGACGAGCAGAACATCGCCACCACGCTGGCGCGCGGCATTGCCGCCCTGCATTTCGGCGAGGCCCCCGGCGGGGAGGAGTGAACGGCTACGACTTCGCGTAGAGCTTCGCCACCTGTTCGCCGTAGCCGTTGAATGGCTTGGTTCGGACGCGATCATTGGTGTCGATCATGCGC
>CAYQWK010000582.1:0-3589 GCA_964420805.1 uncultured Bifidobacteriaceae bacterium | reverse complement strand
CGGCGATGTGTTCGGCCAGCATGAGTGGGGAATGCCGGTTCCGCCGAAGCGCACCGAAGCCAAATGAACCGGGCCATGCGCTCCGCCTTCGCGCTGCTGTTCTTCGTCGTGCGCCTTTCCCAAGCGGCGAACAACGCCTCCGTGTTTCGTGAGAAAGACGACGCCTGGTTCCGCGCCGACGAAGGCCGTAGAATTGTCTCCAACGTCCTTTCCTGGCAGTCGCGCGAAGGCTCGTGGCCAAAGAACACCGACACGTTCACCAAGGCAGCCAGCGGCGGGAAAGAGATCAAGGGCACGTTCGACAACGGCGCGACAACGGAGGAACTGCGTTTCCTGGCCAGGGCCTTTCGCGCGACGGGCGACATAAATTGCAGCAACGCGGTCACGCGCGGCGTGGCACACATTCTCACGGCCCAGTACGGAAACGGTGGCTGGCCGCAGTATTTTCCGCCTCCCGCGAAATCGTATCACCGCCACATCACCTTCAATGACAACTCGATGGTGCGGTTGATGGAATTCGTCCGCGAAGTCGCGGCCGGCCAATCATTCGCCTTTCTCTCCACCACCCAGCGCGTCGCAGCGAGGGCCGCCTTTGATCGGGGCGTGGGCTGCATCCTCCGCTGCCAGATCAAGCAAGGCGACCGGCTCACCGCCTGGTGCGCGCAACATGACGAGCATGATTTCGCGCCCCGCCCCGCGCGGACCTATGAACTCGCCTCGATCAGCGGCTCCGAGTCCGTGGGCATCGCACGGCTGTTGATGAGCATCGAAAAGCCGGGCAACGAAGTGATCCGTGCCATCGAGGCCGCGGTGGCGTGGTTCAACACCGCGAAGCTCTCCGGCCTCCGCGTCGAAACCGTCGCCGACAAGAAATTCCCCAAAGGCAAAGATCGCGTGGTGGTAAAGGACGTGGACGCGCCGCCACTTTGGGCGCGCTTCTATGAACTCGAAACCGGCCGGCCCATGTTCTGCGACCGTGACGGTGCGAGAAAATACAGCCTCGCCGAGATCGGCCACGAGCGGCGCAATGGCTACGCTTGGTATGGCGCCTGGCCGGCAAGCCTGCTGGAGAAGGAATACCCGGCCTGGAAGAAACGCTGGGTGGCACCAGCGAACTAAGCCGCCTGCCGCTGCACCACGAACCGCACCGCTTCGTTCAGAGTGTCAAAAACGAAATCCGGTTCGGCGGACTGCTTCCCATCTCGACCGGCGTGACCAGTGCGAACAAGGATCGATTTTACCCCTGCGTTCTTGGCCGCCAGCACGTCCGTGGTCGTGTCGCCGATCATGCACGAATTGGCGAGGTCGATGTTCAATTCGCGCGCGGCGCGCAGGAGCATCCCGGGCTTTGGCTTGCGGCAATCGCAGTCGATCTTCAACTCGGGCCTTTCGCCGGGGAATCCCTTCTCCGGATGATGCGGACACCAGTAGATGCGGTCCAGGAACGCATGCTCGCGCCCCAGCAACGATTCGAGCTTGTTGTGGATGCGCTGGATGTCCGCCTCGGTGCAAAAGCCGTTGGCCACGACCGGCTGATTCGTGACCAGCACCGCACGAAGACCGGATTGATTCAATTCGTGAACGGCCTCGGCGGCACCGGAAATAAGTTCGAGCTGTTCGATGTTCGCGAGGCCGTGCTGGCTGACCTCCTTGATGAGCGTGCCGTCACGGTCGAGAAACACTGCGCGCTGCGGCGAGGCCAGCGAACTGCGTTGAATGATCCCGGCCGCGTACTGCGCGCAAACCCAATCGTAACGCGATGGCGTGCCAATGTCCTTGATGAACTCCGGCGTGTTGTAGCCCAGCAGGAAAGCGCCGGCCCGCAGCATCGCGGGGAAAAGATCCTTCCCGAAATCCTGCGGCTGCCTGTTCTCCCGCCACGGCTCGATCGCGCGCTTCTCAATGACGTAGAGGCCGGCGTTGACGAGATTCTGAAACCAACGGTCGGCAGGATGCGGCCGGTTGTGAAATGCCGTCACCCGGTCATTCGCATCCATCTCCACAAGGTCCGAATCAAACGGATGGTTGTTCGGGTGCAGCAGCAGCGTGGCGGCGGCGCCGCTGGTCTCATGCGCGCGCCAAAGCCGCGTGAGATCGACGTTCACCATCGTGTCGCCATACATCACCGCGAAGCAGTCGGCGAGTTGGTCGAAACCCGCCAGCACCGCACCCGCCGTGCCGAGCGGCTCCGCTTCGACCACGTAACGCACCCGCACTCCCCAGCGCGCGCCGTCCCCGAAGTGCCTCTGGATCAAATCCGCGCGGTGATGGACGAACATGACGACATCGGTGAAGCCGTGCGCCCGCGCGAGTTCGACTTGGTGTTCGAGCAACGGCCTGCCCGCGATGGGAATCATCGGCTTGGGCAGATCCCCGAGCCGGTCCTTGAGCCGCGTGCCCTTGCCGCCGGCGAGGATGATGAGCTGCCTCATCGGCGCGCCTCGGCGACGATTTCCCTCACCGACTGGTCCACGGCCTCGTTCGAGGTCAGCCGAGGCGACCAGCCGAGTTTCCGCAACTTCTCGATCGAGTAGTTGAACTTTGGCACGTCACCCACCCAACCCTTGTTGCCGCCCGTGTAGCGGATACGCGCGGACGGCGACATTTCCCTCACCACTGCCTCGGCGATGTAACGAACGGTGGTGGCCGTGTCCGCGGTGCCGATGTTGTGGAAGTTCAACTTCTCCCCCGCGTGATCGACGATGAACAACATCGCCTCGACCAGATCGCTGACGTGGAAGTAAGGCTTCTCCTGTGAACCGTCGCCGAGCACTTCAAGCTCCCCCGGCGTGGCCTTCAGCTTCTGCGCGAAGTCGTAAATCACGCCGTGCGTCGAGCGGCTACCGACCACGTTCGGAAACCGAAAAATCCACGCGCGCTCCAAGTACGCCTCCAGCGCGGAGGAAATGCAGGCCTCGGAGGCCAGCTTCATCGCCCCATAATTCGAGATCGGAAAGAGCGGGCCGAGGTCTTCGACCAGCTTGCATGGTTGCACGCCGTACACCGCCGAGGTCGAAGCGAACGCAATGCGCGGGATGCGCAACTCGCGCATCACCTTGAGCGTGCTGTAGGTCGTGAGAAATGTATCGCGGAAGTCCACGTCGGCATCCGCCACTCCGGCGCGGATGTCCGAATTCGCGGCCAGATGCCACACTGTGTCGAATGGTGCCTTGGCGGAATGCTCACGGGCCAGACTGATCAGCGCGCCCACATCGTTCACGTCGAGTTCGACGAATGTGAAGTTCGGATTTGCCAGCGCGCCAGCGATGTTGGCCCGCCGCCCGAGCTTCATGTTATCCACGCCCAGAATGGTGCAGCCACGCGCCAGCAACCGGTCCACCAGATGGCTGCCAATAAATCCGGCCGCGCCGGTGATGAGGCATTTGTTACTCATGCAAGAGAGGCGGAATTAAGCCCCAGTGACGGGAATTGTCGAGCCGTACACAGAGATTCCGGGCTATCTTGTCGAAGCCGTCCATGAGGACGGTCAGGTCCTTCTCATCATCGGTCGGCACCTCAGCCGCTCTGCATTTCTCGGACTCAATTCCTCGCCCCCGCCAACACCACCTCAAAATCCACGATCTCTTTG
>CAYQWK010000581.1:0-3627 GCA_964420805.1 uncultured Bifidobacteriaceae bacterium | reverse complement strand
GCGGATGATCGTGCGGCCCTCCAGCGACCAGTGATCCTGCGTGCAGGCAAAGGTGTGCGTGGCGGTCGAAGGCGTCAGCTTCGCGCCAACGGTGATGTTGCCGGACTGGGTCGTGCGCAACGGGTAGGCGTTGAAGCCCACCTTGCCGTTCCCAAAGTTCGCGATGCGTCCGCCCTTGTCGCGACCATAACCAAGCGGCAGGCCAAGCACGTTGTCCGCCTGACCCGGAACCACCCAGACGGGGCCGGTCACCTTGCCGGCACCGAGTTCCACCGTGACGATCTGCGCATTCTTCAGCTTCAGGTCGGCGGCGGTCTTGCGGCTGATGAGAATTGCGTTGTCCCAGGTGATCTTTGTCACCGGGTCCGGCAATTCACGCAACCACCCGTTGTTGGCCCAACGCCCGTCATCGGCCGTGTAGTCCCGGGTGAACACCACTTCGAGCTTCTCGGCGGAAGGAGTGGCCGCAGCCAGCGCGGCCAGTTCCCGGGCGGCCTCGGCGGGATTCGCCGTTGCGTCAACCGGCTTCAAGGCGCTGTTCGCGAGGAAGCCATCATGCAGGAATTTCTTCCACGCCTCTTCGTCGAGGCCGACGGTGGCGCGAACCACCTTGTGGGCATCCGCCTCAACTCCGGCAAAATGCGCGAGCACTTCCAATTCGCTCACGCCGCCGAAAAGCGGCTGAATGAGCGGCTGGATTGGGACAACCGAACCGTCAGCTGTCCGGGCATCGCCCCAGCTTTCCAAATAATGCGCCGCCGGCAGGTGAAGGTCCGATACGGCGAACGTTTCGTCCTCGTAATAACCAAGGCGGATCACGGTCTTCGCCTTGCGCTGGGTCGCGGCCCAGTTCAAATCGGCGGGAGCCGTGAACACCGGATTGCCGCCGAGAATAACCAGCGTTTCCACGCTGCCGCCGGTCAGGGCCACGGAAAGATCACCGATGGTCCCCTCGCCGAGGTCGGGCGTTTCACGGAACTGCACCGTGGTGCGGTTCGCTCCCAGTTTCTCGTTGATGGCATTGACGAGCAGATGCACCGCCAGCGGCTGGCGATAACCCGCCACCACCAACGGAGCCGCGCCCGGCGACTGCAAATCCTTCGCGCACTCGTCGATCCACTGCGGCTTCACATGCGCAGGCAGCGGGAACTTCGAGGCATCGATGCCGGCCACGCCGATCTTCGCCGCGATCGCCGCGGCGACCGCCACGACCTGGCTCGACGCGAGGCGCAGGCGATGGTCCGCGTTCATGCCCGTCTGCGTCATCAACGCCTCAGCCACGTAAAGGCGGCTCATCTTGTCGCCCTTGGCGTTCGCGCGGCGGGTGCGGGCGAAATTCCGGCAGTGGAGGTAGGTGTCGTTCTCGCCGCCGATGAAATCGCAATCGAGCGACAGAACGGTCCTGGCGAGGTCGAAGCGGAAATAAGGCGTGACAGACTTGCCCGTGGCCCGGCTGGCAGCCTGACGGTGAATGTCGAAATCCACCGGCTCATAGGCGTAGAACTTCGCGTTCGGCATCCGACTCTTGATGGCCTGGATCAAGCGCGCCCGCGACGGGGAACTGCTGCGTTCGAGCAGGAACGCCAGCTTTGCGCCCTGCGCGGCCAGCGCGGCGGTCGCAACGGAGGCCAGCTCGTCCTTCGCCTGCGCGGCGGTCAAATCCCCCTGCCCTTTCGTGAATCGTTGCGCCCGATCCGCATCGTAAAGCGCGAGGATGGAAGCCTGCGCGAATAGATCAGTGCCGCCATTGCTGTCCGGATGCTCGGGGTTGCCCTCAATCTTCGTGGGCCGTCCGTCATTCGACCGGACCAGCAGCGGAATCGCACTGCCCCGCGACGGCATCGCGGTGGCGTAGAACCTGGCCGAGCCGTGAACGTAGCCTTCCGGGAGCTTCGAGAAAGGATAGATGCGCTGCTCTGGCTTCCGGCATCCGGAGCCCATCACGCCCAAGCCGGCAAAAGCCAGGGACGCGCTCATGAGCTTCATGAAGTCGCGGCGGTCGAAGGAGCTGCCGGCCTCGCTCGCCCCCTCGGGGAACTCGCGATGCAGCCACGTCTCGAACTCCGGGGTGTTCTGGAGCTGGTCGATGCTCTTCCAGTACTTCACGGTTTCAGGCTCGGGGCACTGAGGAGGAATGGTTTTCATCGATGACAGGCGGAGCAATTCTCGAGGGACTGGATCTTCCAGTCATGAACAGCCTTTTTGCCGAAGATGGCCTGCTGTTCCGGCGCGTTGGTCCAAGTCATGTCCGTCACCTTGTCGGCGGGACGAATCTTCGCGGCCGGGTTCCGATGGCAGTCGAGACAGAACGTCATGGTCAAAGGCTGCGCTTGAGAAACCTCCTCCATCGTGTCAATCCGGCCGTGGCATTCCACGCAGCCGATGCCGCGCGTGACATGGACCGAATGGTTGAAATAGACGAAGTCCGGGGTGCGATGAATCTGCACCCACGGAACGGGCTTGCCACCAGCGGCACTCTCGCGAATCAAAGCGAGGCGGGGATCATCTTTTAGCACCTGGTTGTGGCAGTTCATGCAGACACTGGCCGCCGGAACATTGGCGTACCAGCTCTTCTCCACGGTGCTGTGGCAGTAACGGCAGTCGATGCCCATCTGGCCGGCGTGAGTCGCGTGCGAGAAACCGACCGGCTGCACCGGCTGGTAGCCCACGCGCGAATATTTCGGCGTCAGGTAATACCATGCGCCGGACACCACCGCTGTGCCGACGAGCACCGCGCCGACCGCGATTTTAAGCGGCAGCGTGTTCGTCCATTTCGGAAAGACGTCTGACATTGTTCGTTAAGCCCGCACTGTGCGTTTTGTTGGAACGGCGCGCGGGCACCAGTTTTCACCGCAACATTTTCACCCAGAACGTCTGAAAAAATCAGCGCATTCTGATTTGAAGGCGCGGATGTTGTCCGAGTGTTTTTTGTCGTGCAAGCACTCTTTGTGAAATCTTTCACGTTCGCGCGATTTTGGCGAATCCATCCGGACAGGCTCTCAGGAACTCGAACTCCCGGACTCACCTGAGGAATCAGAAGGCCCGTAAATCTTCGCCAGGGCGGCTTGAAATTCCGGCGAAGGCGATGGCAAAGGCGCAACCACAGGTGTGTTGGTCATTCCCGTGGCGCGCCGGCCCAACTGCGACGCCAGGTCGATCAAGCGCGCCAGTTCGGAAAGACTGATGCGGCGCGGAGACTTCCGCAGCTCGCGCAACGCCGTCAGGGCGGCTGCGAACATTTCCGAGTGCAGGCTCCATTCCTGAAGGCGAAAACGGCGGGCACGATCCTGCCAATCGAGCTTTTCCACGCGCAACAGGTCGTCCAATGCCGCGCTGGCGGCATTGGCGCGCGCGTTGTCGAACGCGGCGACCCGCGCCTTCCAATCATGCAACACGGACAGACGACGCAAACGTGCGATGCTGCAAGCAAGGGAGACGGCCGCGTTCCGGAACGAACGCGGCGGCGGCAGTTGAAGCCAGGCGTGGAAGAGCTGTGTCCGTCCGCCGCAACCATCTATGCGTCGGCAGCGAGAAGCGGCAGGAAACGCTGCCCGGCGGCCAGTTGGGCAAGACGTGCGACCACGCGCTGAGGATCTGGGAGCGGCTGGAAGTGTTCCTGGCCCACGG
>CAYQWK010000580.1:0-3627 GCA_964420805.1 uncultured Bifidobacteriaceae bacterium | reverse complement strand
CTCCTGCTGAAGGCGGCGCGCGGCGATGACACGCCCGCGGATCCGTGCCGAGGACTCGCCGGGCTGGGCGGCAGACATCTCGCGGAACTTCACCTGGGGCACCTCGACGTGCAGATCGATGCGGTCGAGCAGCGGACCGGAAATGCGCCCGAGGTAGTTCTGAATCTCGCGCGGTGAACTCCGCGACTCGTGCGGCATCTTGCCGTCCGGTGTCGGATTCATCGCCGCCACGAGCATGAACGCGGATGGAAAGGTCATCGTGCCTGCCGCCCGGGAAATGGTCACCCGGCCTTCCTCCAAGGGCTGGCGCATGGTCTCAAGCACGCTGCGCTTGAACTCGGGCAGTTCGTCGAGGAATAGCACGCCGTGGTGCGCGAGGGAAATCTCGCCAGGCGTCGGATTGATGTTGCCGCCGAGCAACCCGGCGTCGCTCGCCGTGTGGTGCGGGGATCGAAAAGGACGCCGGGTAACGAGCGCCTGCCCCGCCGCGAGCAAGCCCACGATGCTGTGAATCTTCGTCGTCTCCAACGCTTCATCGAGCGTGAGCGGCGGGAGGATGGTGGCGAGACGCTTGGCGAGCATCGACTTGCCGGTGCCCGGCGGCCCGATGAGCAGAATGTTGTGCCCACCCGCCGCGGCAATCTCGAGGGCGCGCTTGACGGATTCCTGGCCTTTGACATCGGCGAAGTCCACGTCTTCCTCGCATGGCTGATCGAACAGCGCGGTCAGATCCACGCGGGTGGGCGCGATCTTGATTGCGCCCTCAAGAAATTGCGCGGCCTCGCGCAAGTTGCTGATGGGAATGACCTGCAACCCATCCACCACCGCCGCCTCCGCCGCGTTTTCGGCGGGAACCAGAATACCCGTGCGCCCGTCGGCCCGCGCACGCAATGCCACAGGCAGAACGCCTTTAACCGGGCGCACACCGCCGGTGAGCGCGAGTTCGCCAACGATGACGAAGTTGTCGAGTTGGTCGGCCTCGATCTGTTCGCTGGCCGCGAGCATTCCGATGGCAATGGGCAGATCGAAGCTCGGCCCCTCCTTCTTCACGTCGGCGGGAGCAAGATTGATGGTGGTGCGACCCATCGGGAACTTGAACCCGGAGTTGGTCAACGCAGTGCTGACACGGTCGCGCGACTCCTTCACTGCGGCATCAGGCAGGCCAACGATTACAACCAAGGTTTCGCCGTAGCCGGCGTTAACCTCGACCTCGACGGGATAAGCCTCAATGCCCTGAACGGCGGCAGAGCAGACGCGGGACAACATGCGCGGATGCTGCGGAAGCCTTGGGGCGACTGCAAGAAAAGGAACGGTACGGCGTGCGCGAACGGCTGGGGCTGGCGTGGCATCCAGGTTTCTTCGGCGACCGCCACATTCACGGCAAACCGACCGGCCAGAAAACACGCTCCGCGCTTCTGCAACCGGTCTCGATCAAGGCGCCAACAACAGCAATCGGCCGGTGCGCGGTGCGACTTGCCACCGGCGGGAAAAGCCGGGCCAAAGCCGCTGGCCAGGCCGCGGCAGGGCCGGAACTAAGGCTTTCGCGCCAAATTGCCGCTATTCTCCGGGAATAGAACACGATGAGCAGTGGTTATCTCCAGTTCTACGGATTGACCGAGGCGCCGTTCAACATCACGCCGAACCCGCGCTTCTTGTACCTGAGCGCCAAGCATCGCGAGGCGTTGAACCATCTGCTTTACGGCATTCGCGAGCGCAAGGGCTTCGTGCAACTGACCGGTGAGGTCGGAGCCGGCAAGACAACGCTGTGCCGCGCACTAATGGAGCATTTGCCGTCGTCGCACTATTCGACGGCATTGATCCTCAATCCCGTGCTGCAACCGGACCAGATGATGGCGGCCATCGCCACGGAGTTGGGGCTGGACGTGCGGGGCAAGGATCGCTTCCAGGTGTTGCAGGCGCTCAATTATTTCCTGCTGGATGAAATGGGCAAAGGCCGCGACGTGGTGCTGATCATCGACGAGGCGCAGAACCTGACGAACGACCTGATGGAACAGGTGCGCCTGATCTCGAACCTGGAAACCGACGACCGGAAGCTGCTGCAAATCGTGCTGATGGGGCAGCCGGAGTTGCGTGACCGGCTGAACGATCATTCGCTCCGCCAGCTCCGCCAGCGCATCACGGTGCGATACCATCTGCGCCCGCTGCGCTTTGCGGAGGTGCGGGAATACATTCACCATCGGCTTCAAATCTCGGGCGCGAACGGCACGCCGAATTTCAGCCCCGCCGCCGTGTGGCGGGTGTTCAATTACAGCAAGGGCATTCCGCGCCTGATCAACGCGGTGTGCGACAAGTGCCTGCTGGCTGGATTCGTCAACCAGCGCGAGCGGATCAACTTCGGCCTGGCCGGGCGAGCCATCCGCGAACTGGAAGGAGGCTTCGCCGCATGAGCCTGATCAATGACGCCCTGCGGCGCGCCAGCGAAACCGCGCCGCCCGTTGCCTTGCCACCGGCCACGCTACCGCCCGCGCTGATTCCGCCGCCGCCCGGTCCGGCGCTGGCCACGCCACAGTTCAACGAGTTGCGCCCGGCGGAGGCAAAGGCGCCGATTCATCGTTCGCCGCTGTTCCTCGGCATTCTTGCCGTGCTGCTCATTTGCGCGATCGGCTTCTTCTTCTGGAACCGGAGGAACCAGGCCGCGATGGCGAAGAAGGACACGCTGCGCCCGATCCTTGTGACCAGTTCCAGTGCGTTGAAGACGGTGGCAAATTCGCCATTGGTCGCCGCGGCGGCGAATGGAACAGGCTCGGTGCCCCTTACCGCGCGGTCTTCGAACACGCCGTCATCAACCGCCCGCCCTGGAACCAACAACAACAACGGGGCCAACCCCACCACCATCGTGGCTGCCGCCGCGCCCGCGCCGGCTCCGGTCTTTCCATCGCTGCGACTGCAAAGCGTTTACTACCGATCCAATAACCCGCTGGTGATGATCAACGGCAGGATGCTGGCCGTGAACGACCAGGTGCAGGGCGTGACGGTGGCCGCCATCAACCCGTCATCAGTGACACTGGTGTTGAGCGGGCGGACCAACGTGCTTACGCTGCGTTGAACACGCGGCATGTTCGACAAACTCACTCAATCTCCGCTGGCGGTGCGCGTCATTCCTTTTGGCGTATTCATCGCGCTCACTTCGTTGCAAGGCCTGGCAGGTGACGCCGGACGTTACTGGATTTACCTCGCCAAAACAGTAGCCGGGGCGGTGGCGCTGGCACTGTTCTTCCGCCACATCCAGGAATTCCGCTGGCGCTTTTCCTGGCCGGCGCTGGTGGCCGGCGTGGGGGTGTTCGCGCTTTGGATCGGTCTGGAGGGTCACTATCCCCCGGCGGGTGATCTTTACCGGCTGCACCTTTGTCCGTGGCTGGAGAAAATGGGGCTGGTGAAATCATGCGCGCCGGCAACAGCGACGCCCTCGTGGAATCCGAACGGCACCTTCGGCGACGGCTCGACCCTGGCGGTATTCTTCCTGATGGTGCGCATCGTCGGTTCCGCGCTGGTGGTGCCGGCGATCGAGGAGATTTTCTGGCGCTCGTTCGTCTATCGATACGTGGCGGACAAGGATTTCGACCGCCTGCCGTTGCGCCGTTTCTATCCCCTGTCGTTCGCGGTCAC
>CAYQWK010000579.1:0-3630 GCA_964420805.1 uncultured Bifidobacteriaceae bacterium | reverse complement strand
GCCGAGAACACCAACGTCCTCGCCGACATCGAGCGCCGCGTACAAACCCCGCGCGACCAGTTCCGCCCCAACCTCCGCCGCCAAGCCCTCGTGCCTGCGCGCGGCGGATATTTGAAGAACTCGCAGGGCACTGCCGCCGGCCTCGTTTTCGAGTCGGACGGCCCGGTGATTGTCGCCCTGCCCGGCCCGCCGCGCGAATTGCAGCCCATGATGACCAACGAACTGGTCCCGTACTTGAAACGCAAGTTCGACATCCACCCACCCGGCAGCACGCTCACCCTGCGCTTCGTTGGCGTCGGGCAATCCTTGATCGACCAAAAACTCCGCGAAAGCGGCCCGCTTCCGGAGGATCTCACCGTTGGTTCAACATTCGAGGGCAGCCGCGTGGATTTCATCTTCGCCCTGCCCGGCAACACCGCCGCCGACCGCGAACGCCTCCAGCAAATTGAAACCAGGCTCCGCGGCCGACTCGCCACGAACCTCTACAGCACCGGAGCCTCCCTCGAAGAAGTCGTCACCCAACAGCTTCGCGCCCGCGCCCATTCGCTGGCCATCGCTGAAATCGCCACCGGTGGACGCCTCGCCGCGAGCCTCCATGGCGTCGAAGACATCGACACCCTCCTCCAATCCGCCACCATCGCGCCCACCGAGGAGCAACTGCGCCGCCGGCTCGACATCGCGGATGCCACCTGGACCCAAGCTGCCCCCGGAGCCGGCCGCGTGACCGCGCTCGCCCTTGGGACGTTGAAAACGACGAGCGCGCAACTGGCCCTCGCCGTCGGCGAACCAGTGCGCGACACATCCGGCAAGCACTCCGTCTGGATCGCCTTGGGCAGCCGCCCGGAAGAAATGAAAACCTCGCTCGTTCCGATGAATGGCACCGGCGAACTCGCCCACGCCACCCTCGTCACTCAAATCCTCGACCGCGTGCGTGAGATGGCTAGGTAGAATACAACCGGCCCGGCTCACATGCGTCCCGAGTCCCGGGCGCGGCGGCCCGTGACACGCCAGCCGGTCCCCACCCAGCCCTCAATGCCATGACTTGAAAAACGTCGATGGTTTCCGCGTGGCGGCCTGCAACGGCGCCTCCACTCTCTCGACCCGGTTGGTCAGCCGCACCGGCGCGGGTGGTTTGCTAATGGTCGGTGATACAGGAACTCCATTCGTGACCAGGCGAACCACATACTGCGTCTGAACCACCGTCACGACGGTCACAGGCGGCCCGTTCGACACGCTGCCCGTGGCGGCACCCAAAGCCCCGTTCGCACCGCCGCCATTTCCCGGCCCGCTAGTGGCGCTCTTTCCCGAGACATTCACTCCCGCCGCCGTGGCGAAGATGATCAGCGAGTTAAACACATACAGCATCACCCTCATCCACATTTTGCCGCTGCCGGCCGCGAACACCATCAACCCCAGCAGGAAACTCAGCCCCAGACTGATCCACCCGCAAACCGGAGCAGAATCGATGTTGAAGACAGAAGTCACCGAATTACTCACCATCATCACCACCGCCCCGCAAATGCCCGGCGTCAACATTGATTTCGGGTTGATGAACTCGCCGATTTTTCCGCCTGATTCGTCGTCTGCCATGATCGTTCCTCTGTGCTCTCAATGTTCTTCCAACCGTCCTTCATTCACTCACCTGGCTTCATCGCGCCTTCATGCCCGGCGGCGGATTGGCTACCGCGCCCGCGAACTGAACTCCTGGAACGCCGCGGCATCCTGCCTCACAACGAACGCGCCGAGTTCCGCCATGTTGCAGTGGTTTGACACATCCTTACACGCCATTGCCGGACGGTTGGTTCAACAAGATGGTTGTCCGTGTGACCGTATCCGCATGCACACGTCCGCTCGCGATTGAGTTAAAGATGTGCTGGAAAACGACTCCCGGCGCCTGGCCGTCGCCGGCGTGGAGGAAATAGGAGTGACCCTTTGGATTGTCGTATATGGTGTTCACGTCGTCGCAGTCGATTGCATAGACGTTCTTTGGCGTTTTCTCCAGGTTCTCCGGCCCGGAATGTCCGAGACGCCTCGAAGCCTCGGTCTTCAGGTTCGCAACCTTGCTGGCGCGCAAGGCGATATCGTCCGACGCAAAATACACCGAGACATTCCGCGAGCAGTCGCAGATGAACTTGCCTTCGTTCCCGTATTCGAGCGACTCGTTCACGATGTCCGCCGCCACCAGGAACGTGTTGCGGAAAAGCAACGGCAGCGCTTCGTTGCGGTCGTACTGCGCCCACACGCGAATCGTCTCACGGAAGACCCGGTTGCCCATCGAATGCGCGAGCACATTGATGCGCTTGAGGCACGGCTTGTCCACCTGCGCGTTGGCCGCCCGCCATGCCATGAATTTCTCCAGCACCCGCGAAAAGGCGAACCCGCTGGCATCCGCCGCCTTCTCGTCGTCCCAATAATCTTTCACGATCCCAGCGTCGTTATCGCACGGCCAGATGACCGGCAGAACAAGCACCGAATTGGCCGCCTGATCGTCGCACAGCTTCTGGAGTTTCTGCGCCCGCGGAAAGATATCCGGCTCCGGCAGGTTGGAGTAACCGTGAAGGTAAATGAGCAACTGGTCGTAGGGCGAATTCTTCAACTCACCCAAAAACGCCTTACTGCCCAGTTCCGTGTAGTCCTCCTTGCCATTGCGACGGCAGAAATAGACGGATTGCTCGGCCTGGTTATTGTTGAGATCAAACTTGATCCTGCGCCCGACCACCGTTTCGGGGTTTCCTTTCACCGCTCGGTTTGTGATGAATAGCATATTCTCTCGTTCTCCATTCTTTTCGATCCGGCGGACGTCGCCGGAAAAATTCCAATTCCTCCGCAACGAGCCACGCCCCATTCAACACCCCAGCGCTCGCCGGACACTGCTTCTAAAGCTGCTACTTCGGCAAATCGAGTTTGACTGCCGCCCTCTCGTCCCTTTTGTCGGCGACCTCCAGCTTGAGCGTGGACCCCGCTCCCGGCACCTTTGGAAGTGTTTCCAAAATCCATCCGTCCGTGCTTCTGCTGATTTCCTCAAAGTCCTTTTCCGTGGACTTGATTACGTATCGGTAAGGAGGCACCCCACCCCCTACATAGCTTGTCAGTTGCGTGCCGGCAAGTTTGGGCGCCGCGACCTGCAATGGCGCGGCCGGCTTGTCTGCCGAACCGAAATAAAATCCAACAATCGTCCCTAAGACACCCATGAGTCCGGTGAACACCTCGCGCGCCCGGCGGAAGGCGTTGTCGGCAGCCTCGTCCCGCATCGCAAATGCCTGATAGGCCAGGAAAAACGCCAGACCGATGGTGCCCAAGCAGATAATAAACGTGATCAACCCACGCGCGAACGTGGCGTCAGCGAGCTTGGGAATAACTCCCCGCTCATAAATCACCGCGTAGAGGATCGCCAGCAGCACCCCAAGCACAATGATCTGCCCGGACTTGTCCACCGCCAGTTGTGCCAAGGACCGAAGGGTGCCGGGCGAGTCCACCACCTCAGGAGCAATGGCATCCACCACCGCCACAAGCTTCTTGATATCCGCTTGCATGCCGGCGGCCTCTCCTCGCTCCTTTTTCAAATCGTCTTCGGCCGCACCCACCTGCCCCTTCAGTTTCTGCGCCTCGTTGTCCCAACAGACGAGCGAC
>CAYQWK010000578.1:0-3631 GCA_964420805.1 uncultured Bifidobacteriaceae bacterium | reverse complement strand
CTCGTGCAAAAGGAACTCCGCCGCACGCTGCTCAAATACAAATTGCACACCGACCAAGAGCTGTTCGACAAAGCTTACGGCTACATCCGGCAGTATTATTGATTTGATGATTCAAGCCGGACATTGCGATTTTGTCCGACGAGTGCCAAGCGGGAGAGGCGCGACTTCGCGCTTCGCGCGTAGCGAACTGGGCGAACACGAGCAAGTGCGAGCCGCATGGGCGTATAAAACTTTGGATTTACGACTTGCGCACGAACAAGCATTTCACGCTCAAGGAAAGCACGCTGAAGCGGAGTGGCCTGGATGAGTTTGTGGCGTGTTATTTGGGGAGGGCGAACGTCCTCGTGAGAGCCAATTGAGCACGAACTCCGAAATGAAAAGAACGCGCCGTCGCAGCCAAGGCACGGGAGCGCGGCGTTCACGTCGCTTCAGTGTGCGGAAGGTTTGGTGCGTTTGTGAAACGTGGGCCAGGTGGACGTTGAAGCGGCCTGAAGGCCGCGCTCCTGCCGCAGCCCGGAATTCCATTTTGGAGTTCGGGTTGAGTCAGGGCTTGTCGGGAGCCTCGCCCTCCCGAAACCGCCACCAACGCACCGAGAGCGAACGATTCAAGTCATTCGACTCCGACGCACTGCTCAAGCGCGACACGGTGAACTTGGACATGTTGATTCCTACGCGCCCGCTCAGCCGGGCTTGCGCCCTGCGCTTTGCGCAGCCTGTCTCGTTCGCCTCCCGGCGACCCGGCTCTGGCTGAAGGACGAGACATGGGAAGAATCCGCCAACCTGCCCGCCCCGGAAATCATTGCGCCGGAAATCACTGACGATCCGGAGGCGGAAGTTGATTTGGGGGCCCGTTTCAACAAGCCTCGCGGCCATGCTGAGACCCCGGAAGAAATACACCGTTCATGATTTGCAACAGCTCAAGGGCAAACGCGTCCTGACGCACATCCATGTGAAGTCGCCGGAGGAGGCCGCCGCCGCCGAGGCCGCGGGGGTGGACTTGATGAGTTGCAGCTTTGATTCACCGGAATCGCAGGCGCGGTTGCCGAGGCTGGTGGAAGCAGCGCCGAACAGTTTTCTCTCCTGTGCCACGCCGCACGGGCTGGCGTCGCCGGAGGAGGCGATCCGTGTCGCTTTTCGCGCGCTCGAACTGGGGGCGAGTTCGGTTTATTGCTCGGCCAGCCCGTTCATCATCGGGGCGATGGCGCGCGAGCGCATCCCGGTCGTGGGGCATCTGGGCATGGTGCCGCGGCATGTGACGTGGACAAACTACCGGGCCATCGGCCGGACGGAGGAGGAGGGAAGGCGGCTTTACCGGGAGATGAAGACGCTGGAGGACGCGGGCGCGTATGCGGCGGAACTGGAATGCGTGCCGCATCAACTCGCGCGCTGGCTATGCTCGCAGACCCGGATGTTGCTCATGTCGCTCGGCTCCGGCGACGGCTGCGACACGCAGTTCCTTTTCTCGGACGACATTCTTGGCGACTACGACGAACGGCTGCCGCGCCATGCGAAAGCGTATCGGAACTTCCTCGAGGAGAACCGGCGCCTGCAACGCGAGCGCGTCGCGGCGTTTGGTGAGTACATCGCGGACGTGAAGGCCGGCCGGTTCCCGGCGCGGCAGAACGTGATCGAGATGGACGAGGCGGTGTTGCAACGGATCAAGGAAGGGATTTGAGCCGAAACGATGCGGCAGAACTCCGGGTGGAACGGGCCACCGGCCCGTTCTGTCGGGCGACTCGCCCGACAGTCGGGCGTACCACGCACGCACTGAATGGTGAGCGCGCGTTGTGCGTTCGGCCCGGCGGCAAGTTGCCGCCGAGAACGGCCAGGTTGGCTGTTCCACCCCGACCAATTGCATCGTTCCAGTTGAGAGCCTGACTGAAAATTCCGTGGGGCGCTGTTTTCGAGGAAAAGGCCCCCCCGGACAAAGCGCGAGGAGGGAGGATGCCCGCAGCGGTCTCCGACCGACGAACAACGAAGCAAAGGGGGCTTTTCCTCGAAAACCCTCCGGGCGGCGGGTCTTTTGGCCGTGGCCTGCGTTGGCTCGGCCGTCACAGCCCGTTGCGGGGCTGCCACGGCCTCGCCGTCCTGGCCACGGCCCAAATCCCCCCCCCCGCCGCCGCAGGACCCCACGCCATTTCCAGACAGGCTCTGAGGCACGCGGTGCGGACAAACAACTTGCGGTGCGGCAGAATATTGGCGAAGGTCCGGCATCCCAACTGAACGGCATCTACCAGCGTTCACGCGACACCGTTGGAGTCATCCATGTGTTGCGACCGGCTGATGATGCAGAGTGAAATGACAGACTGCGTTTGTTTCCGGGCGACCGGTGGCGACCCCCGCGACGGCGGAGCGTGGCGCGTGAAGCGTTCCATGCCCACCGGCGTTCCCACCCCCGTGTTCCTGGACGCGCAACCCAATAAACTATGAAGACACCCATCCTCCACCCGATGAACCGCTTGTTCACCGCCGTCGCCGCGTTGTTTGTTGCGACGTCGCCCCTGGTACACGCCGCCAGTGTCTCTCTCAAGGCCAGCGACGCGCTTGACACGACTTCGTGGACCGGCACCACGAACTGGGACAGCACCGCACCCAGTGCGACAGGTGGCAATGCGAACGACTATTTCACCAAGAACTTTCAGATTCGCACGCCCGCGAACGCAGCGACGGTGACGAATTTCGGCGGGTTGTCGCTGTCGATCGACCCCGGCGGTTCGATGAACGTGAAGCACTTTGGCAACTTCACGAATAGCAACCTGATTTTGAATGGCGGAAGCATCGGGTTGGGCGGCGCGTCTGCGTCGCTCACGGCCGTGACAAACTGGGGAACGATCCGGCTGAACGCGACCACGAACAGCTCGGTCAACACGGACACGCCGGGTAGATCGATCAACTTTGCTTCGACGATCATTGGCACCGGCAGTTCCACATTCATCCTTAGCAACATCAGTGGAACCATTGCCAGCAACTGGCCCGGCGTGACACTCAGCGGTGCCAACCAGTTCTCGAACGCGGTGCTTATCACCGCAAACACGGTTGTGAAGGCGAACAACGCACTGGCTTTCGGCGCGACCAACGGCTTCACGACCGTTGCCTCGGGATCGATGATCGATCTCAACGGCCTGAACATGGGTGAGGAGCGTTTCATCGTTGCGGGTAGTGGAACCAACAGCGCCGGTGTGTTGATCAATCGCGGCACGGATCAGATCCAGGCCACGCGGTTTGTCACCTTGAGCGGCGATGCGACCTTCGGCGGCACCGGCCGCTGGGACGTCCGTAATCCCGGTGCCGGTGCGCGGTTGGTTGGAGCGGGTTTCGCCCTGACCAAGGCCGGCGGTAACTACATCGCACTGGTCGGCCTCGGTGATCCCGATTTGGGCAACATCAATGTGAATGCGGGAACTCTCTCCATCGAGGGCAACACCACCCTCGGTCGCGCTGCGAACACGTTGACGGTTTCCTCCGGCGCAATGCTGACCTATTGGGGCAGCAGCGTTCCGTCTTACACCAAGAACTTCGTGCTCAACGGCGGCACCATCCGCAAGGACAACGGTGTCGCTGCCATGCATGGAACGGTGTTCCTTCAGGCGGCTTCCACCTTCCAAGTGGACAACACGAGCGGCACGGATCT
>CAYQWK010000577.1:0-3633 GCA_964420805.1 uncultured Bifidobacteriaceae bacterium | reverse complement strand
ATCCACGCGTATCCGGTGAACTGGCCGCTCGGCGATGGTGTGGATTTTCGCGGCGTGTTCGACCGGCAGGCGAAGCTCGTTCACTTCTTCGAGCGCGTGCCCAACGGCACGTTCCGAGCGCCCGTGTCCGTCCACGGCCTCGAGGACGACGTGGTGCGCGAGAAGATGGCCGACGACGTTTACCGGCGCGTAGTGGATGAACTCGCGATGCTCGAAGGCGCCGGCGCGGAGTTCAACCACGCGCAGGTCCTGGCCGGGAAACTGACGCCGGTGTTTTTCGGCAGCGCTGTGAACAACTTCGGCGTGCAACTGCTGCTCGACGCCTTCCTTGAACTCGCGCCCACGCCACGCCCGCGTTCGACGGACGTGCGCGTGGTTGATCCGGTCCACGACGGCTTCTCGGGGTTCATTTTCAAGATTCAGGCCAACATGGACCCGCGCCATCGAGACCGGCTCGCGTTCGTGCGGATTTGCTCCGGGAAGTTTGAACGCGACATGACCGTGATCCACACGCGCACCGGCAGGAAGGTCCGCCTCTCCAGCTCGCACAAACTCTTTGGCCGGGATCGTGAAACCGTGGACGAAGCCTATCCCGGCGACGTGGTCGGCCTGGTTGGCCATTCCGATTTCCGAATTGGCGACACGCTGGCCGTGGACGCTGCGATCACTTACCACGCCATTCCCCGCTTCACGCCCGAGTGTTTTGCGTGGCTGCAAAGTCCGAGCACCGCGCAGTTTAAACGCTTTCGCGAGGGGCTGGACCAGTTGCTCCAGGAAGGCGTCGTGCAGTCCTTTCAAATCGTGGACTCGGCACAGCGCGTGCCGTTGTTGGGCGCGGTTGGCCCGCTGCAATTCGAGGTTGTGCAATACCGCATGCAAACCGAGTACGGCGCGGAGTCGCGGCTCGAACCGGGCGCGTGGAAGGTCCTGCGCTGGGCAGCCAGCGACAACGGCCCGCTTGAAGAAATCCTCCTGCCGACTGGCGCCAGGCTCGCAAAAGACGTGGCGGGAAATCATGTGATCCTGTTCCCCGAACAATGGGCCTGCGACTTCTTCGCCGAGCGCAATCCCAAGGTCCGCCTTAGCGCGCTGCCGCCGGACGCGCGGTTGGAGGAAGGCTTGCTCGCGGCATCGTAACCCATGCCATCGCGGGTGGTAATTGTGGGCGGTGGTGCCGCTGGTTTTTTCGCCGCCATTGCTGTGGCGGAGGCCAATCCTGCGGCGGCGGTGACTGTCCTGGAGCGCGGTCCGCAGTTTCTTCAAAAGGTCCGCATCTCCGGTGGCGGGCGCTGCAACGTCACCCACCATTGTTTTGAGCCGCGCGAGTTGAGCGCGCGCTATCCGCGTGGCGGCCGCGCGTTGATCGGGATGTTCCGGCGCTTTCAGGCTCGGGACACGGTGGCGTGGTTCGAGGCGCGCGGCGTGACGCTCAAGACCGAGAGCGACGGGAGGATGTTCCCAACCACCGACACGTCCGAAACGATCATCAACTGTCTGCTTGGCGAAGCGCGACGCGCTGGCGTGGCGTTACGGGCGAACTGCCCGGTGGAACAGGCGGCGGCGAATCCCGGTGGCGGCTTCACGCTTACGCTCGCCGACGGGGAAACGGTGGTGTGCGACCGGTTGCTGCTGGCCCTCGGCGGCGCGCGAACTCCGGCGCTGGGGAAGCTGGCCACACAGCTTGGGCACACGCTTGAGCCGCCGGTGCCGTCGCTTTTCACGTTTCACGTTGAATGTCCATGGCTGCGCGAATTGTCCGGCGTTGCGGTCGAAGCCGAGGTGGCTGTGCCCGGATGTGGTCTGCGTGAACGCGCGCCGTTGCTGGTCACGCACTGGGGATTCAGCGGGCCGGCGGCGCTGCGGCTTTCGGCCTGGGGCGCCCGGGAATTCCATGAGCGAGGCTATCGCTTCCCGCTGCGGGTGAACTGGCTGCCGGCCTGGACGGAGGAAAAGCTGGCGCAGGAGTTCGAGTCGCGGCGCATGTCGAACCCGGCGCGGCTGGTGGTGAACCTGCCGGTGGCGTCGCTGCCCTCACGGCTGTGGGAGAAGTTGGTGCTCGCGGCCGGTCTTTCCGCAGAGACGCGGTGGTCGGCGCTGTCGCGGCAGGGGCAGCACGCGCTCGTGCAACAACTGCTTCGCTCCGAGTTTCAAGTTACGGGTAAGAGTTTGAACAAGGACGAGTTCGTCACGTGCGGAGGCGTTCCGCTTTCGGAGGTTGATTTGAAAACGATGCAGAGCCGCGTTCACGCCGGCCTGTACTTCGCCGGCGAATTACTCGACATCGACGGGATCACCGGCGGGTTCAACTTCCAGGCGGCATGGACGACCGGATGGATTGCGGGCACTGCCATGGCGGAAGGCCTTCAGTAAGCCACGCGCCCTGGCATGGTGTGCCACTGGCGCATTACCGGCGCCGCCTCGTCGCGAAGCAACTGCCGCAACGGCAGTTCGCGCCGGTCGATGGGGGCGGCGAGTTCGCCGTAGAGCAGCGCGTCGTCGAAGCCTGCTGCCGCCGCGTCTTCGCGGGTGGCGGCGAAAACGATCCGCGCGACCCGCGCCCACCACGCCGCCGCGAGACACATCGGGCAAGGCTCGCACGAGGCGTAGAGGACGCAGCCGGTCAGCCGGAAGTCCTTCAGCGTTGCGCACGCCGCGCGGATGGCCACGACCTCGGCGTGGGCGGTGGGATCAAATGTGGAGGTCACGGTGTTCCAGCCCTCGGCGAGCATGCTTCCCTCCCGCACGATCACCGCGCCGAATGGCCCGCCATCGCCGCGGAGCGAATGCTGCCGGGCAAGCGCGATAGCCTGGCGCAGCCATCGCTCGTCATCGGTGGAGTGTTCCGCGTTCATGGGAGGATTGTGACGGAATCGGGCCCGTGTGGCGAGATGCGGATGATGGGCGTTTTGCCTAGCGACGCGCGGCGTTGCTCCGCTAGAAACGCGGCGTGAATTCCATGATCGCCCAGCTTGCCATCGCGGTGCTGTTCGCGTTTGTGCTGCGCGCGGAGCGGATCGTTCTCGTCGCTGGCGGCGGGACTCAACCCGCCGGCGGGTTGGCCCGCGACATTCGGTTGCGCGAGCCGTTCGGCGTCGAGTTCGATCCGGCCGGGCGCATGGTCATTGTCGAGATGGAGCAGGGGCAGCGGGTTTGGCGCGTGGAGAAGGACGGCGTGGCGCGGGTGATCGCTGGCACCGGGCGCAAGGGCGCGGGCGGCAATGGCGGGTTGGCCACGCAGGCGGAATTCAACGGCATCCACAATCTCGCCATCGCACCGGATGGCAGCATCTATCTCGCGGACACTTGGAACTGCCGCATTCGCAAGATCGATCCCGCCTCGGGGAAGATTTCCACCATCGCCGGCACTGGCGAGAATGGCTACGGCGGCGACGGAGGACCGGCCATCGCAGCGAAACTCGGTGGCATTTACTGCGCGGCGCTCGATCCGGCCGGGCGGCAGCTTTACCTGGCGGACCTGCACAACCTCCGTGTCCGGCGCGTGGATCTCGCCAGCGGCGTGATTTATCTCGTGGCGGGTAACGGGCAGAAGGCAGCGCCGACTGACGGCTCGGATGCCATTACTTCTCCACTCTCCGATCCTCGCGCGGTGGCGGTGGACTGGAAGGGGACCGT
>CAYQWK010000576.1:0-3633 GCA_964420805.1 uncultured Bifidobacteriaceae bacterium | reverse complement strand
GGGTAGCGTGTTAAATCACGTCTGCCTGCACCAGACGGTGATCGGCGAGGAGACGATCCGGCAGATGGAATTGGCGGGCGAGGAACCGGACGTGATCTTCGGATGCTGCGGCGGCGGCAGCAATTTTGCCGGCATTGCATTCCCATTCCTGCGCCGGAAGATTCGCGAGAAGAAGAATTACCGGATCGTGGGCGTGGAACCCTCGGCATGTCCGTCGCTCACGAAAGGCGAGCTGCGATATGACTTCGGCGACACGGCCGAGACCACGCCACTGATGAAAATGTACACGCTGGGGCACAATTTCATGCCGCCCTCCATTCATGCCGGCGGGCTGCGTTACCACGGCATGTCTCCGATGGTGAGCCATGCGTTGCACCTCGGGCTGATGGAAGCGGAAGCGTATCATCAGACAAAGGTCTTCGAGGCGGCCACGTTGTTCGCGCGCAACGAAGGAATTGTACCCGCCCCCGAGTCCTCCCACGCCATCGCCGCGGTGGTAAACGAGGCGATCAAGGCCCGTGAAGCCGGACAGAAGCGCGTGTTGCTGTTCAACCTTTCCGGACATGGCTTGCTCGACCTCGCCGCGTTCGAGGCCTACTTCCACGGAAAATTGCAGGATGTCTGAACCTCAATCCCACAAACCATGAAAAACATGTTCCATCGTATCGCGCTCGCCGCCGGAATTGTCGGCGCGGCGTTCTCACTCCATGCGCAACCGACGGCGCATTACATCCCGGGCCTTGAAGGCATCAAAGGTTCAACCCTCCCGCCGCCCGGTTGGTATGCGCGGGATTACAACATCGCCTACGCCTCGCACGGCCTGCGCGACAAGGACGGCCAGCGCACCGGCCCGCCGGACTTCGAAGCCTTCACCTACGGAAACGCGCCGCGCGTCATCTGGATCACGGACAAGAAGGTTCTTGGCGGGTTCCTCGGCTTCGACGCTTTGATTCCGGTGATCTTCCAGAAGGTGCGCGCGGGCGGCTGGGAGGATGACACATTCGGACTCGGCGACTTCTTTGCCGAGGCGACGTTGTCCTGGCACCTCACGCAACTGGACCTCGCGGTGGCCGCCGGAGCATGGATGCCCACGGGCAACTCCGAAAAGCCGCCGACCACGCGTGTGGGTGGAGGTTATTGGGGAACGATGTTCACCGCCGGAGCCACATGGTTCATTGACCAGGAGAAGACGTGGGCGGTTTCCGCGTTGAACCGGTACGAAATCAACACCGAGCAACGCGACACGCACGTCACGCCCGGCCACGCCTACACGCTCGAATGGGGTGCCAGCAAGACGCTGGCGAAGGTCATCGATGTCGGCGCGGTGGGCTATTATCAGCAGAAGGTGACGGAGGACTCCGGGCCGCGCGCCTTCGAGAAGCTGCGCGACCGCGTGGCCGGGGCGGGGCCGGAAATCAACGTGGTGCTTCCCCCGATCAAGACCTTCGTGTCCCTGCGCTATCTCTACGAATTCATGGCGGAAAACCGCGCGCAGGGTAGCACGGTTTCACTGACGCTGACGAAGATGTTCTAGCTCCCGCGCAGCTTCATTTCCTAAGCCGCGTTTGCACCGGCGGCGGCGGTCTGGTGAACTCCGCGCGTGAACGAGGTGTGGCCGAACCTCCTGCCGCTGACCGCCGCGCTGCTTTATGTGGGCGGCGCGCTGCTGGTGAAGCGCGCCTCCGATTTTGGCGTGGGCGTCTGGAGGACGGCGTTCATCTCAAACCTGGTTTCCGCCGCGATCTTTCAACTCGCGCTGCCGCTCGGCGGGCAATGGCATTGGGAACTGTGGTGGCAGCCGGCGCTGGTCGCGGTGGTGTTCATCTTCGGGCAGTTGCTGAATTTCCTCGCCCTTGCCCGCGGCGACGTTTCGGTGGCCACACCGGTGCTGGGGGTGAAGATCATTCTCGTCGCATTGTTCACCACCACGCTGCTGGCTCAGGTAGTGCCGGCGTCCTTGTGGATCGCGGCAAGCCTCGGTTCGCTGGCCATCGTACTGCTCAACCAGACCGGCGGCGTGCGCCATCATCATGTTGGAATCACCATCGTGTGCGCCGGCGGCTCGGCGGCCATGTTCGCGTTGTTCGATGTGCTGGTGCAGAAATGGTCGCCCGGCTGGGGCGCGGGACGTTTCCTGCCGGCCATGTTCCTCTTCGTCGCCGTGTTCAGCGTCGCGTTGATCCCGTTCTTTCACGCGCCGCTGCGCGCGGTGTCCCGCGAATCCTGGCCGTGGCTGGGCGGCGGATGCGTGTTGATCGGCGTGCAATCGCTGCTCTTCGTGACCGCGGTGGCGAAATACCGGCAGGCCACGGCGGCCAATGTCATCTACGGTTCGCGCGGGTTGTGGAGCGTGATCGCGGTGTGGGCGGTGGGACATTGGTTTGCGAACCGTGAGCAACATCTCGGCGCAGCGGTCCTGCGCTGGCGACTGGCCGGCGCGGTGTTGATGCTGGCGGCGGTGGTCATCACCCTGTTGCGGCGGACGTAACATTCCGCCCGCATTGACGCCACGATTCCATTTTGTGACGCTGCCCGCGCTTTATGGAGATCAAAAAGGCGATCATTACCGCCGCCGGCAAGAACCAGCGGACGCTGCCATTGCAGTCGCTCGTGGACCGCGACGGCGTTTCAAAGACGGCCCTGCGCATCATCATCGAGGAAGTTCTTCAGGCCGGCATCGAGCAAATCTGCGTGGTCATTTCGCCGGGCGACCAGGCCGCGTATTCGGCGGCGGCCGGCGCGCACGCCGCAAGGCTGGTTTTCGTGGAGCAACAACGACCGCTTGGTTATGGGCACGCGGTGCATTGCGCGAAGGACTTTGCCGGCAACGCACCGTTCCTACTGCTCGTCGGCGATCACCTTTACGTCAGCGGCACCCAGAGACGTTGTTCCCAGCAGCTCGTTGAAATCGCGCGCGCCGAAAACTGCGCGGTTTCGGGCGTGCAGGCCACGCACGAGAGCAAGCTGCCCTATTACGGCGCGGTCGGGGGGAAGCTGGTTCCCGCGTCACAGCGGCTTTACGAGATTGACGACGTGATCGAAAAACCCACACCCACCGAGGCGGAGCAACGGATCATTGTTCCGGGGCTGCGCGCGGGCCATTACCTCTGCTTTTTCGGAATGCACGTGCTGACTCCCACGGTGATGGATCTCCTCGGCGACGCCGTGCAACGCGCCGGGGCGGCCGGTGGCGTGTCCCTCACCCCTGCCCTGCGGCAGCTCACGGCCCGCGAACGCTATCTCGCCTGCGAGATCGAGGGCCATCGTTACGACGTGGGCCTCAAGTACGGCCTGCTCACCGCGCAACTGGCCCTCGCGCTCGGCGGACAGGATCGCGATGAAGTCCTCGCCGGCCTGGTCGAACTGCTCGCCTTGAGGGGTAAATAAATGCCGGGCCACCTCACACAAATCATCACCGCGGCTGATCCCGCGGCCCGCGACCAGTCGCTCGACGCCGTCTGCCGGAATTTTTCGCTCAAACAACTGCTCGCCGAATGCGCGGAACTCGACGCGTTCCGCCGTCGTTCGGAGAATCTCTACGAACGGGTCCGCGCGCTGTTCTTCCTTTACGCGATCCACCGTTTTCACATTCCGCGGCAGCCGGACCTGAACTTGCGCGGCATGATTCCCTTC
>CAYQWK010000575.1:0-3652 GCA_964420805.1 uncultured Bifidobacteriaceae bacterium | reverse complement strand
GCCAGGTTGGCCATCTCGGTGTAGGTGCCGTCGCCGCGGTTCCAGAACATCGTGTTGCGGCGGATTTGCGGACGCTCATCCGAAAGACCAATTGGCGCGGCCATCATGTTTGTGTCCGACATCTGCGTCATCCGCAGGCTGTGCCAGCGGCTCAACATGTCGGCCACAATGAAATCATCGCGCCCGTCGCGATCGATGTCCGCCCAATCGATACCCATCGAGAAACTGCTCGAACAGCGCATGGTCGCGCGCGGGGCGGCGCGGAAATGCGCAGCCCCGTCGTTGATCCAGAAACGATCCGGCGTCTGGAAGTCGTTGCAGACGTAAATGTCCGGCACGCCGTCGCCGTTCATGTCGCGCATCATCACGGACAGGCTGAGATCCATCGGCGGCTCCTTCAGCGGCTGTCCGTCCTCGTCGCGGAACGTGCCGTCCAGCCACGCGAGCGGTTTGAAATGGAGCGCGCCGTCATTGAGATAAACCGCGCTCGGCTCGCCGAACTCGATGAGCTTGCCGTTGATCAACTTGAGCCGGCGCCCGGCGCGACCGCTGACCACGGGCTTGCCGTTGACCATCCGGACCGGCACCTCGCCACCCGAGCGCAGCACGGTGTTCTCGCCATAGTTCGCCACGAAAAGATCGAGCGTGCCGTTGCCGTCGAGATCCGCCAGGGCCATGGAACCGCTGCCCAGCGGCTTTGAAACCAGGCCGGCGGCCACCGTCGCATTAGTGAACCGGCCGCCGCCCAGATTTACGAACAACGCGTTCGGCCCGTTATTCGCCGTGACGAGCAAATCAAGCGAGCCGTCCCCGTTCACGTCGGCGAACACCGCGCCGGTCGAGCGCATCCCCGGACAGGCGACGCCCGCCGACTCCGTCACATCCTCAAAGCGCCAGTTGCCCAGGTTCCGGTAAAGCGTGTTGCGTCCTTCCAGCGTGCAGAAATAGAGATCGCACCAGCCGTCGCCGTCGAAGTCGCCCGCCGCGACACCGGCACCGCTGAGTAAATTCTGGTTCCTAGCCCCGGTCGTGATGGTGAGCAGGTTCGAGAACGTGACGCCGAGTTGCGCGGCGGGAAGCTGGGTGAAACCAACCTTGCCCGGCCGCGCCGGAGAAACCTTCGCCACGCGAAAGCCGGGGCGCATTTCCCATTTCAGCGGTTCCGCGGCAAAGGCGGACGGGATGACCAGCGCGATCATCAACCACGCGGCAAAATACGAACGCCTCCCATGACCCGCTTCTCCGCTGCAGCGTCCCGTCAGGGTGCCGCAATCTCCACCGCTTTCGCGCTTCATGCTGCCCAGACGGGCTCTCAGATCATTCGCGTCCATTGGCGTGAATTCGCGGTTTTCGCTTCGGTGCTTAGATTGAATCGCGCCGGGCCAGCGGTCGCGACAGCCCGCCTTCCATTCGGCACCAGGCTCATTTCGGGCGCAGCACGGAAATCCATTTCGCCAGCGCCTCGTCATCGAGCGCCGCCTGTTCCTCGCGATACATCTCCACCGCGTGGTTTCCTTGATAGACGCTCCGGATGTAAGCGGTCGGGAATTTGCCGCCGGTGTTATGGAGAAGCAGCGGGTGCGTGGCACGAATGGCCGCCACGCCCTCGAAGCCGCCGAGCTTGCGCAGGCCCGGCGTGAAGATGTCCCTGGCCAGCAGCTCGCGATCGTCGCTTGCGTCGAATTGCGCGCAATCCGCCACCACCGCGTGCGCGGCCGGCGACGCCAGCAGCGCCGTCAATCCCGCGCGCCCGGTGCCGCACAGGATTACGTGACGTCCCTTGCCGTGCGTCTGCGCGAACGCGCAGGCCGTGAGCAAATCCTGCACGCGCTCCTGCATGTCCGTGCGGTTGTAAGTCGTGAAGAAGTTCGTGGCGTAATCGCGGGCCGGGCCGGTGCGCTGGCCGGTGCCGAACTGGTCGAGCAACAACACGGCAACCTCCTGCTCGATCAACTTTTTCGCGAGGCCCTTTGGCGAGCCGTCCGCATCGAGATAAGGCACCCTGCCCTCCGGATGCGCGAGCACCGCGACGAGCCGCAACGGATCATGCCGCGGCGTGATGAGCACCGCGGGAATGCGGTCGCCGCGTCCGGCACGACCCAGCGCCACGGTGGTCACGGTGCAATCGGCCAGCTTCGTGATCTTGCCCGGCTCCACCACCAGCCCGCGCTCGACAAAATCGACCAGCAGGCTGCGCTTCCAAAGCGGCAGCATCGTGTTGCGGAACCGCTCGATGAGCGGCGGGTTGACCGGCTTGTAAGTGGCCAACTCGGTCGTTGCGCTCCGGATCAATTGCGCGGCCAGTTGCTCCTCCGTCACCGCGTCGGCGGGGAATTTCCCATCCTCGAACACCCGCAAATCCGCGTCAGATTCCTTTCTGTAAGGCTGCTCCTTCACCGGCGCGAAATCCGCCGCGCCAAGCAGCCACTTGTTGAACCAGCCGTACACCGCCTCGCGACTGGTCTGGTTGTAATTGTGGTTGAAGTCGAAGCGCACGTAACGCAGCCGCTCCGGCGCGCCCATCAATTTGTACATGCCCTCGATCGCCGGCCCCTCCACCGTCATCGTCATGCGCGTCCAGTCGCCCGTGGCGGCGACGAGCAATTGCGGCCTCGGCGCCGCGGCGGCGGAGATTTCCATGTTGGAATGATCCACGCGCAACCCGGCGACATTCTCGCACGAGCAGCCGCCCTGCATCGAATGCGACACCATCACGATGGGCGCCTGCGCCGCCAGGCGGTCGTCAATGGCGCCCAGCATGAACGTCTGCGTGCCGCCGCCGGACTCGCCGGTGCAGGCCAGGCGGTTTGTGTCCACGTCCGGCAGCGAGCTGATGAAATCCAGCGCGCGGACGGTGTTCCAGACTTGCAGGCCCATCTGGCTGATGTGCCAGAGCTGGTTCGTCAAATCGTTCGCGAAATGCCGGTGCGTCTTGTAGCCCGGCTCGCCGGCCGGATGCGCGAACTGCGTGTCATTGTAGCCCACCATGTCCCACGAGAACGCGACCATGCCCTGCCGCGCGAAGCTGATGCACCGCGCCGTGGCGCTGCCGTCCTTGCTGTCCTCGAGCCGGCCTTTGTTCCAGTGGCCGTGTGGATTGATGATGCCGGGGAACGGCCCCTTCCCGCGCCCGAGCGGGCGGTAGAGGTTTCCTCCCACGTAAAAGCCGGGATGACTCTGGAAATGAACCTTCTCCACGCTGTAGCCATCGCGCTCGATGCGCCCGAAGACCTTTGCGTTCAACGGTGCCTTCTCCGGCATCGGCCACATCCCGCAACTCACCAGCACCTGCTCGCGAATGACCTGCGCGCGCTGCTGCCATGCGATCCGCGAGGTGATCTCGGGAAACGCGCGCCTCGTGTTCAACGTCTGCACCGCCGACGCTCGGCTGTCCTGCTCCGGCAAACCACCGGCGGCATGGAGCAAACGGGCGGACGCGACCAGCGCGACCGGCAAGGCGAAGCGTGCAAGAGCTTTCATGGGTGGGCGGACTGTATTTAAGGCGCGCCAAAGAACCAAACATCAAAACTTCAAACCGAACCACCAAGCGGCCATGGTTCCCGCTCAGCAGGTTGGCCCGAATCGCCACCGACCCCTGCTCGGTGAACTTGACGGCATTGCCCGCATAGTTGAGCAGGGCCTGGCGCAGACG
>CAYQWK010000574.1:0-3660 GCA_964420805.1 uncultured Bifidobacteriaceae bacterium | reverse complement strand
CCAGTAGGTGATTCCAAGTTCCGCCCAGCAGCGGCAGATTCGTCAGTGTCAGGATGAGTGCGACTAGTAGCGCCTCCGCGCTGAAGGCAATCAGGCTTGGTCGAACGCCGGTTTTTCGTTCGGACCATTTCCCGAGGTCATCGATACGCACCGATCTGGAAACTGGTGCCGCGTCGCGAGCGGATATTAAGGTGGGCATACGGCGTGAGCCGGGATGGCGGCGAAACCGCCACCCCGGCCATTGAGGCGGACTAATGCCGGCGGCCAAGCCGGAGGATTCGGAGCAGCGCGACCAGTCCGAGCATCAACGGTCCGACGGGTCCGGTTCCGCCGCCGGGGTTAAAGTCGAAACTCTGCCGCGATGACGGAGCGGGCGGGCTTGGCGTCCGGGCCTGGGCTGGGCCGGCGGGCACGGGCGATGGCGGTGTCATTCTCGCCGGCGCGGGCGTGGTTGCCGCGAGCTTCACTTCCCTGGCCTGCGGTCCGAGGTCGGCCATGGCCTTGGCGCGCATCTTGTCGAGTTCCGCCCGCACCGTGTCCTGGGCGCGACGATCGCGTTCGCTGCGGAGCGCATTGTTCCGTGCGATCTTCCAGCGTTGGAATTCCGCATCGTTCTCCAGCACGAGGAACGAGGTGTATTCCGTCACGATGGAATAGGCCTCGCCGAGGCGCACGATCTCCGGCACGACGGGTTCGCGGCTGCCCGAACGATCGGCGTCCTTGAGCAGTGCGTCGATGCGATGCCAGGCCCACATTCGTTCCAGTTCCGGGTTGGAGTCGTCGGTTCGTGGAAAATCGAGTTGGGCCGCCTTCTTGAATTCCAAGCCGTTGATGCTGCCGCGGATTTTCACGTCGGCCATTCCGCCGCCCTTGTAGCGGCCATACACCCGCACAGGGGTGCCATGAAAGAGGTTCGGCAAGGTCTTCGGCTCCATCTCGGTGACGTCCACTCCGGTGATGTCGATCTTCAAATCTGTGGCCACGGGACGGGTGAGCTTGCGGCGGAAGGCCCGGGCCTGGCGCGCGAAGTTGTCATCCGGCGAGAGGAACGCAGCGAGGCCGCCTGAGTCCTGGGCCATCTGTTCCAGCAACGGACGGTTCACGTCATTGCCTACGCCGATGCAAAACACGCGGGCCGCGCGCGGGCGTTGGTTGATGAGTTGCAACAGCACTCGTCGCTCCTGTTGCTCGGTCAGGCCATCGCTGAAGATCACGACGTTCAACGATCGGTCCGCGCCGGCATATTTGTAGGCGGTGGTGACGGCGGGGGTGAGCACCGTGCCGCCGCGGGCCTGCTGCGAGGCGAGAAAGGTCTGCGCCGCCTTCTTGTTCTGCGGTGTCGCGTTGCGCAGTTCATTGAAGGCGAGGTTGGGCTGCACGTTGAAGGTGATTATCTCGATGCGGTCCTGGTCGCTGAGTTCGTTGATGAAGGCACCCACGGAGTCCTTGGAGAGCAGCAGCTTTCCGTCCTGCGCCATGCTGCCGGAAATATCGAGCAGGAACACGTAGTCCATGCCGCTGTCGAGTTTCGCCAGATCCTCGCCTGCGGTGAGCGTGAGCGCGAAATACCCGTCGTCGCCGGCGCGCTTCGAGGCGACAAGATCAAAGCCCGTGCGAGGCCGTGTCAACTGGCAGGCCAGAACGATGTCCCGCGCCAGGCTGCCTTCCTTCATTTCGAGGCTCGCCTGGTGCAATGTTTCCGTGTGCTTCGCCACCACGAAATCGCCCGGATGACTCGGGCTTTCCAACACCGCGATGGGGACGGCGGATTTCACCTCCACATTAAAGGCGAATCGGCCGGTCGTGCGTGAGTCCGGGTTCTTTCGCGTGGCGGTGGCCAGCGGATACACGTAGGTCGCTGTGTCGTGGTCCACGTCGAGTTCCTGATAGTAGCTCAGTTGCACCTTTTGATCCGCGTTCGGCGGGATGGGGAAGATGCGCATCTCGAACGTCTTGAAATCCACCTGTTCGAGCAGGCCGGGGTCGCGGCGGGTCTGCTTGTAGCTCTCGTAGATTTCCCGCGCGCGTTTCTTTTCCAGCACCTCGCCGACCATTTCCTTGCCGTTGATCCACATGCTGAAGTTCGCCACTGAAGCGCCCTTGGGTACCGGGAAGGTGTAGAGCGCCTCGACCTGCCGGCTTTCGGTGTTGTGGAACACCTGCGTGACCTTCGTCACCGCGATGCCGTTGTTGACGGTCACCTGCACGTCGTGCTCCTTCACCTCAAGCACGCCGCCGAACCCGCCGTCCGCGATGAGCAATCCGGCGGCTCGCGCGGACGGGGCGGTGAGCACGCCGATGGCGCAGAGCGCCACAGCCAGCGATTTTTGAATCAGTTTCAGTTTCATCATGTTTTGCTTTTTTGCGGCCGGTTCATTCCGGCGCGCAGCCGTTCGCATCCACGTACCGTGCCAAGGCCGCGACCGCGCGGACGGAATCCAAACCGGCTGGAATTGCGGTTGAAGTCGCGGCAAGGCCGGGGTTGGTGGTTGATTGGGAGGAACTGCCATCGACAAATTATGCTGATGTGTTCAGCATTAAATGCATGGCCTCGAATCTGACCGTTGCCGAACGCCAGTATTTCCGGGAAGTGGCGGATGCGGCTTTCGCCAATCCCTTCAGCCCTCGACGTCTCGAACTCGATGCGCGCATCGCCGGGACCAAGGTGCACGAGGAGGAACGGGCGGGGCGGCTCCGTGCCGCCCTTGGCGCGCGGGTGGCCGGGCTGGAACAATCCGGCCGGGCGCATCTCCAAGACTTCCGGGGCGAGGACCAGCAGATGATGCGCAACGTCTTTCTTTTCGAGTCGTACCATTGCTGGCACGAGAAGCTGGACGAACTAATCACGGAGCAAATCAAAGCCGGCGATCAGCCGGGCGCAGTGCGTTTTGGAAGGGAGGCGGTCGGGCATTTGGTGGAACGCGGCTTCAGCGAGGCGGAGGCTCTGCGCTATTTCGCCATCTTTTTTCAACTTCGCCGCGCCTACCGGTTCATCGGGCGCGGGTTGACCGGCGGCAGCGCGTCGATGCACGAATTGCGCCGACACCTTTGGAACAACGTCTTCACGCACGACATCCGCTGGTACGAACGCCATCTTTGGAACCGCTTGGAGGATTTTTCGACCCTGCTGCTGGGCGAGACCGGCACGGGCAAGGGCACCGCGGCCGCCGCCATCGGCCGGGCCGGCTTCATTCCGTTTGATGCCGCGCGGCAGCGGTTTGAGGAGAGCTTTGCGCGCGGTTTTGTGGCCCTGAACCTGTCGCAATTCCCCGAGGCGTTGATTGAGTCCGAGTTGTTCGGGCACAAACGTGGCGCGTTCACCGGCGCAGTCGAGGCTCATGAAGGCATCTTTTCCCGTTGCAGCGCGCACGGTTCGATCTTCCTCGACGAGATTGGCGACGCCTCGGTGCCGGTGCAGATCAAGCTCTTGCAGGTCTTGCAGGAACGGTCCTTCTCGCCGGTCGGCGGACACGAGAAGCTGCGCTTCCGTGGCCGGGTCATCGCCGCCACCAATCGCTCCATTGAGACATTGCGCGCCGAGAAACTGTTCCGCGACGATTTCTTCTACCGGCTCTGCTCGGATGTCATCACGCTGCCCACGCTGCGCCAGCGTTTGCGCGAATCCGCCGATGAACTCGATGGCCTTCTGAAAGGCATGAT
>CAYQWK010000573.1:0-3687 GCA_964420805.1 uncultured Bifidobacteriaceae bacterium | reverse complement strand
GCGAGATTCAGCGAGCAGGCACCGAGATTGAGATACGAGACAAGGTTGATCCAGAAGGTGTTGGTGAGCTGCTGCGAGAAATGGCGCAAGTTCACGATGTAAACCGCCAGCAATCCGAAGAGCATCAGCGACTGACCCCATTGCGTGGTGTCGCGCCAGAACATGCGGGCATCCTTGACAATCAACGCGCGCACGTCGCTCGGCAGCCCGGGGATCAACGCCACGAAATGCTCCATCCAGCCCGGCGAACCGTCCCCACGCCGCTGCCGCCTTTGCCAGATCTGGAACCAGCGCCAGCGCCGGAACGCGCTGCCGCGGCTTTGCACCGCCGAGGCTGCGTCGTAGAACAACCGGCCGGTGCGCGTGAACGAAAGCATCCCGAAGAACAGCACGTTGCTCAACAGCACCAGCATCAGGAAACCCGCCGCGGTTACTGCGCCCTCGGTCCAGTTCAACACGCTTTGCGAAAGCCAGTAGCTCGGCAGCGCCGGAAACTGCGCCAGCTTCGTCCGCGTCAGCATCCGGTCCATCATCGCCACCACGCGTGTCTCGGTGTTGTCCTCCAGGCCGCGTTCCGGCCGCAGCAGGATGATCACTGCGCCGACTGCCGCCAGGAGCACCGCCAGCGCGGCCACCTGAAACACCCGCCGGTCCATGTAACGCGCCGCAAGCAAAGCCAGCCACGATCCCGCCACCGCCGGCAGCACGATGAACAACGCCACCAGCGCCACCGTGACCGGATAGAAATGCCACGGCACCCCGCGCGTCATTCCGTAGGCGGCCAGAAACGGCGCGATCAGGAAGAGAAACGCCCACGACGCAAGCATCGTCCCCTCAATGAACTTCCAGCGGAAGATGGTCTGCGCACTCACCGGCAACGTGTGCAGGGCGAGGCTCTCGCGGTTGCGGAAGAAATTGGTGTAGCCGATGACAAGGTTGCTCAACATCAGCAGCACGAACAGGAACGCGAAGAGCAGAAACAGCAGCCGTTCCAAAAGCACGCTGCCCAGCCCGGGGAATTTCGCCACGAAGTTCAGCCCCTTGAAGAACAACCAGAACGCCAGCGCCAGGTATCCCACCATGAACAGTGCGATCGTCGCCGTGAGCAGCCGCGACTGCTGCCGCAGACCCATGACGCGCCGCCATGATTGCAACGCGTTCGCGCGAAGCAACAAGGTCAATGCTGGTCGTGGCTCAGACACGCGCGGAGTTAAGCACCCGCGCCGCAATCGTCCAAGAACCAAGCGGGGCACCGCCGGCGCATTGTGGGCACCTGCCGGTGGCAATTGGCACCCTGCGACAACTCGCCTGCGTTCGGCGGGCGATCCGTGTCTCGCCAGGCGTGGAGTGCGAGTCCCGACATTCGATTGTGCCGCCGGACGCGCCGTATTTGCACCCGCGTCCGGCGCGCTTGTTGACACGTTCCTTTTCGCGCCCCTACGCTGAAATGACCGGCGCACAAGCCGCGTTATGAATCTGTCGGAACTGTTGGACCACACGGCCAGTCGCTGGCCAGACAAGACCGCGCTCGTCGAGGAATCCAAGGTTGTTTCCTACGCGGAACTCCTTCGCGCCGTGGACAACATGGCCGTCAGGTTGCGTTCGTTTGGTCTTCCGCCCGGCGCGCGCGCCGGCCTCTGCCTTCCGAACAGCATCCAATACGTCGTCCTCACCTTCGCCCTCTGGCGCGTCGGCGCCGTCGTCGTCCCCATCCCGGTCGAGTTCACCGGAGACGAACTGGGCGCGCTCGTTGATTCCATGCATCTGGACGCGCTGCTCGGCCACCATGCCGCGTTTCGCGCTCCGCAGTCCGCCTTCTCGAAGGAGACGGTTGAACTCGAACCCGGTTGCGATTTCGTCCGCCTTCCCCGCGCGTCACTTCCCGACAACAACGGGCTCAACCTCGCCTTCATCCGTTTCACCTCCGGCACCACCAGCGCCCGCAAGGGCGTGGCGCTCTGCCACGAGACCGTGCGCGACCGCGTCATCGCTGCAAACAAGGCGCTCGGCATCGGGCCGGACGACGTCGTCATCTGGTGCCTGCCCATGTCGCACCACTTCCTCATCACCATCGTGCTCTACCTGCACGAGGGCGCGACCATTGTGCTGGCGCGGCATGTCGTGGCCGGGCAGTTCATCGAGGCGGTGAACCGCGCCCGCGGCACGGTGCTTTACGCCACGCCGTTTCAATACTCGCTGCTCGCGCGCGACAAATCCGGCGCCCAGATGACCACGGTCCGCCTGGCCGTCTCGACCACCTGCGCGCTATCGCAGGATGTGGCAGAGGATTTCCGCAAACGCTTCGGCATCGCGCTTGCGCAGGCGCTCGGTGTGATTGAACTCGGTCTCGTGGCGGTGAATCGCGACGATCCGTTGCGCCGCTGGAATTCCGTGGGCCGGCCCATTCCCGACCTCGAAGTCCGCGTGCTTGATCCCGATGAGAACGGCTGTGGCGAGATCGTCGTGCGCGGACCTGGCATTTGCGACGCCTACGCCGCGCCGTGGGTTTCCGCCGGGGAGATCCTGCGCGACGGCTGGTTTCACACCGGAGACATCGGCCACCTCGACGCGGAGGGTTTTCTCTTCCTCGTCAGCCGCAAGACCGCGGTCATCAACATGGCCGGGCGGAAGGTTTTCCCGGAGGAGATCGAGACGGTGTTGAACCGTCATCCCGACGTGGGCGCCTCCCGCGTTTATGGCCGCATGCACGCGCACCTGGGCGAGGTCATCGAGGCCGATGTGGTGTTGCGCACGCCGGGCGCGAGCCTTGATTCCGTCCGCGCGCTCTGCCGCTCCAGCCTGGCCAGTTACAAAGTCCCCTCCCGGCTCAATGTCGTGAGCGAAATCCCCGTCACCGCCGTCACCGGCAAAATCCGCCGCGAGCCTGCCATCGCTTCATGAGCCAGCCCCACGAGATCGAAACCGAGCTTCTGGCCTTTGTGAAGCGCGAGGTATTTGCGCCGGACGTAGCTTTGACCGCCGAGTCCGATCTCATCGCCGCAGGGTTCGATTCGATGTCGCTTGTCCGCGTGCTGGTTTTCGTCGAGACGACCTACGGCATCTGGATTCCGGAAAGCGAACTCACCGGCGACACCCTCGGCAGCATCCGCAATCTCGCCGCCACGGTCGCGCGCCTCATCCCGCCTCCATGAGCGTCAACCCGCGCCTGAACGGCTCCGACTACCTGATGCTCGGCTTCGACCACGAGCTTCGTCGCCACGGTTATTCCGGGAACGCCTGCCATGTCATCCTCGACTTCGCAGGGCCGGTTCCGGTGGACGCGCTGCACCGCCGCCTCGAAGGCTTCGCCGAACAGTATCCGATCATTGCCGCGCGGCCCGGCGGCCTGATTTCTCCCCAATGGAAGCTGCCACGTGGCAAAGCCCGGGCGCCTCAAGTCACCACGCATCGCGATTCGCCGGACTGGCTCACCCGGCGCCTCAACACACCACTCGATGCGCGGCGTGGCGAACTCCTGCGCTTCGATGTGATCGAGGGCGATGGCGGCCGCACCCGGCTGCTCTTCACCTGGAACAAGGCGCTCATGGACGCGCCTTCCGCCGAGTATCTCCTCGCCATGCTGGGCCGTGAGGAACTGCCGCTGCCAAAGCCCGAATGGACTCCCCCCGCGCGTCCGAAGCTGTCGCTCAAGGAACGCGGGAGGGTGGCGTGGAAAAGCATCCATCA
>CAYQWK010000572.1:261-3691 GCA_964420805.1 uncultured Bifidobacteriaceae bacterium | reverse complement strand
GTTGAACGGCATGATCCAGGTCGGCAAGAAGCTCGGCAACCTGCCCCTCGACGACGCGATCATGGACCATTTGAAGATGAAGCGGATCGCACCCGAGGAGGCTTACGACAAATGCCTGGACAAGAAAAAGTTCCGCCCGTTCCTTGCCACGCCACCGCTGGATGACGAAGTCGCCACGACCTGACCGCCATGCGCCGCAACGAACTGGATTACATACTTTCGACGATGCTCGATTACCGGGCCAACGTCTCCGACCTGCTCTTCACGGTGGACAAACCGCCGCAAGTCGAGGCCGAAGGCGTGCTGGTGCCTGTGCCGCTGGAGCCGGCCATCGAATGTCTCACGCCGTTTCACACAGAGATGCTGGCGTTGAACCTCATCGGCGGAAACCCCCGCTTGCTCGACGACCTGCTCCGCACCGGCTCGTGCGATACCTCTTACAGCGTTCCCGACAAGGCGCGCTTCCGGGTGAACATCTTCTCCCAACGCGGCAACTACTCCATCGTTCTCCGCAAGCTGAACACGAAAATCGCCACGCTCGCGGAATTGAAGCTGCCCGACATCTTCCATCAAGTGGCCAAGGAAAAGACCGGGTTGGTCCTTGTCACCGGTGCCACGGGTTCCGGAAAATCCACCACGCTGGCGGCCTTGCTTGAGGAGATCAACCGGACCAAGGCCATCCATATCGTCACCCTCGAAGATCCGGTCGAATTCGTTTACACGCAGCAGAAGGCCACGATCAACCAGCGCGAGTTGGGCGCCGATTACGACTGCTTCTCAAGCGGCTTGCGCGCGGCGTTGCGCCAGGCTCCGAAGATCATCCTCGTCGGCGAAATGCGCGACCGCGCCACAGTCGATATTGCCTTGAGCGCCGCCGAGACGGGTCATCTGGTGATGAGCACGCTGCACACGATCGACGCCGGCCAGACCATCAACCGCATTCTCGGCATGTTCGACACCGAGGAGCAGGAACAAATCCGCCACCGCCTCGCCGACACCTTGCGCTGGATCATCGGCCAGCGCCTCGCCCCCAAGATTGGCGGCGGACGCCACGCGATTTTGGAAATCATGGGAGCGAGCCTGCGCGTGAAGGAGAGCATCATTCTGGGCGAGAGCGAGGGGAAGAGTTTCCATGAGATCATCGAGGCCAGCTACACGTTCGGCTGGAAGAGCTTCGACCAGGCATGCCTCGAAGCCTACGAAGCCGGCCTGATCACCGAAGAAACCACCCTGCTCTATTGCAGCAAACGCGGCCCGGTCACACGAGCCATCGACAACGTGAAGAAAAAGCGCGGTGAGAACACCACCGACTTCGTGTTGAAAATGGCGCAGCACACCGAAACCGCCACCAAAGCCCCGGCACCGCCCCCGCCGCCGATTCCCACCGGCGGACTCAAACTCAAATAAGGACGCACCATGTCTGCCAGCTTTGATTTCCTGACCGCCTCGGACAAACCGGCCCTGCTCGCCCTCAGCAACCCGGAATGGCAGGAGATGGCCAAAACCGCGCTTTCTGAACTCGGCTACAAAGTCCACACCGCCGCGACACATGGCGACTTCATCACCAGCTTCAGCCAGGTGCCTTATCAAGTGGTCATCATTGAGGAATTCTTCGCCGCCGACAGCGCGCCCGAGAACCGCGGCCTGACCTACCTTCAACGCACGCAGATGCAATACCGCCGTCACAGCACCATCATCCTCGTCGGCGATTCCTACACCAGTTTCAACCCCATGCAGGCCATGCAAATGGGCGTGCATCTGGTCGTGAACCGTTCGGAAATGCTCCTGCTCTCCCAGTTCATCCAAAAGGCCGTGGCGGACAACGACATGTTTCTCCACGGCTACCGTGAAACCCAGCGCCGCATCGCCCACGGACTGGCCAAGACCTGATCCCATCCGCCCACGGCCATCGAATGCCACCCCTCCCGGCATTCGGCATTGGTGATTCCCGGGCAGATGGCCTGATGCCCGATGCCGGAGGCTTGATCGTGACACCACGGCTTCCCCGGCACTCAGCATCCGTCATCCGCTATTCCCTACACGGCGTTCACCGTTCCAATGTCACTGGGCACCCCCGGCCCGCCATTGTTCATCCCGATCAACCGATACTCGAACACCCCGGAACCCGGCAGCGTGTCCGTGTAATTATCCGGCCCCCAATATTGCAATGTCGCCACCGTGGGCCATTCCGTCTCGCCCTGATAACGCCGCTGCACCAGCACCGTGTTCGCGCGCGGCGCGGTCACCAACATCGGCACATCCAGCCCGCCGGCATATTGCAACGTCAACGTCGGCTGCCCCGGCGGCACCGTGTCCAGCGCGCTTTGCAGCGCGGTGATTTGACCGCTTTGCGCCGCGATCTGGCTGCCTTGTGTGACGATCAACGCCGCCTGCGCGTCGATGATCTCCTTCAGGCCGTTGAATTGATTGCGCAACTCCTGCGAACGCACCCGGCTATGCGCCGCCGGCAGCGTTGGATCGAAGGCCATAAGTTCAAATGATTCGTTGTTGCAGAGAGGACGGAGTCAAGAAGGGGTCACGGTCCAGCAGCTTGTTGTTTGCGGATCAGCCCTCCATTGGCTCCGTCCAAAACAGGGCGTCAACCCCCGAACCGCCGTCGCGCTGATGCTCCGGACTGTCCGGCTGGCGCGCGGCGCTTCCTCGGGGCTGACACCTCGGGTTCACGGCACCGTGCCGTGCGCGTCCGTGTCGCTCCAGGGAGACATCACCCCGCCGGCCATCAGCGCCCGCACGCGCACGTACACATGCGTTCCGCTGGACAGGCCCGACAGCACCATGTTGCTTTTCGAGTCCAGCAAGTGCTGCCGCCAGCTCGTGGCGTCCGCGGGGGTGGTGGTGACTTGCACCTCATAGGCCAGCTTGTTGCGCACCGCCTTCACGCGCAGCACCAGCTCGCCCGCGTCGTTGCCCGCTTTCAGGCTCAGGATCAGCACCGGCGACAACGACTGCTGCGGCATGTTCTTCGGCCCGGACGCCGTGCCCTTCACGTCGTAGCCGGTCGAGAGAATCTTCACCGGATCGCCGCCGGTGGAGGTTTGCACAAACGCGCCCAGCAAGGTCATGGTCTCGACCATGGCCTGAAGTTTCGCGTCGCGGTCCAGCAACGCCAGGTGCGCCGCCTCCGCCGCGGAATCAGAGGCGAGAATCGACTGTTGCGCGGCGGTGATTTGCCCCTGCGCCGTGGCGAGGGTCGGGGTGGGATCGGGCACGTTCACGTTGCCCGTGCATTTCGTCACAATGACCTGTGACTTGTTGACCTGCTCTTGACCTGGCAGGCCGCTCAGGTTGACGGCCACTTTGGCCATGGTTTCCTTTCCAGCAGTCGGAACGAAGTCGTCGTCGTAGAACGCGAAGAGGTCGTCATACCTTGGCTGATCCTCCCCGTTGTCTGCATAGTCCGGCATCGTCT
>CAYQWK010000572.1:0-251 GCA_964420805.1 uncultured Bifidobacteriaceae bacterium | reverse complement strand
CTCAACTTTTCTGTATGGAGCCGCGAAACCGTGACGACGCCAACGTAGTCCTGCCTTGCCGAAGCGCAAGGGCCGCAACGCACTTTTTTTGAAAAATCTTTTCCCCCGGCCGAAACCATCAAAAGCAGCCCAAAACCGCCCCTTTCCCGACAAAACCCGTCTCAAGAAAACAAATCTTCTTTAAGGGAAAAGAAAAACACGAACGTGTCGCCGTCCGACACGAACGTGTCGCCGTCCGACACGAACGTGTC
>CAYQWK010000571.1:0-3705 GCA_964420805.1 uncultured Bifidobacteriaceae bacterium | reverse complement strand
GTGAGTCTTCTGTCAATACTACGATGGAGAGACCACAAAGTACCGCACGGACAGCTTGCAAGAATTCAAGAGAGTCGTGGGTTTCTTCCTCGACGTAGCGTGTTCATATTTTCGCAGGCGGAGTAATTCGTGCCATCAGGCTGTCAAGCACGGCCCGGCCGCCCGCCTTCGATTGTAGCGTTTCCTCCGTCAGTCGCCTTGGCTGGAACCGGCGTGGAAAGTGAGCGCGCCGCCTTTCATTCCAACTGTTCATTCTCACCCGCACAACGGTTCATCGGATGATTTGACCATCGCGGAGGCGTGGCACGGATGGTGTTAAAGAATAAACGCGCGTGCAGAACACCAAGCACGCGCTCAACTCACAAACAAAACACTGAAACGAACTCTGTATGAGGGAAAAGAACCACAAACGAAAAATGATGCGGATGTCGCCATTGGCGGCAGGCGCATGTCTTGGCTCGGCGTTGCTGGCTGGAAGTCCTGGTCTCTTCGCGCAGTCGGCGGGAGACCCGTCACGGCTGGAGCGGCTGGAAAAGGAGAACTCGGATTTGAAGAAGCGCCTCGATGCGCTCGAAGGCATGGTCCAGAAGGAGGGGCTGACGCCCGGAGCTCCGCCGCCGTTCGTGGTCAAGGCACTGTCCGACATGCAGATCAGCGGATTTGTGCAGGCTTCGTATTTCTATAACACGCAGAGCCCGAAAGACGGAGTGTCGGACGGCTACTTGTGGAACTCCAAAGACCGTTCCTTCTCGCTCAACAAGTTCAAGCTGACGGTGGCGAGCAAGCCGGTGGCATCGGACAAGTGGGATGCCGGTTACAAAGCATCGCTGATGTTTGGCGAGGACGCGCCCCAGCTCAACACGCCGGGCAACAACTCGAGCTTCAATGATCTGCGCGAGGCTTATGTGGAATTGAACGTGCCCATCGGAACAGGATTGAACATCAAGGCGGGCGAACTCATCTCCCTGCTGAATTACGAGTCTGGCGATGGCGGCGCGGCCAATCCGAACTTCTCCCAAGGTAACCAGTGGTGGTTCACCGGCAACGGTCCGTCTGCGGGCATCCAGGCCAGCTACAATTTCACCGACAAGATCGGCCTCACGCTGCGCGTGGACAATGGGCTGTTCCAAGGGCCGGTGGATAACAACGAGGGCAAGGCCTTCAGCGGTAGTTTGAACCTCAAGCCCACCAGCAATTCGTGGGTGAATCTGTATGGGTTTTACGACATCCAGCCCGCGAACAACGAGACCCGTGGCTTCGGGACGATTGGCGGTGTGCAGATCACCGAGAAGTTGGGCACTGGTTTTGAGTTCGACTACTTCAACTTCTACGGCCCCGGAAATTCATCCGACCTGTGGTCCATCGGCGGCTGGGTCTGGTATGACTTCACGCCTGCAATCGGCGTCGCGTTGCGCGCTGATTACATCCGCAATGAGGACGGCGTCCTCGGACCGGCGGTGCGACCTGGCGCTGGTATCACATCGACCGACACAGACGGCGATCTTGGCAGTGTGACCTTCACTGTGAACTGGAAACCGGTCTCGACCATCAAGATCCAACCTGAACTGCGCTACGACTACACCAGCTACAAAAAGGGCCTGGATGGTGACAAGGGGCGCTTCATCGCTGGAATGGGCGTAACCTACCTCTTTTAACCTGCCACCCTGAACAACAACCAACTCACAAAGAAATCAGCCACATGAAACGCCATATCATCAACCTGACAGCCGCGCTTTCGCTTGCATTGGCAACGCTTGGCGCCCACGCAGCCGACACGGTCAAGGTCGGCATACTCCACTCGCTCAGCGGCACCATGGCCATCAGCGAGACCTCGCTCAAGGACGTGCTCCTGTTCACGTTCGACGAGATCAACAAGACCGGCGGCATCAAGACCGGCGGGAAAAACTACATGATCGAACCCGTTGTGGTGGACCCTGCCTCGAACTGGCCGCTGTTCGCCGAGAAGGCCAAGCAACTGCTTGAGGTGGACAAGGTGTCCGTCGTGTTCGGCTGCTGGACGAGCGTCAGTCGCAAATCCGTGCTGCCGGTCTTCGAGAAGGATAACGGTCTCCTGTTCTACCCGGTGCAGTACGAAGGCGAGGAGTTGTCCAAGAACATCTTCTACACCGCCGAAGCCGTGAACCAGCAGGCCATCCCGGCTGTGGATTACATGCTCGCGGAGGGAAAGAAGAAGTTCTACCTGCTCGGTTCGGACTACGTTTATCCGCGCACCACAAACAAGATCCTCAAGCAGTATCTTAAATCGAAGGGCATTCCCGATTCCGACATCGAGGAAATCTACACTCCATTCGGCCACACCGACTATCAAACCATTGTGGCCGCGGTGAAGAAATTCGCGGCGGGTGGCAAGGCGTGCATCATCAGCACTCTTAACGGCGACACGAACGTTCCTTTCTTCAAGGAATTTGCCAACGCCGGTCTGACCTCCGAGAACTGCCCCGTGGTATCATTCTCGATTTCCGAGGACGAGTTCCGGGGCCTTCCGGCCAAGGCGCTTGTCGGTCACCTCGGTTGCTGGACCTATTTCATGTCCATCAAGTCGCCTGAGAACACGAAGTTCACCAAAGATTTTCTTTCCTGGATCAAGGAGCCGAAAGTCACGGGAGTGGACTACAAGGTCACGGGCATCGACGCCAAGGGCCGTGTGACCTGCAGCCCGATGAACCTCTCCCGCCTTGGCGTGTATCTCTGGAAGCAGGCCGTCGAGAAGGCTGATTCATTCGAGGTGGACAAGGTGCGGGAGGCGCTTGTCGGTCAGAAGTTCAAAGGCCCGGCCGGCGAAGTGACGATGCAGGAGAACCACCATCTGGTGAACAACGTCTTCATCGGCGAGACGCTGGCTTCCGGCCAGTTCAAGATCATCAAGTCTTTCACCGGGGTCGCGGGCGAACCCTTCAGCGAGAAGTTCCTGCCCAAGCAGACAGCCAGTAATTAATTCCCTCCGTTGCGTATGCGTGGGAGGCGGGTGACTTGTTGCCCGCCTCCCATTTAGCACAATGACTTAGGATTCATCCCCAGAACTATTTTCACCCACGGATGGAAACAGACAGACTTGGACATAAACCGGGCTTGAACGAAAACCGCAACGCGGGTCGTTCTCGCAGGATGTCGCGCCGGTTTCCGTGGAATGCACTACTTGTCCGCTTGTCGCTGCGAATCCTTGCCTGCGCGGCGCTCACCATCGGCGGGCCACGCTTGTTTGCGGCGATCATCCCGGCTGAGCGGACGAATCTGATTACCGCGATTCTCAACGACGATTCCGGCGCCCAGCAGGAGATGGTGATAAAGTTGGTTGGAGCCAAGGATCCTGTCATCGAGCAGGCTCTCGCGGCTTGGCGCGGTGGCAGTCTCTATATCTTCGAGACCAACGACACGAAGACACCCTTCCTGCTCGATCCAGTCGCTGATGCAGAAGGTCGCGCCAAAGGCATCAGGCTTCTCGATGGCGAATTTCTCACGGATGGCAATGGGCAGGCGCATCTTTTCGTGGTTTCGGAACTCACTCCTGCCGACTCCAATTCCAAGCTCCGCAAGGTCATCAAAACCGCGCTCGACCTGTTCGCCTTGTCCAGTCCCAACGCCAGGATGCGTCGTGATGCTGTGATCAAGCTCGGTCAGGATCAGAATGCGGACCATATCCCGTTCCTCGAGTCCAGGGTTTCCCGGGAAAGTTCGGCCGAGGTG
>CAYQWK010000570.1:0-3706 GCA_964420805.1 uncultured Bifidobacteriaceae bacterium | reverse complement strand
TCAAGCAGGTCTCGGACACGCTGTTCTCCAGCAGCGGCAATGCCTTCCGCGAGGCCGTGCTGCTGCAGTACCCGCGCGAGGGCGCCTGGACGATCGCCTTCGTTACCGGCAAGCCCGGCGGCGAGGCGGCGCACCATCTGCCGGGCGACTACCTGAGCGTGTACGTGCCGACCACGCCCAACCCCACCTCGGGCTTCTTCCTGATGGTGCCGCGGCGCGACGTGATCGAGCTGCAGATGAGCGTCGACGAGGCGCTCAAGTACATCATCTCGATGGGCGTGGTGGCGCCGCCGCTGCCGGCCACCGGCGCCGCGGCCGCGGGGACGATCCGAAATTGAGGGGGCGCTCCCGGCCCCGCACGGCCGGCCGCAGCGCCCCACCGCCCCGACACACCGCAACTGCCCCGAACCGAATTCCGGAGAGAACCATGCGAACCACGTATTGCGGCCTCGTCAGCGAGGCCCTGCTCGGACAGACCGTCACGCTGATGGGCTGGGCCCACCGCCGCCGCGATCACGGCGGCGTGATCTTCGTCGACCTGCGCGACCGCGAAGGCATCGTGCAGGTCGTCTGCGACCCCGACCGCCCCGAGATGTTCGCCGCCGCCGTATTGCTTCACCGTGACTACAGCGCCAAGGGTGGGCCGCGCGAAACCGACAATGTCGCCGGAATACCCACAGTTGACCTGCCCTCTCGGCTCATCGCCAAACTCGACCAAGTCGTCACGGACCTTGCGGCCAAGGACATCTCGGCCAATCGCGCTTATGTGGTCCGGGCAGTGCTCCGGGCCGCTCCCAAACCGGAGGCCTGGGTAGCGGCAGTAAAGAAGTTCCTCGCGGATTTCCCTCGTCGCCCACGCATGGTGGGCAACCGCGCCAAGACGAAATGATCGCCCCGGATCGCCTTACGCACCTTCGTGACTTGGAAACGCACCTGCGTTCCCGCCTGCGTGGCCAGGACCATGTTATCGGTAAAGCCGCCGCGATCTTCACCCGCGGAGAAATGGGGCTTGTTCGACGCGATAAACCTCGGGGAACGCTTCTGGCGGTCGGTCCCACCGGCACCGGCAAAACCGAACTGGTTCTGCTGGCGGCGCAGCATCTGTTTGGTCCCGGTCATGTTTGCCGGCTCGATCTCTCCGAATTCCAGCGAGACGATGCACTGGAGCGGCTATTGGGCACGGGGGCATCCGACGATGGAGCGATTGGCCGCTACGTGCCTGTTCCCGCCCCGCGGGTGTGGCTGTTCGACGAGTTGGAAAAGGCCCACCCCAAGGTTTTCGACCTGTTCATCCAGCTCCTGGAGCCGGGACGACTGACGCTGGCGAGCGGCAAGGTCGTCTCGTTCCTGGATGACTACGTCGCGTTCACCTCCAACGTGGGAGCTGGTGAGGCCATGCGCATGGCTCGCTCCAATCCGGCCAGCATCGAACAGGCGGTTCTACGCCGTCTCGCCGAGTGTCTTCGCCCCGAGATTCTGGCGAGAATTCCCGACAAGCTCGTGTTCGTGCGCCTCACTCCCCAGATCCAGCGGGAGATTGCTGAACTACATCTCCAGTCGGAGGTCGCCCGGCTCGGGCACGCGGGTTACGATCTTCAGATTTCGCGCGATGCCTTGGAATTCCTGATCCGCGAGGGATTTCATCCGCAACTGGGCGCCCGGCCGCTCCGGCAGACCATCGAACGGCATCTACAGGACGCCGTGGTCAGGTCGCTTTTCGCCCATGGCGCCGCGTCAGGACGGATCGAAGTGGACGCCTCGCAAAATTGTCTGGCGTTACGGCCGCGCTAGCCAGAGCGAGCTAGGAATCGGTCATCGTCGATAAATAAAAGCAATTCGTGGTTAAATCAAAGCCCCGCGCAGCGGCAGTCGCTATGCTTAGTTAGCTCCGCTGAAACGAAGGGCCACGTAACAGCGGCGCGCCGCCGCTGCTATGGTATCTCCACGTGGCAAAACCCCACACAACTTCACCACCTTCGAATCGCTTCAGCTTCCCGCCTCGATTCTGCCGAACCGCCGCGCCCTCACCCATGGCCCGGGAGTTAGCATCTATTGTGACCGGCAGCGGCCCAAGGATTGGCCGGAGCATGAGCTTGCTGCGACCAAGATCCTGATCGCGCTAGAACCTGCGCGCTGTTGCGTGACGTGGTTGGGAGCGACCGGGCAGGAGCACAGCCGGGTGATCGGCCAAGGAGACCTCGTGATTCTCGCTCCAGGTATCCGCCACACGAAAAGCTGGATGAATGAGGCGGGCATCATCATGCTCTACTTGAGCGAAAGTTGGCTGCGGCAGTTCAGCCATCCGGCCATCGAGGGGGTCATGATCGAGTCATTCAGCGAACTAAACCTTCGCGATCCGCTGATCGGTGGGCTGACCAACGAAATTAGACAGACCTGCATCCCGCTACGTGATGACAGTCGGGCGCATGCCGTGGCGCTCGGACTTTGCCTGGCATCGAGAGTCGTGCAATCGATTGCGCGAGGCCGGGGCTCGTCCCGCTCGGTTGTGCGTCGCCTGAGCGGCGAGTCGATGCAACGGGTTGCGAACTACGTTCACGCTCATCTGGCGGATCGGATACCTGTGGCCACTCTGGCCAAGGAGGCCCGGCTCAGCCCAAGTCATTTCAACGTGCTGTTCAAGGCGACCACGGACCTGACTTGTGAACAATATATTCTGCGAACCCGGCTGGCGCGCGCGAAGGCGCTGATTGAAACCGGGACCTATACGGTTGGTCAGGTTGCGCACCGGGTTTTCCGATCACAGCCACCTGACCGTTCGCTTCACGAAATTATTTGGTGCGCCGCCGCGCTCGTTTCTTCCGAAGGTGAGAACCGCGTAATCATAAAAGAGAATCGTGAATATATCAAAGACAGCGGGCCTCCTTCTGCTGTAGACTTGCATCAACATAACTGCGCGGTGCCCTTGGTGCCGCTTCATCAACCTAGCTCGTATTGGTTGTGCTCTGTAATCGGGCCGGACGGAGCACTTGGTTAAACGTCAGTAACCATGATTCATGAAATCTCCGTTCCCTGTTGTTCATATCGTGCTCGCCCTCCCTGTGGCTGATCTTTCGGCCTACTCCGATGCGGTGCGCAGCCTTTCCCGTAAGCTCGGAAGGCGTGCGCCGGACATCTTCGACCTCATGGCGCACACCCTGCGTTGCCGCGACGGCAAAGGCCTGGTTGAGGACTACCTCGAATCAATTGATGGCCCTGCGTGCGAAGCCAAGTCTTCTACCCCCGCGCGTGTCTCCCGCAAAGCCCTGCCGAATCAAAAGCGCCTCCACGCGATCGCCGTAATCGGCGGGCCGACGATTATTCCCGGGCGGAACTAGGTCCCTGACGCGCCTTCTGGCTCGGCGCTGTATTCGTTGGCCCGGGTAAACGAAGTGAACGGCAGACTTTTCAGGAGCGGCTTTCCAAGCCTCGCAGGATGCCGGACGATTGCTCGGCCCTCGGGCATCGCTTGGAGCACGGCTGTTTTGAACCAAGGTTCATCAACCATTTGCCAGCTGCGGGAGGCGCGGCCAGCGCTGACCCCGCCGCTGTATTTGCGGAGTTCCCGTCCGCCCATCTTTTCGGAGATGATCTTGGCGCCCTTTTCGTCTGCGGCCCGAAAGTGAATCTGAGTGCGCAGGTTTGCCATGAACACGTCCGCCTTTCGCTCGGTCTCGAAAGCTGCGTAGAGTGACAGCGGCGTCTGGGT
>CAYQWK010000569.1:0-3712 GCA_964420805.1 uncultured Bifidobacteriaceae bacterium | reverse complement strand
CAGCAGAAGCTTCACGACGCCGGAAGCCAGAGCGCCGCCGCCTCGATGAGCCGCCTTCTTGGACTCTGTCGCCCACACCAGCAATCCGCCTACGGGGCGGCGAAGATATAGCGAAGCAATCAGCTTCCGCACCTGATCGCTATTCCACACATATCCGCGCTGGAACTCGGGCAGCGCCATGTGGCCGCTGTCGATGTGGTCAAGAATGGTCGAGATTTTCATACTCAGGTGTGTTCAAACATGGACTGCCTAGATCACTGCGGGCACTTCATAAATGCCCAGCATCAGCTTGGTTTTCGGGGAAAGCCGGTCGATGTGCTCGCTGACCCAATCCGCTAAGTCCTGTCCTGCGAGCACCGTGACATTCGCCGCTTCCGCAGCGTCGCGGAGTTCTTTCGTCACAGACGCCGAGGTTAGGAAGACAGTTTCGTGGTCGTCGTATTCACCGGGATGCGCCTTCGCAATTTCATTGAGTTGCCGTATCCCGTGCTCGTTTGAAAAACCCTGGTGATGCTTGATTTGCACCAGCAGCTTCACGCACGCACAGCGATCCGCTCGCGAAGCCTGCACATCCGCGTCAGCGTAGCTTCCGAACTGGCGCTTGGACAAGACTCGCGCCTTGTAGCCATCCGCCTCCAGCAGTTCGCAGACGAGTTGCTCCAGACCAACTCCACCCGTTTGCAAGTTCGTCCGTCCAGACTGAATGTTCGCGAGCAACTTCTGCTTGAAGCTATCCTGCTGTCTGCTCTCTTGCGCCAAAACCTGATTTTGCCAGGTGTAATCGGCACCGCTCGACAGGCTGGCCAGCGCCTCTTGAATCTCATCAGCAAACTCTTCGAGGTCGTTGACCGTCATGCCTTGTACCCGCAGGCGGCGCTGAAAGGCTTCCGAAAATGAAGTGCGTGGAACGGTGATGACGTGGCCCTCGGCATCACGAGGAAAATTCACCCTGCGTTGATTGGCCCGGCCTGCCGCAATACCAGCTTCGTCGAATACCAGGCCGCCCGTAGCGGTGCCGATGGCGACCGCGTAAGGAACCGGGGCTACCACCACGTCGCCTTCGCCAATGGCGTAAAACCGACGTATCTGATTGGCCCATCGCCGCACGCTTCCCCACTCGTCGATGATGGCTTGAATGGCAGCTTCCGCATTACCGAGTTGGTCAAAGCGGAATTCCGACCAGCCAACACCGACGAGTCCGCGCTCCACAAGGTCGGGGGCGGTGCGAACGAGGAAGTAATTGGGATCAGAATGTGGTTCAGTCATAGAAGTCGCGTCCTCCCGGTGAGCAGTTCCTGCATCATGGCCTGCTTGAGGGCGCGGGTCTTTTCCCGCCGCTGCTCCAACGCCGCCAGTTCCGCGTCCATGTCCGTCAGCACCTCGGCGATGGCGGTTTGTTCGGCGACTGATGGCAGCGGTTTCTCAATGCCTTCAATGTCGCCGTGCGAGAGGTGTTTAACCGTGGTGCTGGCCGTCGCAATCTCGATCTCCTTCAGCGGTTCGAGCAGGTAGTAATAAGCGAATTGGAGGTTCAGCCCGGCCAACGGGACAATTCTCCCGACTCGCTGATTCAAAAGTGCCGATCCCTTTGACCAAAGGCATGGTAAGAAATCGCCGTCCATCCCAACAAGCACGTCACCGTCCTTGACCAAGAAAGCTGAATCGTATGCGCCGGAATAGTGAAACACTTGGTCATCACTCTTGAGGTCGCGATTTTTGACCAGTCGGATTCCTTGCTCCTTCTCGTTAAAGAACGCCGAACTGAATGGAAAGCCAACTTGGAAACGCAAAACTTGGCCGAGCCGCTTCACCTCCCACTCGCCGTGGAAGCCGGGGAGGCGGGTTTGGCCGGTGAGCAGTTGCTGCATGGCGGCCTGTTTGAGGTCGCGCTTCTTGGCGATGAGCCGGTCCAGCCCGCCCAGCAGCCCATCCACATCGCTCAACGCCTCCGCGATGGCGCGTTGTTCAGCTTCGGTCGGAGGAAGTGCCACCTGCATCCGAGAAATCATGTCCCGACGAACCGAATCAACAGATGACTTCGCGGTCATCTGCATGATGCGGTTGTAAAAGTGCGTGCTGAAATAGAGGTAGAAGTAGTAACCGTTTACGTGCTCTGCAAAGTTGGAGATTCGATATACGCGCTGGTGAACGTCAAACCGGCCATTGATGTAGTGAAACACCTTGCCCGTTCCAACGCCGTCTCCCGCAGTCAGCACCGCTTCGCCATCGAATGAATAGCTGTTGATGCGTTCGACCGTTTGTGAACGCACAAAAAATGGATACAGGCCATCTTCAACACGGTCTTGGGTGTTCTTGCTGCCAGTGGTGATTACGGCGAAGTTCTCAATGTAATAAGTATTCCAGTCTTCTGGAATTACACCCACCTCAGTCTGCTTGTAGCCCGGTTTCACCATGCCATCCCCATTTTCTTGAGGTGTCCGTCCACACGAGCGGCGAGCGCGGCCACTTCGTCGGTGAGCTGCGGCAGCGGCGTGGCGTAGCGTTCGGCCAGTTGGCGGATGCGCCCGGTGAGCGTCTGCGAGACGCGGTCGAGTTCGCCCTGCACGGCGGCGGCCAGTGTCGCCAGCCATTTGTCTTCCACTACCAGCGTCTTGATTTCGTCCTCGGTGAGCTTGCCGTATTGCGCCAGCACCTTGGTGGTGAGCGTTTCCTGCGCCTCGGCCTGTTTCTCGCTGGCGGCGGCTTCCTGCTCGGCCAGCGCCAGAAACGCCAACAACGCCTTGCGTTCGTCGTCGGCATCCTTCTCGCCTTTGATGGCTTTGAGCCGCGCCGTGACGGAGGCTTTGGTGAGCTTGTCCTTGTCGCTCTTGGCGTCTTCCAGCAGGCCGCCTTCGCCGCCGTGTTCATCGGCCATCTCTTCCATCTGCTGCGTGATAGCGGCCACTTCGGCTTCCAGCTTCTCGATGGCGGTTTGTTCCGCCGCAAAGTAGCGGGCGATGACCAGCGCCGGAGGAATCAACTCGGCCTTGTATTTCATTTTGCCGAGCGTGAAGTCGGGTTTTTCCTTGGACTTCTTGCCTTTGTCCTCGGTGATGAGCCGGGGCTTGGCCGCATCGCGCCAGCCGTCGCTGACGATGAGGTAGGCGTCGTCCTGCATGGTTGCGGCCCAGTAGTCCATGAGGTGCTGATACACGTCGTAGGCGTCCAGCAGCGGCGCACCGTCGAAGGTGTCGAGCAGGTTTTCGGAGAGTGTCTCAATCAGCGCCTTGGGTCGGCTGCCCTTTTTCAGGCCGGTGAGGTGCGCGGTGTTGGCCTTGCGCCATTTGGCAAACAGCTTGGTGATGGTGTCGTTGAACGCCGTGAACTCGGCATGGCCGAAGATGGCGGCTTTGATCTCCGCTGGCGGGATGCGCAGCGCGGAATAACCGGCGCGGTCGGCTTTCTTGAATAGCGTGGCCCGCACGCCGGGGATGACCTGCCAGTAATTTTCCAGCGCATCCACGTCGCGGTTGGGGATGCCGCCGCGCAAGTGGCCGTCAATGTCCTGCAAATCTTCCGGCTCGGTGCTGTCAATGTAGCGCGGGAGGTTGAGGTTGAAATCGTTCTTGGCGTCGCTGATCTCGGCCAGCGGCACAAGGCGCGAGTAGCGCGACAGTTCGGCCTGCCGGGTGAACGTGTCCACGATCTTGTGGATGTCCTGTTCGCGCAGGCGGTTTTTGTTGCCGTCTTTGATGAAGCCTTTGCTGGCATC
>CAYQWK010000568.1:0-3714 GCA_964420805.1 uncultured Bifidobacteriaceae bacterium | reverse complement strand
CCACGAGCAGCGGCACACCGGTGAAGTCCTGCAACACGATGCGCGCGACGACGAACGGGATCTCCTCGGTCCGCGGCGCGGTGGGCTTCCAGTTGGCGAGCTCACGCACGGCGGCTTCGCTGACCTTCTTGCCGTCGCAATTGCGCAGGATGGACTCCAGCACAAGGCGGATGGACACGGGCAGCTTGGACACCGCGCCGACGCCGGCGGTTTCCAGCGCGGGGAGAGAGTAGTATTGGCCCTTCTTGCCGTTGCCAAGGTCGAAGGTTTGCAGAGAATTGAACAGGTTGTGGCTCATAAATTCAGTTTCAAGAGACGGCGGAAAACTCCCGCCGAGGGCGTGGAAAATGGGATTGAGGGTTTTCCAAGTCAAGCCACGCTACTCGCACGCGGCCAACGCGGCATTGCACGGCAGGTCTTGGAACTTTCGAACACTCTCCGCTTGTGGAGTGGGATCATCCTCACTTGGCAGGATATGGTGCCTCGGGAGGATTGGGCGGATCCGTACGCCGCCGCCGCAATCGTTACAATTCCAACCTTGATGTGATCGGCTTCAATGGTAGCTTCCCCGCGCCGGAACCCAGAGAACAAGATTATGAAGAAACCCATTTCATCTCTCGCGTTGATTGTCAGTCTGATGGCCGCATTGTTTGCTGCGGCTAGCGACACGCCTCCGCCGGTTCTTCAGGGCGTAACCCGGTCGAACAATCTAAAAACGGTGCGGTTCACTCCCGCGCCAGCAGTGGATGGCTATACGCTGCGTTCCAGCCCGACTGTGGCCGGCCCGTTCTCGAACGCGGTGGCGACCTTGAGTGGAGGCGGGACGTTCCAGATCTCGAACGCGCTGCCGGCTGAGTTTTTCAAGGTGGGCGCGACCCCGATGAGCAGCAATGACCTGTTGTCGGTGAATCTTCTCAATCGTATTGCTTACGGCCCGACACCCGACGAACTGACGCGGGTACGGACAATGGGGCCGCAAGCTTACATTGCGGAGCAACTGGCTCCGGAGGCGTTGGTGAATACATTTGATTCCTACGTTGTTCACACGACGAACAGCGTCCCCAACCCGCCGCAGGCCGGGTGGCGGTTCCTGACCTACACCGGGTTCTTCAGCAGCTCAAATCTCTACATGTACCTGACCAAGCCCGGCGCGGCCTACATCGATGACATCACGCTGGTGCCGCTGACGAACTACGTGGTGACCAACTTCACCACCAACGTCAACGCGGGCGTCACGAACATCACGACCAACACGACCACGCTCTACGAGGCCAGCACGAACATCCTCGTGAACGGTGATTTCGAGACGGGGGGCACCGCGCCGTGGATCGTCAGCGCGAACATGATCAACTCGGTGGTCACGAACGACCAGGTTCATTCCGGCAGCTACGCGCTCAAGATGGTTGCGAATGTCGGCGGAACGACGCGCGGCGATTCGATCGTGCAGGACTGGACGAATCTTTGGTTTCGCTTCGAGAACTCGAGCACGCGCGGCGTGTTAAGTTTCTGGTATCTGGAAGGCCCGACCACGCGAGACATCAAGCTGCGCTTGAGCGGCAACGGGTTGGTGGGATCGGGAAACAACGAGCCACCGGCGCCGGGTTGGGTTTATGCCACAGCCACCGGACGAGCCGACACAAACCGCAACACGATTTACATCTACCTCGATGGTGGCGCGGGCGAGGCTTACGTTGACGACCTGAAGGTCGTGCCAGGATCTGTGCCTGAGGCCGGGAATAATTGCATCCGCAATGGCGACTTCGAGACGCCGCTAGGGGTTACCAACTGGAACATGACGGCGAACTTTACCAATTCGTTCATCAGTACGAACTACGCGCATTCCGGCGCTGGCAGTCTGAAGGTGGTAGGCACGGCGGATGGTGGGGGCAGCGGTAACTCAATCTTCCAGACCAATATCTTCATCACCAACGGCCAGTTGTACACGGTGAGCTTCTGGTATTTGCCGCCTACCCGCGGGCGCACGCTCACGGTGCGGTTCTCGGGCGCGGATCCGGGCGACGACATTTTGCAGATCTACGAGCCGGGTAGCACGCCCGGCAGCGTCCGGCGGTTGCTGGACAATTTGGGAGCACCCAGTTTCGTGGATGGAAGTGTCAATGTGAATGCAGTTGGCGGGGCGTTTCTCCATGACTTGCGCTCCTACCACGTGAGCAGTGCGATCAATTCCAAGCAACAGTTGATTGAAGTGCTATTGCAGTTTCTGGAGAACCACTTTGTCACGCAGCATTCCAAGAGCGTGGATTACTTCGACCGGTTCCATGACGATTTCAATTTGATCGACAAACTGGCGACCGACTGGGAGTACCGCGAGCGAGTGCGTTGGCAGGCGGCGTTGCTCAATCCCAACTGTACTTTCTACGACCTGTTGAAGGTTCACGTCGAAAGCCCGGCCGAAATTGTTTATCTCGACTCCGTGGACAGCAAGGGTAATGCAGCCAATGTTGCCAACGAGAACTATGCTCGCGAGATCATGGAGTTGTTCTGCATGGGTGTGGACAACGGCTACGACCAGTACGATATCACCGTCATGTCCCGCGCCTGGACGGGTTGGTCCGTGGAAATTGTCGAGCCGGAGAACATCAACAATCCATTTGCGCCCCAGACCCAGCGGGTTGGCTTTTATCCCGGCAATGGAACGGGTGGAACTTCGAACCTGATTGGCGTGTGGACGTTCAACTACAAATCCGCCAACCACGGCACCAACCGCGCTCCGATCTGGTCGGAATGGGACACGAACAGTCCGGCCACCAGCCCACGCCCAATCGGGAGCGCGACCTATCCGTACACGGCGGGCCAGTCCAAGATTGTGCCGGCACGTTTCGGTCCTCCGTGGGCCGGTCAGCCCTATCGACTGGTTATTCCGGCCAGCCGTTCCGGGACCAACGGCATTCTTGATGGTTACGACATTGCGGCCCATATCGCCAACCTGCCTTTCACAATGGAATACCTGAGCGTGAAGCTTTGCCGCCTCTTCGTACATGACGACTTCCCGAACCCCACCACGCGTACGAATCTCCCGGAATATGCGTTCTACGACTACACCAATCCGAATCGGTCGGCGGAGGCGGAGTTGGTGCGGCGATGCCTTGTCGCGTGGGATACAGCCGGCCCGGATGGGCGCAAGGGCAACATCCGCAACATTCTGAACACTATCTTCAGCTCGGACTTGTTCCGGAGTCATGGCGGATCACTCCAGAAGGTTAAGACGCCGCTCGAGTTCGCCGTAAGCTCCATTCGCGCGCTTCAGTCCACCGGCGGTTCTGGTACTCCTACGGCAGCTTCCGATGGATACTCGATCAGCGGTCGGAGCCGGACGGCCAGCACTGCGCCGCTCACGCGCATGGGCACGATGATGTTGTTTGACCGCGATGCGCCGGACGGTTTTCCCGAGGCCGGGGCGCCGTGGATCAGTTCCGGCACGCTTGCCGAGCGCACGCGTTTCATTCAGACCTACCTGATGGCGGTGAGCGATGCCAGCAAGGCGGATGGCATTTCCGGGGGCAACAACAACCTTAGCGACCCGGTCGCATTACTCAAGGCCAAGGTCCCGGGGGGCAGTTGGAACGATGCTGCAGCCGTATCCGACTTTTTCCTTGGCATCCTTTTCCCGGGTGAAGGGGCGGGCAATCTCGCCTCCTACCGCCAAATCTGCGTCGATTTCCTGAACACGAGCGACGATGGACTAGCCTCGTC
>CAYQWK010000567.1:0-3740 GCA_964420805.1 uncultured Bifidobacteriaceae bacterium | reverse complement strand
AACACCCCCGGACCCGGCAGCGTGTCCGTGTAATTATCCGGCCCCCAATACTGCAACGTCGCCACCGTGGGCCACTCCGTCTCGCCCTGATAACGCCGTTGCACCAGCACCGTGTTCGCGCGCGGCGCGGTCACCAACATCGGCACGTCCAGCCCGCCGGCGTATTGCAACGCCAACGTCGCCTGCCCCGGCGGCACCGAATCCAGCGCGGCTTGAAGCGCCGCGATCTGCCCCGCCTGCGCGTCCGCCAACGCCTTCAGCGCCACGAAATTCTCCCGCACCTCGCCCGCGTCGAGGTCCGTGTTTTCCTGCGGGATGTTGGGATTGAAAGACATAACCAATGCGCAATGCGGAGTGCGGAACGCGGAATCATCGGAACGCGGCGTCCATTCCGCACTCCGCGTTCCGCGTTCCGCATTTCCTCAAATCGGCGTTTCCACCGTGATGTTGCGCGGCGCGACGGTGCGCGTGCCGCTGCTGTTGCTCACCTCGGTGATCACCGTCACCACGTCCCCGACCGCGAACGGTCCCAGCGCGTTGCCGCTCGCGTCCAATGGCGCGCTGTGCGGGAAATCCACCTCTGCGTTCTTCCGCCACTTCACCAGCTTGGTCGTGGCGTGATCTCCGCCGCCGGGCACGTAGGCCACCAGCACCTGCAACCCGCCATCCCCGCCCTGCGTGAGCGAGGCGATCTCGATGGGATCGGGCGCGGGCGTGCCCTGCTCCGTGGGCACGGCTTCCAGCGCGGTTTCCAGGTCCGAGCCGGGTTCGGCCGTGGCCTTGGCGGCTTTGTACCAGCGTTTGATCAACTGGTCGGCGGCCCGGTCGTGCGTGCGCAAGTCCGCGCGCTTCACATTGAGCACCGAATCCTTGTCGCGCATGTCCTTCACCACGTCGGTGAAGCCGTCCAGCAACCCCTTCAACAACGCCGCCGTGTATGCCGTGCCCGCGATCACGCGGGTGATGGCCGGCTGCGTGGGCGTGAGGGCGGCCAGCGCCGTGTTTGCACGCACCCAGACCGGGTAAAGCATCCGCGCCCGTTTCAGAATCGTCGGTTCGCTGCGGGGCACGACGGCGTGCAGGTCGTCCACGTCGTCCATGATGCTGGCGTTCTCACTGAGCTGCGCCTCGATCATGGCGGGAACCTTCAGCGAGAGGATTTTCATCTTGAGCAACGACCGCGCGACCTCCCGCTCCGCCTCATCGAAATCATCCTGCGCCAGCGTGCGTGCCTGCACCAGCGGCTCGAAGCCGTCGATCAGCGTTTCCAGGTCCGTGGACCCCAGCGTGCCGATCTTTAACGTCGGCAGGTGCGTTTCCCAGATCGGCAACGTGATTTGCGCCCGGTTCTTTGTATCTTCCCAGTATTCCATACCTGTGGTTCCTTTCGTTTTTGCTGTTGGTTCTACCGCCAAAACATCCGGTTTATCCGGCAAAATCTGATTCCATCGGTGCCGCTTGCTCCATTTCGCCCCCGGCTGATTCCATTTCAGCTTCTCAGGCATGGGCGAAGGCTTCCTGACCGCTGTAAATGCCTTTCTCCGGGTCTGTCAGCGTCTTTTGACAGCCTGTCAGTGCCTTTTGGGCGCCTGTCAGCGTCTTTTTTGAGCCTGTCAATGACTGACAGCCCCAAAAAAGGCACTGACAGGGGTGGAAATAGACGCTGACAGCCCGGCAAAAGACGCTGACAGGGGTGGAAAAAGGCCCTGACAGGGGGTGAAAAAGCCGTTGCAGACCCGGGAAAAGCCATGCCCGAGCCGCACCCCGGCCTTCCAGCGATGGAAAAAGCGGTTTTTGAGCCAGAAAAGGCCGTTTCCGATGGCTGGGAAGAGATTTCCACCTGCCCAACCGCCGTGACGGTCACGCGCGCCGGGATGTCGGAAGAGTGAAACGGGAAAGCAGCCTCAGAAACCGGCCCGGATGGCGAGGCCAGCACACAGAACAATGGCAGAACGGAACCCATATTGCGCTGATGGGCAGATCAAACCACCACGCGGGTCTGGCAACCTTGATTCCGGTCAAATCCTGCGCCGATGCCGGGAGGGACGCCCGCCGGGCGTGCCAGTCCTTTCGAGATCGTAGCGGCATCTCGGCAGAGTGCCGCCATTCAGTCGGAAAAGATGGCGGCGGTCTGCCGACGCGCCGCCGCGCTTGGGAATGGATCAGCGCTGCTTGCGCCCTTTGCGAGTGGCATCGCGGACGTATTCGCGGTCGTCGTGGATTTCACGACCTCCGTATTCCACGTAGAAGTCATCGCCAAGGACGCGCTTGAGATCGATGGCGAGAGAGAAGCCGTAGGCGCGGAAAAGTTCGGTGTCGAAACCGGGGGTGCCATTCCACGGCTCGTGGGCATCGAACCACGAGGTCCAATAATCGAACCTTTGCACCAGCGCGGCGGGGAGTTTGAGCGATTCGTAGGCCCGACATGTGCCCGCGTACCTCTGTCCCGGCTCCGTGATTTCCCAGATGCCGCTGCTTCCGAAATCCACATCAATGCGGAGGAGAGCCTTGTATTCCGAGAGCGGTTTCTTTTTCGCGCGCGGCAGCGGCGGGAATTTCTTGCGCGGTTTCATGGTGCTATTACGCCGAGCGGTTGGCGCGGTCGGCGAGAGATTGGAAGAATCTGGCTGCCATGCGCATGGATTTAGACTTGGCATGGTTGTCGATGACCTGTGCGGAAAGCGAAAAGAACTCTTTCGCCGCCGCAGCCTGGCGCTTCTGCAATTCGAGAAGCTCAAGACGTTCTTTCCAGCGGAAATACAGAGTCTGAGTTGAGCGGTAATAGATTTTCAAATCATGCCGACTGTAGAGCGGAAAGTTACTCTCGAAGGCCCGCACGAAGGATGCACCACATTCGAGGAAGCCGACTTTATCCTCAGCAACACCCATCACGAACGGAATGGCGAATCCCTCGATTGAATTGAGCACCACGGCAATCTGTTCGTTGAAAGGTTCTAATTTCTTCCGGTCATCTTCGGTAACTGCGGTGGTGTCGGGGTCCAGTGTGCCTGTACGGTGGATTGTTTTGAAGTTGTCGAGGTACTTGCAGCCTGCATCGGCGATGCCTTTGCGCAGTTTGAGAATCTCCGGGACGATCTCCGTCCCGAAGGTTTTGGATTCGCTCGCTGCCAGCACAACTGCCGCGCGTTCCTCAGTCCGTGCGGAATTCTTCACGGCCAATTTGTACTGCCGGTACGCAAACCAGAGGCCGCACACGGCCACGATACCGGCGAATTTCGCAAACGCATCCAGCAATGGCATCCAATGTTTGATAAACTCGAGCATTTCGATCCTTGAAGTTGTTAAGCGAGTTTCCTCGCAATCTGTTCGTCGAGGATTTCCTGGACGGTCAGGGGGATGATGACGGTGCGTTCCTCGCGGAAAAAGCGGTCGATCTCGCGCAGGGCGTCGGCGCTGTAGTCGAAGGCGACGAAGAAGCCCTTGTCGCGGCGGGAGCGGCGCAGGGCGGTCTCGAAGGCGTCAATCTCCGGGCGGCCCACGCGGTCCTTTTGTTTGACCTGGATGGGATACCAGCGTTCTTCGAGGGCCAGTTCGCCGTCGCCAAAATGCTTCGGCTCGGTGCCGACGGGGAAGATGCGGCCATCAACGCCCATGTCGCCGACCTGGACTTTGTTGGGGATGCCGCCGAGGGCGATGACGGCCCAGTTCTCGAACTCGAAGGGCGGGATGGCGCGCAGTTTGTCCGCCGTCCACGGGAGGTCGCGGACGACGAAGCCGCG
>CAYQWK010000566.1:0-3743 GCA_964420805.1 uncultured Bifidobacteriaceae bacterium | reverse complement strand
GATTCCGTATGGTCCGTATATCGCCGCCGCCGCCGCCATTTGGATTTTCCTGTCGCCGGCCGCTAAAGAGGAAGTGAAGGAGATCTTGGCGGTGTTCAATTTCTTCAGCCCGCCTGGTCCATAAAACTCCGGGAAAAACCTTGCACCCAGGCGGCGAGTTGACTAGTGTTTCGCCCCTTGCGGAAAGCGTGAGCAAGCGTTCAAAGCCGGTAGTTCAACCCCGTCAGGACAGCCGTTCGCGCCAGGTTTTGTGGGTTGGTAGCTCAGTTGGTAGAGCAGTGCCCTTTTAAGGCATTGGTCCAGGGTTCGAGTCCCTGCCAACCCACCAGTTCCGTTTCGCAAAGGGTTCTGCACGTTTTTCCGGATTCTGGGGAATGGGTAAGAACAACAGTAAGAAAGGATCCACGGTGGTTTGCCCAAATACGCCGAAGTTCAAGATAGGTTCCAGAGGGTGATTTCGTGTAATGTGAGCTTCACCTCAACGACCTCCAATGCTTCTTCAATTACCGGTCCGCTTCCTTGAATGAAGGGCAAACAACCTCGACCTCCTGCCAGAACCTCGGCGAGTGGTTCATCTGCCAGAGGTGCATCTGTTCGTGAAGGATGATGTAGTCGGCCACGAACGCAGGGGCCTTAATCAACCGCAGTTAAACGAGATGGTCCCTCTGCGTGAATATAAGGTCCCCAGCGTGATTTCTGATTCCGCACGGTGAATCGTTTAACAATCAGCCCGTGTTGTTGAGCAAACTGCAAAACTCTTGGTGGCGATTCAGTCGAAGCAAGTCGACGCAGGTGGCGTTCGATCTGCGGTCTGTGGTCATGGTCTTGACGGGCGACGCTGACCTGCTGGTCTGTGAAGGAGAGGCTGCTTCCCTCCTCCGCGACAGCAATTCTCACCGTATGGCCTCTGAGCGGGATTTCTGAGCCGACATGCCAGGATGTTTTTCCAGTTGGGCTTGCCCGCTCAACCTATGTTCCGCACGCCATGCAATGTAGCGAGGCCCCCCAAACAGCATTGAGGCCGTCGAGGGATGGAATGTGTAGAGCTCTCGCCGATGCCGATCTTACTGGGAAAATGCTTACGGGCTGATGGGATTGCTCACCCCGACACCGCCGTATTTTGAATCCACAGCTCGGCCTCCTTCGTTGGCGGCCACGGTGCGCGCAAAGGTGTCGGTGATGAGTTTGGCGTATCGTTCCAATGTGCGATAGGGACTGAAGGGCACGTAAACCACATCGCGAGCTTCGAGGCGCACGTCAGGGGCTTTTCCAGTCACGATTGCGTTGAAATCCACTACGGCGATCTTCGGTTCGGAAAGGGAACCGCGCACAATGGCCACATGGGAAAGATACGCCTGGGGTTGGGTGCCGAGGGCCTTGGTGATAGCGGTGGTGAGAGTCATGTTGTCCACGAAGCCGACGGGTCGCGGACCATTGACCGCACCGAGGACATAGACCTCCGACGAAAGCGAGGACGGCAGGTAGATGAAGTCATCTGGTTCCAGGTAAAGATTCTGCGACGTGTCGCCGCTGCGGAGGAGCTTTTGGAAATTGACCGGCAGCATCTCTCCACCGCGCACGATGAAGCTGTGGTTGAGATCGGCGAGTTCCTCCGTCGTGCCGCCAAAGCGTGAAGTAAAGAGCCCTCCGGCCCGCGAGATGGCCTCAATGATGGTCATCGGGCCGTTGAGCGGATAGACGCCGGATTTGTTGAGCCGGCCGAGCACCCACACCCGTTTGCTTTCGACGGCCGCGAGTGTGACAGACATTTGCGGCCGGGCGTAATAAGTCGCCAGCTCCCGTTCCAGCAGTTGTTTGGTTTCCGCGAGCGTCAGGCCCCACACATCAAGGCCCGACAGGAGGTCAAAGTAGATTTTCCCATCCGGGCAAACAAACGTCGTGCTCCGTGAACCGGTCTTGCCCAGAACTTCCAGCTCCAGTTTATCGCCTGGCCCGAGCCGGAAAGGTTCGACCGACGGATTGAGCCACTCAGGCTTGAGCCGGTTCGTGGTGGCGTTGGTGAATAGGTTGGTTGCACTGGCGGTGCCCGCGGAGCCCTGCTTGGCGCGAGGATCGAACTTCGGACCGTAAGTTTTGCAGCCCGTAACGCAAATCAGCAGGCACACCGCTGCGGCGATCTGGAGCAGCCAGTTTGATTTCACAACAGAGTCGTTCTCGTTCATGGGCTGCGTGTCACTTGAGGGTTGGAATAATCGGATTCTTGATGAGCGGCCCGATGCTGCCGCCAGTCCACACCGTGACCATGGTCGTGATAAACGCCGTTGCGGCCATGTCCGCGAGGTCTTCGACACGCGACCACGGATTGTCGGAGACATACACGATGTCGCGCGGCTCAAGACGAAAGTCGGGGGTCTTGCCTGCCAGGATGTCGGCCATGTTGACCACGAACCGTTGCGGATTCTGCAATCCGCCACGCACAACGAGCACGCGCTGCTGATAGGCGCGTTCCGTGAAGCCGCCGCCAAGCGTGATTGCGCTAAGGACACTCGCATCAATCGCTAACCCCTGCGCGCCCGGTGACCTGACCGAACCAAGCACGTAAATCTCATTCGCGATGGAAGATGGGAAATAGACGTAGTCGTCCGGTTCGAGCAGGATGTTGTGGGAGAGGTCACCGCGACGAAACAGCTTCTCGAAATCCACGGCCACCCGCTGCTGATTGCGAACTAGAAAACTCCGCGGCAAATCGGCCAACTCGACCGTATTGAGCTGGAAAATGCCGGTCTCCAACCCGCCAGCCTGCGCCACTGCCTCCAGAATGGTGAGGGGGCGCTCCAGCGTGTAAGCGCCTTTGTTCACGACTTTGCCGAGCACGTAGAACTTCTTGCTGCGGAATTCGCCCGGCGTCACGACGATGCGCGGTTTGCGGTAGAACTTTGCCAGTTCCGCCGTCACCGCCTCGCGCAACTCATCAATCGTTAGGCCGCTCGCCATGATGCCCTGCGCCTGCAGATAACCCACGCGTCCGTCCGGCCCGATGAGGACACCGGTGCGCGCCAGCTCGGGACGACCGTAGAAGGCAAAGCTCACCACGTCATTCGGTCCGAGTGTGTAGCGCTTCTGCCAGCCGGCCTTCGTCCTGGCATTCGAGCCAGCGAAAACCAAAGGCGCATCAGGCTTCGGCGCCACCGGGATGACGCCTTCCTGAGCGGGCAATTTCGTGCAAGTGGTCGCGACCGCAACGAGCACAACTGCAAAAGCTGAATGCGGATTCCAGAATGATTTCATAACCATGGGAACAACTTCACTTCGCGATTGAGAACAGTGCCGGCAAACCGGCAGCCGGCGTGTTTAAAGGTTTGCAGGCGTTGCCCGCTCTCACGGCCGCGCGCCACGCCGCTTGCGGCCAGCCAGATGAGTTGCGGCATCTCCTCGGCGAACAACAGCGTCTCAGGCTGATCCGCGGAAGTGAGTTCGACGAGCAGCACCAATCCCTCGGTCCGAGTCCAGGTTTCGATCGCTGACTTCCACTGGCGGCGGCGCTCATTGTCCCAGCGCCAATCGGCTGGAGCGATGAGCCACTGGGGCCGACCCGGCAGGATGGATACGGCAGAGGGATTAGCGAGCGCCTCGTCGATTGGCATCAAGGATCCTTGAAGCGGCGCGTGATTCGTCACGACAAGAACGGCCTCCTGTCGCTGACCTGCAGCCCGGCCGAGCAGCTCAACCCAGGTCGAACAGCCTTCGTCGTCCGCATCGGCGACGAAACCGCACAGGAGCTG
>CAYQWK010000565.1:0-3773 GCA_964420805.1 uncultured Bifidobacteriaceae bacterium | reverse complement strand
CGCTTCCCGCCCGAAATTCGCAAGACCATCTCGGACATCCTCACCGCCAGCATCCAGTTCAGCCTCGACCACCGCGCCGAGGCCGTGCAGCACGCGCTGCAGTACGCCCGCGACATGGGGCGTGACCTCGCCGACAAATTCGTCGGGATGTACGTCAACCACTGGACGCTCGACTACGGCGAGAAAGGCCGGGAATCCATCCGCCGTTTCCTCCGCCAGGCCCACGAACGGAAGCTCATCCCGCGCGCGCCTGAACTCGAATTCGTGGTGTAGAACCGGCCGGCCCGGAAAGCGATGCAACAATTGGAAATGGTGGGCGATCAGAAGCGAGGATTGGTGGCCGTTGTCGCGCTGCGACAACTCGCCCCACGTTCAGCGGGCGATTCAGCTGCGGCGCACGAAAAGAAGAAACGTTCCAACAATTCGTTGCGCCACTGGTCGCAACGCGACCAGTCCCGGTCGCGCCCGTAGCGTCAAGGCGCGGGCTTCAGCCTGATCGGCAGACTGGCCGTTCCCAATTCGGTGTAACGCAGCCGAACTGAGTTCGCGTGACGCCGTGTCAGGCGGCCCTCTTGTATATCGGTTTGGCCACCACCTCGGCGGGGAAGCGCCGGCCACGAATTTCAATTTCCAGCCGGGTTCCCGGCCTGGCGAGTTCTGGCGGAACGTAGCCCAGGCCGATGCCCGCGTTGAGCGACGGGCTCTGTGTTCCACTCACGACCTCGCCGACGGTGCCACCGTTCGCGCAGATCGGATAATGCGGCCGGGGCGGCGCGGATTTGTCCGCCATGCGGAAGGCGGCGAGCTTCTTCTTTGTGCCGCCGGCTTTTTGTTCCGCGAGGACAGAGCGGCCGATGAACTCGCCCTTGTCGAGGGATACGAAGAACCCAACGCCAGCCTCGATGGGGGTGGTGTTCTCGTCCAGTTCGTGACCGTAAAGCGGATAACAAACCTCCGTCCGCAAGGTATCGCGCGCGCCCAAGCCGGCGGGTTGCAAGCAGCCTTGGTGGCCGACCGCCAGCGCCCTGGTCCAGATGAACTCGATGTTCGAGGCGGGGGCAATGATCTCGAAACCGTCCTCGCCTGTGTATCCGGTGCGCGCGACATAAATGGTCGCGCCGTCGAAAACGAACATACCAAGCTGGTTCTTCTTCAAGTCGGTGGCCTGGCTGACGAACGTGCCGCCGATGGAACCGCCCGTAACGACTTGATTGATGAAATCCACGGTGCGCGGCCCCTGGATGGCGACGGCGCCAAACTCGTCGGAGGCGTTGCGAATGCGAATCTCGCCGGCCACGGCACCGCTCTCGTATTGCTCCTGAATCCAATCCCAGTCCGCGGCGATGCGCGAGGCGTTAACGATGAGCAGGAAGTCATCCTCGCGCAGGCGGTAGGCGTAGAGATCGTCCACCACACCGCCGCGCGGGTTGCACATGAGCGTATACTGGCCCTGGCCGACGGCGAGCTTCGCGATGTCGTTGGTGAGGATGCGGTTGAGGAACCTGGCGGCGCTGGGACCACTGACGAGTATCTCGCCCATGTGCGAAATGTCGAAGATGCCGGCTGCTTTCCGGACGGCCAGGTGTTCATCCACGATGCTCGAATATTGCACGGGCATTTCCCAGCCGCCGAATTCAATGAGGCGGCCGCCGAGGCGTTGGTGCGCGGCAAAGAGCGGTGTGCGTTGGAGTGGCATGAGCCGGACAATTCAGGAACCGCCGGCAAAAAGCAAACTGCGGGAAGTGCTCATCCCCACTTTTCCAACCGCAACTGCTCCTTGGGCAGATTCAACTCGTGCAAAACCAGATGTTCGGCCGCCTCGACCAACGCGTTCGGCCCGCAGGCATAGAACACCGTTTCCGCCGGCGCGGTGACGAACGACCTGACCCACTCCGGGGTGATCCGGCCGCGGCGGCCCGGCCACGGATCACTCTCTCCCAAACGCGTGCAGGTGACCTCGAACTTGAACCGCGGGTTTTCGCGCTCAAGAGTGCGGAACTCGTCGTTGAAGATGATGTCGTCGGTGGTGCGCACGCTGTAGAGGATCGTGAGCCGCGTTTCGAGTTTCCGCCGGGCGGCCTCGCGGGCGAACCCGCGGAATGGCGTCACGCCCGATCCGCCCGCGATGCAGACAAGGTGTTTTCCCGGCTCGAACACTGGCAGGAAACGCCCGGTCGGCGGCAGCACGAACAGTTTGTCGCCCGCTTTGGCCCAATCGACAATCCGCGTGCCCATCTTCCCCTCGCGCTTGACCGTCACCTCGAAGGAACCGCGATCCAGCGCGCAGGAGGAGAGCGAATAGGCGCGCTTGTAGCCGGGAGTGTCCGGCCAATAGACGGTGATGAACTGGCCGGTTTTGAACTCCGGCTCATACCCGTCGGGCCAGCGCAAATGGAGCGTCTTCGTGTCGGGAAGTTCCATCTTCACCGACTCAATGTTCATTTCTGCGAGAGGTGCCTTCGCCATAAAGCGCGCGGAAGCTAATCCCGGCAGGCTAATTGTAAAGCCACGGTTGCGGCGGAATCAGCGGCCGGCCATGGCCGCGCCGGCGTCGAGGCACACCGCCTCCTTGGTGCTGCGCACGAACACGCGGCCGTTCGCAAGCGTGGGGCTGGACCAGCACTTGCCGGTGACCACTTTGGCGCGGGCGAGTTCCTTGTAGGACGAAGGCGCGGCATCGAACGCCACCAGTTCCCCCTTGTCGCTCAAGGCGAGCACCGCGTTTCCGGCGAGGATGACCTGGCCCGCGCCGAAGCCCGGCCGCTCCCACTTCACCTTGCCGGTGGCCAGTTCAACGCATTTCACCGGGCCGCTGCCGTACTCCTTGAAGCTGAACATGCCGTAGAGGTGGCCCTGATGATAAACGGGCGTGCTCCAGTGGTTCGCGACGGGTTGATTGCCGGTGGTACGCCACAATTCGGCGGCTTTGAAACCGCCGCCTTCCTTGCTGATCTGCACCGCCGTCGCACCCACTCCGTAGCCGGCCGCGCAATACACGATGTCATCCGCCACCACCGGCGACGCAGCGGTCGATACGCTATAGCGGAACGGGTGCTTCCATAGCAGTGCGCCATCCTTCGGGTTCACCGCTACAAGGCCGGATTGCATGAAGAAAACGATCTGCCGCTGGCCGTGGATGGTCGCCGCCACCGGAGTCGCGTGGGTGATCTTCTCGTCGTGCTTCTTCCACGCCAGGTTCCCATTCAACTTGTTGAAGGCGAGAATCGACTGGCCCGCGCCGCCGCCGGCCACGAACACCAGATCGCCCTCGATCAACGGCGACGCCGCGCTTTGCCACTGGATGTTTCTCCCGGCGAATTCTGTCATCAGGTCGTGCGACCACAGCGATTTGCCGCTGTCTGCGTCAAAGCAGCCGAGGCCAAGCCGCGCGGAGAACGCATAAACGCGGTTGCCGTCTATCGACGGCGTCGAGCGAGGTCCGTCACCGCCCTTGTTGTCCGGCGTGCCCGCATCACCGCCTCCGTCGTATTTCGCCGTGCCGATGGGGGAGGTCCAAACGTCCTTGCCGGTGTTCGCGTCGCACGCGACCAGCACTTCGCGCGGCACACCGTCAACATTCCGGGAGACGATCGTGAAGGCCTTGCCCGCTGCGATGGCAAAGGACGAGAAACCGCTCTGCGTCGGCGTGCGCCACACGACCTTGGGACCGTTTGCCGGCCACGCTTTGCTGATGTTTTCCGGTGTCGAGCGGTCGCCTTTCGGTCCTGCGTATTGCGGCCAGTCGGCTGCGAACAAGGGCAGGGATATTGCGG
>CAYQWK010000564.1:2747-3778 GCA_964420805.1 uncultured Bifidobacteriaceae bacterium | reverse complement strand
TGGAAAGCCGGATGCGGGAAATCCGCCCGTCCGGTTTGGAGGGAGGGGTGGCGCGGTGCGCCATCCCTACCCCTATCCTCGCGGCGAAAGATGTGGGTAATGACAAGCTACGAAGAACGGGCGACAACCCCATCCGTGCCGAGCGGGCGAAGAGGAACGGTGGGGCCGGCCGTTGCGCCATTGGCCGCAGCGCGACCAGTCCCAGTGCGCTCGGAAGCGAGGGCCCGAGTGGACATGCCCGGGGCGGACAAGACCGCCGCCCGATTGGCATCAGCAGACGCGGCGGACGGCGGGTTCACTCCGAAGCGCGCGGCATCAAACAACGGCTCTTTCACATCGCGACCGGCCGCGGGCCATGCGGGTGATGCAGGCAAAATCCCGGCCGCGGGCGCGTCGAGTAGCGCAATCAACGAGCGACGATACTTAACGCGCGGCCTTGCGCCGAAGGACGGCGAGGATGTCGCGCGCGAACGGAATCCTCATGGCCAGGGCGATACCGAAATAGGCGACCGCCGCCGCCGCGCACGGAACGAACACTTCGCCGAGCCGAAGCAGAAGCGTCTGGTGTCCAAGGGCGCGGGTCCAACTGACGCGGACGGCAATCGCGATGACACCGGCGGCGAGGGCGGCGCCGGCGATGGCGAGAAGCCGGTTGCGCACGGGCGCCATTTCCAGTGTCTTGAGCTTCTTGCGCAACGCGATGACGAGGAGAGTGACGTTGAGGATTCCGGTGGTGGTGTTGGCCATGCCCATGCCGGCCTGCTGGAACGCCCATACGAGCGGGAAGGTGAGCAGCGTGTTCAAGGCGAGGCAGAAGACGCTGATCTTCATCGGGGTGCGGGTGTCGCCCAGGGCATAGAAGGCACGGCCCAGAATGTTCACCAACGAGAATGCGACCAAACCCGGAGCCAGGGCCGTGAGGGCCACCGCCACGTCCGGCGTGTCCTCCGGACGGAAGCTGCCGCGCTCGAACAACATGGCGACCGCCGGCTGGGCCGGACCCGCGCAGGCCGCGCCGCCTACGACGCCCG
>CAYQWK010000564.1:0-2737 GCA_964420805.1 uncultured Bifidobacteriaceae bacterium | reverse complement strand
CCGCGCTCGAACAACAGGCGCACCATGGGCTCGGCCATGACGACAAGAAGAACCGTAGCCAGGGCGTTCACGAACACGAGGTAGCCGATGCCGTCGCGCAAGGTAGCGCGAAACTCCGGGAACTTCTTCTCCGCCGCGAGGCCTGACAACGTGGGCAGCAAGTATATGGCAAGCGACACGCCGAAGACTCCTTGTGGAAGCTCCATCAACCGCACGGCGTAGTTGAATGCCGAGACAATCCCCTCCCCCACCACGAAGGCGAACCCGCTGGCCACGAGCACATTGATCTGAAACGCGGCGACGCCGATGGTGGTCGGCAACATGCGGCGGACGACCGCACGGACTGTCTCGTCGCGCCACGGCGTGACCCAGCGATAGCGAAAACCCTCGCGGCGCAGCAGCGGCAATTGGAAGGCAGCCTGGGCCAACCCGGCGATGAGCACACCGATGGCGAGGCCAAAGATCTGTTCGGATTTCTCCACGCCCATGAGCGGCGCGATGAAGAAGACCGACCCGATCATGGCGATGTTGAGGAATGCCGCCCCGAGGGCCGGGACGAAGAAATGCCCGCGCGCGTTGAGCATGCCCATGAAGATGGCGGCGACGCAGACGAGCAGGAGGTAGGGCAACATCAGCCGCAGGAGCCGCAGCATCAGCAACGTCTTGCCCGTGTGAAGCTGTTGCTGCCAGTCGCGGAGCAAAGGCGCTGAGAAATCCTTCATCTCCGCAAACGCGATCAGGCCGGTTGCGATCAGGATACCGAGCAACACCAGTCCGGCAGCCACGACCACCAAGCCTGAGATGACCGCGTTGGCCGATCGCCACATTTCCTCATGGCCGGCGGTCTTTTCCTTTTCCTTGAAGATGGGGATGAAGGCCGCCGTGAGGGCACCTTCGCCGAGAAGCCGCCGGAACAGATTCGGAATCTGAAAGGCGAGCATGAAGGCGTCGGTGATCCAACCCTTGCCCATGAACGCGGCGTAGGCCATCTCGCGAACAAGCCCAAGGACACGGCTGGCCATGGTGGCAACGGCCGTGGCGCCGGAGGACTTGAGCATCTGCGACATGACGGGATTGTCCGGGGCGCGGGGAACGGAGCGCAAGTTTGAACGCCTCGCGCGATGACATCCGCCGTGCCGCGCGGGCGCGGCACGAGCCAACCACACGCGGCGCGGCCGCCCGCTGGCCTACAGGGTGCGAATCCGGTAAAACCGCATGGATGTCACCGCGTTGGTGACCGAGCGCGTGGAGCCGTCGCCAAGATCAGTGCGCAACGGAAGCCAGGCCGGCGAGTTCAGGTTGTCCTTGTATTCGATGAAGTACGTCTGCCCGGCACGGCTGTCGTAGGAGAAGACCATTGAAGCAGCCTGACGCCGCGGTTGCAAAATAAGCGGTGGCACCGGCGCGGCACAGCAATTCGCGTCGGTGACCTGGATGGTGTCGAGATACCAGCCGACGCCCGCGATATTGCTGTCGCTGGCCAGACGCCAGCGCAGGCGGACGTAATGTCCGGCCGCCGCCGGCGGAAAGGCCGCGATGGTGGTCACGAAGTTGGTCAACTCGCCGCTCCAAACGTCGCGCCCAGCCAGCGGGCTGCCGAAGGTGGAATCGAGCGTCCGGTTGTAGCCATTGGCAATGAAGCGACCGCCCCCGGCAATGAAATCGGTGAAAGGCCCGTTATTGATCGAATATTCCAGCACCCCACCGTCGAATCCCGCCTCGGTCTGGTACCGGTGCGAAAAGGCGAGCTGCGAGTTGGTCGTCATGAGCAGGAAGGCCGGCGAGGTCAGTGAGGCGTCGCTGATGCTAACCGGGTCGGCGGCAAACACGGAGTTGGTTGGACTGGAGGCGGCAGCCGAGGTGGTGGCCCAACCTCCGGAAGCCCCGCTGGCGGCGGAGGACCAGTTCGTGGGCAACGCCGGAGGGCGCACGGAATCAAAACGCTCGTTCAAGCGGGTGGCGACGGTGCCAAGATTAAAGGTGAATGACACGATGCCCGCGTTGGTTCCGTTGACCTGAAGCTGCAACTGGTTGGTGATGACACCACCGCAGACGCCGCCCGCGGTGAAGGAGAACGTCCGGGTGACGGAGGTGCCGTTGGTGTTGATGACGCCGTAGTTCTGCGCGGGGCTGGGAGAAATGACGCCGGAGTTGGGCAGCAATGTGGCCGTGACAGTGCCGTTGGTGGTGCCGATGTTGCGCAGGGTGTAGCTGACGGAAACGAGTTCGCCGGGGTCGGCGGCGCGGTTGGTGGGCGTGCAGCTTTCGGTGACCAAGGAGGCATTCACCCCCACGATCACAGCGGCGGTGGGCACCGTTTCGTTTACAGGCGTGATGACGGCAGAAATCTTCAACCCCGAGCCAAACTGCTGTCCGTCCGCGCCGCGCCCGACACTGAAATCCAAGGTGCCACTCGTGGTCACGGCAAGGGTGTTAGAGTAAATGGCTTCCCCGACGGCAGGAATTGCCTGGCTGAAAATCTCGGTGCCATTGCGGATGATGTGAAAATCCGTATCACTCGATGGGGGGCCATTAAGATAGGAGCGAACCGCCACAACCACGCTGTAACTGGCATTACTCGGAGCAGTAAATCGAATAGTCGCCAGATTTTGAGTGGTTCCAGACGCACCTGGAACGTAAAGCAGGGTTCCTGGCGGATACTGCCCCTGTCCGCCATCGGAAATTCCAGTGGCAGTATTGGTGATGGGATACCATTGAAAAGAGGGTAAAGAGGTTG
>CAYQWK010000563.1:0-3780 GCA_964420805.1 uncultured Bifidobacteriaceae bacterium | reverse complement strand
GCCGCCGCGTGCTGTGCCGCCGCCGCACTGGACGCGGCTTGGTCCGCTGCCAGTGCCCCGCCTCCACGCTCAACGCGATCTCCCCGGACTCCGCCGACAACGCCCGGCGCAGGCGCCAGTGCGCCGTCACGATCTGGTCCACCAGCATCTCCTCCACCACCCCGACCGGGTCATAGGCCTCCCGGAACCGTTCGTGCAACGCGGCCAGTTCGCGCCCGCTCTCCCGGCAATGCGCGCTGCGCACCAGCACCTCCCGCGAGAGGATGCCGTGCTTCATTGCGTTCAACTTGGAAACCGCCCGGCCCTCCGCCGTGCGCGGCCCGGTGGACTTGAGCGCGTTGCGCCGGTTCGCGGCCAGTTGCTTCTCGGACATCGTCTTTCTCATGGGAACCTCACCGGTAACGCCCGCGGATGTGCTGGTTGTAATACGCCCCCATCGATGACGCCCGCATCAACGCGGCGTAAACCGCGTAGGGCACGCCGTGATGGGTGTAAACCGTGGAACTGGTCGTGAACACCACGGCCAGCGTCCCGCCTTCGTAGCCCACGGCGCGGATGGCGGAGGAATGAACAGAGATCATGCTCATGACAGGAGAATCTCCCACCCTCCTGCATTGCAGCTTCCCCTATTTCATCTGCTGGAATTCAGCATCCGGATTTCGGCACTTCCTTGATCGGTGCAATCCGTTCCAAAGCGCTGCAAATGTCGTCGAGAATCGCGTTCTGAATTTCGCCCGGGGTGTCACGACCGCTGGCTGAGGCGGTGCGCCGCTGGTTCTCCCAGTCAGCATGTTTATGAAAATCGGGCAACTGTTCGCGGATCATCTGGCGCAGCACGGGCTTCCACTCGCGGGCCGACCCGGCCGCAAACGGGGGCAATTTCATGGCGTCGGATGCCCAAGGCGGGAAACTCCCCAAATCCCAGCCGCCCTTGTCCAAGAAATCCGAGAATGCCTTGCCGGTCTCGAAGTTATTGCGCGCGTCTGCGACCAACTCCACGCACAACCGCGTCATTTCCACCGTTTCGACCGCCGCCTTGGCCCACCGCCTGGCTGGATAATTCTCCTCGGCGCCGCGCGCCGTGCGGTAACGCACCGTGACCTCTCGTATGTTTGCGCCCAGTTGCAACGCTTCCACCTGTCTTGCCGCGCGACGTTCCCAACCTGGTTTAACCGATGCCAGCACAGGCCACGTCGTCTGCCCGCGCGCCACTTCTCGAACCACCTCCGGCTGCAGTTTCTCCAGGCCCAGAACCAACATGGCGGTATGACTCGCAATTGCGAGGACGTGTTTTGCGGCCTCTGAACTCCCCGCCACGGCCTCCTTATGCAACAAACCCAGACCACGTTTCACCGCTTCCAACGCCTTTAACCAGCGGCGCGATTTTTTTGAATCCTCCACCTCCTGCCGGAGGGCCTTTTCCTTTTCCGCGAGCTCCTGCTTCTCACGAGCCCTTTCTGCCGGCGTTCTCTGAACCGCCGTGCTCCAGGCATCAAACACCCGGCGACGCAGCGCGGGATCAGGCAATACTCGCTCAAACTCCGCTCTGGCGTCGTCGAGCGACAGCCCGCCATGCAAGTACCGGCTCAAAATCGGAAATGCCCGGCGCATTCCCGCCATGAAAAGCCTGCTCTCAGCCTTGCGCTGCCGCAGGCGCGCCGCCGAGGCGCGGCAGTGGTGTTTCGCGGCGGAAGTGTGGAACTCCTGCACGTTCAGAAGCGCCGCCACATCCTTTCCGTCCGGATTGAACGGCATGTGAAGAGCAATGGTTCGCCTGGGGCCATCCCGCCTCCGCACTGCTCGTCGTTTTCCCGCCATCGCTCACCTCATCCGATCTTCTTTACGCAATTCCCCGCCGCCGCGCCGGATGGCGCCTTTCTGCGCAGGTGTGACGGGCCTTTTTCTGACGCGCGGCGGGCTTTACCGTTACGCTTCTTCGGCCTGCAGGGAACACGGACATGACGGGCCGCTCCGGCGTGGCACCCGGCGGGCGGCGGGGCGGAAGCGGGTGGCCGACTTTGAACTCATCCGGCAATTGCCGGAACAAGGCCGGTTTTTCCTTCGCCAGCGTGGCGGCCAGCCAGTGTCTCATGCTGGCCAGCAACCACTCGCGGCCTTTGGCCCCGCGATACTTGCGCCGCCAGAATTCGTGCTTCTTGAACACCGCCTCCGCACGCCGCGCGAGTTCGCCGGCGTGGCGTTCGGGGATTGGCGCGCGCAGGTAATCCCGCGCCTCATCCAGCACCTGCCAGGCGATGTAAGTCGGGCAGGTGCCGGTGTGCCGTTCAAAGTTGCGGACTTGGATGTGGCGTTTCATAAAATCATGTTAACTCGCATGCTCGGACAAATACGGTCCCAGGCAACAGACCCGTAGGGTCGGCATCTTTGTAGAACGAGATACGAAAGGAACAAGCTCCGTCAGGAGCGGCATCAACATGCCGCCCCGCTGGGGCTTTGGATTTTGATGGACGATACACTACAAAGATTTCGCTCCTGACGGAGCTGGAACGAGCATTCATGCCACTCCCTCCACGATTTTGATTTCGGCTTCGGTCAGGCCGTAGAGGTCATAGACCAGCGCGTCGATCTGGCGGTCGAGCGAGGCGCATTTGTTTTCGTAATACGTGCGGTCCTTATTCGTTTGCGCCCCAGCCTTGCCCCAACGGGGCAACGTCATCCAGCCCAGGGTTGGCGCGCAGCGACTACCCTGGGTCAACGCACCAAAATATTTCCCAACCCCAACGGGGTTGCGTCGGTTTGCGAACAAACGATGACACAACCCCTTCAGGGTTGTTGATTTCATCGCACGCATTCCCAGGGTATTCTCGCCGACTCGGCAACCCTGGGCTGAGTGACGAAACGCCGTTGGCGTTTTCATGAGGCCCCGCCCTCCACGATTTTGATTTCGGCCTCGGTCAGGCCGTAGAGATCGTACACCAGCGCGTCGATCTGGCGGTCGAGCGAGGCGCATTTGTTTTCGTAATACGTCCGGTCCTTCTCCGTTTGCGCCCCGGCCTGTTGCTTCTTCCCCTCCAACATCTGCTCCACCAGTTGCACCATCCGGTCGTGCCGGGTTTTGTCGGCTGGCTTGGATAAATCAACTGGACGAACGGGAAACGAAGTAACAGCTCGCGCGCTGAATTCGATGTAGTTGTTGAGCTTGGGCGGGCAGACGGCTTTCAATTGAAATGTCGCGAGTTTGGAATTCAGCAATCCCAGAAAGTAGTGCGCTGAACAACCTTCAAGGTTCTCCAATATCACGCATGGACAGCGCGCGCCGTCGAACGCCGCATCGCGCTGCAAAAAACCAACTGAACATTCCTTTGCGATGCCCTTCAACGCCAGTTTGATTGGGCGGATGTGATTGAACGATCCGGCACGGAGATGCCGATACCAATCGATGCCTCTCGCGTAGAATCGGCGGCTGTCCTGTCGTTCGCGTAACGCCGCCTTGAACGACGATAGGTGCGCATGAGCTTTCGGAAACTTCGTTCTTAGCACGGACTCGGAGAGCAGTTTCACATCACCATCTGCGTCCGGCTCGTACGGGTAGATGATCACCGCATCCGGCTCGACTTCCACGTAGCGCTCCACTTCGGCGCCGCGATAGGCGTACGGGAACAGAATACCCTTCTCGATTCCCAATCGCTTTGCTTCGGCTTTCGAAAGTACAAACGCTTCGTTCAATCCGCACTTCGTTCCAATGTACGCTTTTCCAAAATCGCTAAGAGACTGTCCGAAAAATCTGAAATGCTGAGGAAATCAAGCCAGACGGCGGAG
>CAYQWK010000562.1:0-3787 GCA_964420805.1 uncultured Bifidobacteriaceae bacterium | reverse complement strand
GTCGCTGACAGCAACCTGCTTCTTCGCGGTCACGTCGAACAGCACCGGGCGTGGATGCGGCAGCTTGTCGCCGGGCTTGAAGTAGTCGAACGAGTGGAGCTTCGGCTGCAACTGGTCCTTGGGCGACGACTCGACGAACGCAACCTTGTGCTCCTGACCCTTCTCGCTGCGGATGGCGACCAGCCATCGCGCGTCCGGCGACCAGAAGAACTGCCCGTTGTAGGCGTCGCCTTCCTTGCCGTCAGTGGTGAGCGTGAATTCCTCGCGCGTGTCGTTGTGGCGCAGCACGACGTTGAAGTCCTTGATGCTGGCGCGCCAGGGATTCGGCACGGTGGGTTCGCGGCGCGCGTTGCGCGGTTCGCGGCGCTCGCCGGGTTTGGTGGCGGAAGGTTGAACTCCCGGCGCTCCGCCAATCTCCGCCTCGCCGCCCGCCTCGCTGGCCTCGAACGCGGAAACAGTCTTCCCGTCCTTGTCCACCGCGATCCAGACATGGCCGGAGAAGGTGTGCTGCTCGCGCCGTTCGCCGGCGGGAATCTTCCCGTAGCTGCGGCGCTCGCCCTCGGTGCTCACCCAGAACAACTCCACAGCGCCAGCGGTGCGGTTGACGAAGTTGAGCTGCGTCTCCCCGCCCGTGCGCCGGCTCCGGCGCGGCACATCGTTGACGGCCAGCGACGGCGCGGGCGCGGAGTTTTGCGGCGGCTTCGCGAGGACGGTGCGCTCGCCGGAGTCCAGCGAGACGAGGACATTCTCGCGCTTGTCGGCGCTCGTCCGCACCTCGTACCAGAACGAAGTCTCGCCCAGCCAGCGCGGGGTGACGCGGTCGCGGAAGACTTTGTTCTCCGTCAGCTTCCGCAAGTTCGCCGCGCGCTCGTAATCGGCGCGGGAACCCTGGGCGCACGCGCCAGCACCGGCGAGCGCCAGCACCGCTACGATGGGGACGACAACGGAACGTTTCATCGCTTCCTCATCAATCCCTCGACCTCGTCCGCTTCGATCGGGATGGATCCCATCAGGTCCGTGTTCTTCTGCTCGCCGACCAGCACCGTGTTCTCCAGGCGCACGGCGAAGCCCTCCTCGCGGATGTAAATCGCCGGCTCCACCGTCATCACCCAGCCCGCCTGGATCGGTTCGGTGGTCAAACCCACGTCATGCACATCCAGCCCGATGGGATGCCCCACGCCGTGCATGAAATGCTTCTTGAACGCCGGCGCGTCCGGGTTCTGCCGTTTGATGTCGCGCATCGAGATCAGGCCGAGGTCCACCAGCTCCTTCTCGATCAACCGCTCGGCCTCCTTCTGCCAGTCCTTCACCAGCAGGCCGGGCCGGAGATTGTCGCTGCACTGGCGGAACACCCGCAGCACGGCGTTGTAAACCTTCCGCTGGCGCGGCGTGAACCGCCCGTTCACCGGAATGGTCCGCGTCAGGTCCGAATTGTAATTCGCGTAACTCGCCGCCACGTCCAGCAACAGCAGATCGCCGTCGCGGCACTCCGCGGCGTTGCTGATGTAATGCAGCGCGCACGCGTTCACCCCGCCCGCGATGATCGGCGTGTAGGCGAACCCGCCGCCGCGCCGGATGAACTCATGCGCGAACTCCGCCTCGATCTCCGTCTCCGTCACGCCGGGCTTGGTGAACTTGCACACGCGGCGGAACCCCGCCTCCGTGAGCGTGCACGCCTGCCGGATCAACGCCACCTCCGGCAGCGACTTCACCGAGCGCAACGGATGCATCAGCCGCGCCAGCCGGTGAAAATCGTGCAGCGGATACTTCCGCAGCGTGTCCGCCACGAAACGCGCCTCGCGCGTCTCCACCTCCACCACCGCGCGCTTGTGCTCGTTCGTGTTCAGATACACGTGCTCCGCCTCGCACATCAGCCGGTGGAACAGCCGCGGGAACTCGCTCAACCAATGCACCCGCTCGATGCCGCTCACCGCGCGCGCCTCGGCCTTCGTCAACTTGTGGCCCTCCCAGATCTCCAGGTCCGGCTGCACGTCGCGGATGAAGAGCAGCTCGCGCAACTTCTCATCATGCGCCTCGGGATACAGCAGCAGGATCGTCTGCTCCTGGTCGATGCCGGTGAGGTGGAACAAGTCGCTGCTGGAGACGAGCCGCAACGAGCCGTCGGCGTTGGTGGGCAGCACGTCGTTGCTGTTCACCACGGCGAGGGAATTATCGAGCATCAACTGGCGCAACCGCTCGCGGTTGGCCATGAAAAGCTGCGGATCAATGGGTGCGTAACGGCGGCCCAGCGCGGACAAGTCGGGAATGGCGGATTTCTTCATGCGTGCCGCCAAGCAAAACAGCGCCGCCGCCCGGGCACGAGCCAAAAACAGGGCGCAAGGAGTCTCGCGTAGTCGCGAAGTGGGCGCAGGGAGACGTCCGTCTCACAACCACCTCGTCAGATCCTCCGCCTCCAGCTCGGCATCCTTCAGAATCTTGCTGAGGAGTCCGGGACCGATCGTCTCGCCTGCATGAACGGGCACCACCGTGCGTCGTCCATCCGGATGCTGCATGAAATGGTGGCTGCCCTTGACGCGGAGAACCACAAATCCCGTCCGGCGCAACGCCGCGATGACCTCGCGTCCGCGTAGTCGGGGCAGGCGCGGCATACTCAGACGGTGACGCGCTGCACGCCGATGAACTCCGTCTTCGCGCCGGCATCACGCTCCACCTCCAGACACAACTCGATGGCCTCGCGCACGCGCTCGATGAGCTTGTCGAGCGAACGCGCCTGGGTGTGACATCCCCTCAGCTCCGGGACGCTGGCCACGTAGTAGCCCTCGGTGTCCCGTTCGACGATGACGCTGAACTCACGCCTGCCAGATTTTCGCATGGCCGTGGTGTGCCAGAACTCCGGGGCGCGGACGAGCCAAAAACAGGGCGCAAGGAGTCTCGCGATGGGTGAGAATCCGCCGAAACGATTCGCGCCATGAACCCTCGAACCGTGGCGGCGTCCCGGCAGAGCGCCGCAAATCTCCATCCCGGGAAGATGGCGGCGCTCTGCCGAGACGCCGCTACGCCGAGGTTCAGGGGTGAGGCTGGTGATAATCTGCCGGGCGCGCGGCCGTGGTTCGGGTGGAACGGGCCACTGGCCCGTACTGTCGGGCGACCCGCCCGGCAGGTGGGGCGTGGGAAGACGGACGGTTCCTGGACCTCACCGCGCCTCACGCCGCCGGCGGGTTCAACGGGCGGGTTCAACCCCGGATGGAAAGGACGCTCCGCGCGACCACACCCTCATTCCAAACGACCGCCTCCAGCGCGCTCCGGTCCTTTCCAATCCTTTGGTGATTAGGCCGTTCGCTGTGCATGTCTGGCGAAAAGAATACCTGAAACTGCTCCTATAGCCACACCCAACGCCGGAGCGATCCAATCCGTGTGAACGCTCCAGAAGCCAGCCTCGGGAATGCGCCAAAAGCCAACCGAACCCGTCTGCGGATGAAAAAGACAATAAAGAAACTGTGCGACTGGATACTCGATGTGCCGAGCGTATGCGCAGACGAACAATCCGATAACGACGAAGAAAATACTCCACAGGATCGAGCGCCCGCGTCTGTGCGCGACCAGTGCCGCTCCTGCGACAAGGGCCAAGAGAACGGCCCGAAATGCAATCGCCAGCGCAACGGCTGGAACCTGTGGCGACCAGATGATTTCGACGATGCTCATGCGCGGCCTAACGACCCAAGCTCAGCGACCCGGCCCGCGGGACGCAATGATTGCAAACCGCGACGCCGTGCCGGGTTAGATGCCATGAAGGGTTGCGAGCCGTGGGCCGACAGGGCACACAGAG
>CAYQWK010000561.1:0-3794 GCA_964420805.1 uncultured Bifidobacteriaceae bacterium | reverse complement strand
GCGTTGCAGAGCCGGCCCGTGATCGAGGCCAGCGGCATGGTGTCGCGCACCAGTTCCATCGCCGTGTTGAGATGACCGTCGCGCACGTGGCGCAGCATCTCGGGAATGTTCAACTTGAGCGGGCAGATGCGGTTGCACGGCGCGAAGCAATCGCCCACGTGATCGCTCAGGAGCAACTCCAGCGCGGTGCGGCGCATTCCACGCACCTCCTCGGTCTCGCTCTCGATCACCATTCCAGGCACGACCTTCATGCCACAGGACGGCACCACGCTGGTGCGGCCGTTGAGCTTGAGCTTCACGATGCAAACGAGGCACGAGGTCATCGGCCCGCAACGTTCGAGGAAGCACAACGTCGGCACGTCGATGCCCAGCTTGCGCGCCGCCTCAAGTATCGTCTGGCCCTCGGCCACTTCGACCTCACGGTTGTCGATGGTGATCTTGAAGCTCATGGCGCAAATGACGAATGACGAATGAGGAATGACGAAGCGCCGCAGGTGCGCGCGCAGCCACGAAGGGAGAGCCGCCCTTCGTCATTCGTCATTGGACATTCGACATTCATTTAACCTCCACCGCGTTATGCGGACACACCACACGGCAGGTGTCGCACTTGGTGCAAAGGTCCTGGTTAATCTCATGCCGCGCGTAGGGCGCGACGGGAATGGCGTTCACCGGACAACGCTGCGCGCAGATCGTGCAGCCAGTGCAATGGTCCGTAATGAGATACTTGATCAGCCCCTGGCATTTGCCCGCCGGACAACGGCCTTGCAGGTGCGCCTCGTACTCGTCGCGGAAATACTTCAGCGTGGTGACCACCGGATTCGGCGCGGTCTTCCCAAGCCCGCACAAGCTGCCTTGCGACACCGACGGCGCGAGGCGCTCGATCTCCTCCAGATGTTCGCGCCGGGCTTTGCCCGCGCAGAGCAACTCCAGAAGGTCGAGCATCCGCTTGGTGCCCACGCGGCAGAACGTGCATTTGCCGCACGACTGCTCCTGCGTGAACTGGAGGAAGTAGCGCGCGATATCAACCATGCAGTCCTGGTCATCCAGCACGATCAACCCGCCGGACCCCATGATCGCGCCCACGTCGCGCAACGATTCGTAATCCACTGACGTCTCCGCCAACCGCGCCGGAATGCACCCGCCGCTCGGCCCGCCGATCTGCACCGCCTTGAAACGCCGCCCCTCGCCCACGCCGCCGCCGATGTCCTCGACAATCTGACGAATGGTCGTGCCCATCGGCACCTCGATCAGCCCGCCGCGCCGAATCTTTCCGGCCAGCGCGAAGACCTTCGTGCCCTTGCTCGTCGCGGTGCCGAGCGCGGCGAATTTCTCCGCGCCGTTGCGGAGAACCCACGGCAGAAGCGCGAGGGTCTCGACGTTGTTGATCAACGTCGGCTTGTTCCAAAGCCCCGACTCCGCCGGAAACGGAGGCCGCAACCGTGGCATCCCGCGCTCGCCCTCGATGGATTTGATGAGCGCCGTCTCCTCGCCGCAGACAAACGCGCCGGCGCCTTCTTTCACGGAAAACTTCAGCGAGTACTTGGTGCCCAGCAGCCGCTCGCCGAGCCAGCCGCGTTTCTCCAGTTGCGCGATGGCGTTCTGGATGCGCTCGACGGCCAGCGGATATTCGCGGCGCACGTAGAAGAAACCTTCGTGCGCGCCCACCGCCACGGCGGCAATGGCCAACCCCTCGATGATGCGGAACGGAAATGATTCGAGAAGCATCCGGTCCATGAACGCGCCGGGATCGCCTTCATCGCCGTTGCAGATGACGTATTTCGTCTCGCTCTGCTGCGCGCGCACGACCTTCCACTTCGGGCCCGTCGGGAAGCCCGCACCGCCACGCCCGCGCACGCCGCTGCGCGTCACGATGTCGATGATCTGCTCCGGCGTGAGCGGTCCGGCTGGAGCAGTTGCTGCCTCGGCGCTGCCCGGCACGGGATGGATGACCACTCCCGAAGCCAGGCACTTTCGCAACGCGTTGAACCCGTCATGCCGCAAGTATTCGTCGAGGTTGAGAGGATCGAGGTTCCCGAAATGTTCGGTCGCGATGTGGACCTGCTTGCCGAGGAAGGCGTCCACCGCCGGATCGCGCACGTTGAGCGCGTGCCGCGCCACCACGTCGCCGCGTTCCTCCAGCAGCCAGCGATCGATCAGCTTTCCGCCCAGCGCCGCCGCGCGCTTGAGCGGGTTGCGCGAGCGGAATTGTTCCAGCACGACGCCACGCGCCTCGGCCGGATCGAGCGCCTCGAAGAACCGCGCGGGCCTGCCCGGCGCATTGATCTCGACGAGCGGCGTGCGATGGCAGATGCCGACGCAACCAACGCGCTTTACCTGCACGTCCGAGCCGGACTCGCGCGCGGCGGCCTGGAGCGCGGCGAAAAGGCGGTCGCTGCCCTTGGCCATGCAGCACGAGCCAAGGCCGACTTTGATCACGCCAGCGTGGTCGTGCTCGTGCTCGTGCGCCTGCTCGGTGTCGGTGTGCGCGTGGCCGTTGGCGGCGAGTTCCTGGAAATCCGCGATGACGCCCGGGAGCTTCTCGGCGTTGGTGTGGCCGTAGGTCGCCTGATCGAACTTCAGCACCGGCGCGAGCGTGCAGCAACCGAGACAGGCCACGGATTCAATCGTGTATTCGCCCTTGGGATCGGTGTCGCTGCCCGGCGGGATTCCCAACTCGCGCCGCAACGCCTCCTCGACACGGTCCGCGCCGGTGACGTGACATGCCGTGCCGTGGCAGACGTGAACGATGTGCTTGCCCACCGGCTTGTGGCGGAACTGGTCGTAGAAGGTCGCCACGCCCCAGAGCGTCGCAGGCTGAATCTTCGTCGTCTCGCAGACGCGCCATAGCGCATCCTCGGGCAGCCAGCGAAACTTCTCCTGAATGGCCTGGAGGATCGGCACCGCGGCCTCCTTGCCCGAACCGATGCGCGCGACGATTTCATCCACCGCCGCGTTCGCTTCGGACACCGACGGAATCCCCGCCGCGCGGTCGCGCGCACGCTGGTCGTCCGCCGCCTTGAGAACGTCGCCCCACAAGCTCATGGCAAACCTCCCTCCGCTGAAACAGCGCCCTGGTGGAGCGCCGCCATCTTCATCGACTGAGAATTGCGGCGCTCTGCCGAGACGCCGCCACGCACGCTCGTGGCGAGGCAGAACAAATTCGTCGTCCCGCGCACAAACATCCTTCCGTCCGAGAACGCCGGGCTGGCCTTCACGATGTCGCCCAGCTTGCTCCGGGAAAGCTCCTTGAATTCGCGCGCCACCTGCACGGCGATCGCCTCGCCCTCCTTGGAAATCAGCAGAAGCTTGTCTCCGATGATTGACGGCGAGGCGTTGAACTCGATGTCGAAGTTGTGCTCCCAGACTTTCTTCCCGTCCTTCAAATCGAGGCAGACGAGGTTGCCGTGGGTTTCCATCAGGAACACCAGTTGGCCGTCACTCACTGGGCTGACGATGTCGGGGATGTTCTGATCCACCTTCCAGGCGAGGTGCGTCTTGGTCACATCGCCGCGCCCGTCGGGCTTGATGGCGTAGAGAAACTGGTTCGGGCTGACCGCCAGAACCAGCCCGCCCGCAAACACAGGCGAGGGCGTGAGGTCGCTGCCGAAACCCTCGAAGCGCCACAGCTCCCTGCCATCCTTCAAATCGTAACTGGCCAGCCACGGTTCGCCCACGCACACGATCTGCTCGACCTCGCCAGCCTTGATGATGACCGGCGTCGTCCAGGAACTCGGCAGCGCGCGTTTCGTCTGCCACGCGATGTTGCCGGTCGCGCCGTCGAACGCGTAGAGCCG
>CAYQWK010000560.1:0-3799 GCA_964420805.1 uncultured Bifidobacteriaceae bacterium | reverse complement strand
AACTCCGTTGCGCCTCACCGTCCGGCCAACAAACCATCACATGGCGAGAGCGCGCGCAAGGTTACGCAACAATTGCGCATTACTGCTGTTTTGAAAAACAGAGGACCGCGTCGCGAGACTCAAGCTTTGAAAATTCGGCGAGAAAGTGCACCGCGCAAACTGCGTTTTCAAAACAGCGGCATCGTTTGTAAAACCGCGCACCGTTGTTTTCGAAAGTATCTGCGGCGATCAGTCGCGCTGGATCACGAATCGACTTGCTCCCACTCTCCCGCAGCATCTTCCTCTTCGCTTTCGGGCGCATCGTGCACGTAGCCGGACAACTCCGACAATGCGTCGATCACCGCGTGGTGGATCGCCTCGCGTTGCTCTTCGGAAAGATCGGGCACGGTGGTGTGAATCGCCAACAGCCGACTCTTGACGCTGGCGTGTTGTTCGGCGGCCCATGACTCGACATCGCAGATAGGGACAAGCTCGCCTTCCTTCTCCGCAATTTGTAATTCGCGCAAGCGGCGTTGGGATTCCATGTTGGCGATTTTCGTTTGCGTGAACGTGGCTCCGTCCGCGTCTCCGCCCCCGGTTGCCTCCGCCACCTTCCGAGCCACGTACCACGATAACCACGCGGCTGAATTGATCTTGTACCCTTGGCGCTTCGTGCCTCTGCTCACGACGGGCATCCCTTCCCGAAGGAGGGTGGCGATGTGGGAGGTGGACAGACCGGACCAGCGAATCAATTCGCCCCGCGTGATCACTTGCCCCTTCCCGGCGTCGGGCTCCGGTTCGAACTCGAAGGATTCGAAATCTTCGGCTTCAGTCGTCGTCATCACAGTCGCTCCACAATCAAGCCCGATGCCGGGCGGTACTCTCAATGTCTAAGGTCACCGAAGATTCGAAGTCTTTCCGGGGCTCGAATCCCGCGCTCCGAAAAGGCCCGTAAAGCGCATATCGCTGGGGAGAACCTAGCGGCTCGAAAAGCTGATGGGCTTCCAACGTCGTTGCCGTTGCCGCAGTGGATTTCGAAATAAATTTCCAATTCAGGGTGCCCTAGTGCCCCAGCCGCAGTCCTCCCTATAGGAGGAGGAGGACTGCGGCAGAGGCAGATGACATGGAAGCGCCGTAGTGCCGTAGTGTTTGCCGCAGTGCGGCGCTCTGACTGCGGCACCATCAGCCGAAGTCCAACATGGGGCGCACATACTCCTTCTCCATGCGCTTCTTATCTCTAGCCCTGTACATTTCGAGCGTGCCGTTCCCGAGCCATTCCGCGATCAGGGCGGCAATCTGCGTCTTGATCGCCGGGCCGCTGATGTCCACCCCGGCAGCGCGGGCGATGGCATAGCCCGCCCAATCCTCGGCGCGCATGTCGGCCCGCCACTTACCCTCTTCAAGGGCCGCCAGCGCCTCGCGGGCGTCGTCCTCGGATAGGTCCAGCGCCAGCTTCTGGTATTCCCACCGTACGACCACGCCGACGCTATCGCCGGGGGTGGCGATGCCGAGTTCGTCCCGCCCGCCGTTCATCAGTTCCACCGATTCAAAGCGGTACCAGTCATTGGCGGCGGCGGGCTTGGTCATGGAACTGTTCGCCATGTCAGCCTTGAAGTAGGACATGTGCGCGCGATCCCCAGCGATCCCGGCTGCCTTGGCTTCTGCGGCCGTCATCGTGTTGATTGCGCGCCGCGTGCGGGCGGCATAGTTCAACGCGCTCGCACCGCGCGAGTCCTCAATTGTCGCGGCCACGCCGTTTGCTTTCCGGGTGTGGTGTGACAGATGCACATGGCAATTGGTCTTGTCGGCGATGTCGGCCCATTTCTTCGCGACCTTTTCAATGGCACCGTTATCGTTCTCCGGAACGCCATGGGACGACACGAAGGGATCGATGATCACCACGTCCAACCGATGCTTACGGATTGCCTTGACCATCGCGCGCACCATCGGCTTGACAATCTTGGTCCCGGAACGATCCGTTTCGGCCACGCGGATGGGCATGTCGCGTCCCGATTTGATAAAGAGCCGGTCGCCAAGATCGTCCTTTGTCAAACCATAATGCTTCAGGATCGCTTCCCCCCGGCGCTCCAATTCGTCCTGCGGGTCTTCACCATTCCAATAGAGCACGCGAAGCTTTCGCGCCGGTTCAACGCCTAATAGGTCTTTCCCAGATGCCATCGCTATGGCTTCGACAAGAATCAGTGACGACTTGCCCGCGCCGCCCGTTGCCGTCGTCAGACCAACGAACTTGCTGATATAGGCGGGCTTATACAGCCACTCGCGCATCGGAATCGTCGTCGGGTCTTTCGGCTCATATGGCGCGATGTCAAATTCCAGTTCCGACGAAGCCTTCGCGCTGCCACCACCGGCTTCTTCCGTTTCGAACTCTTCGCCGTCGAAGTCATCACCGACGCGCGCCGCGTTCGGAATCCGCGACTCGTCCCCGTAGCTGCGAAGGTGCATGTTGAGCGTCAAGTACGTGATTCCGTCGTTCTTCTTCGGATCGAATGAATCCCACCTTGCTCCGATTTCATCAGCGCTATCGGCAAAACGCGAATCGGAAGTTGACCACGCGATGAACTCTTCGCGGCCTTCCCCGCCAGTTGCATGATGGCAAGCCGCCAGCAATGGGAACCATTCGGCATTGGTGCCGTATTCAGCAACGTCCAGCGAAGCGAGCGCGTGCGCCAGTTCTTCCGGGGTGTAAGTGCCGCCGGTCGTCTCGCCCGCGCTCTCGGGCCGCCGGGCGATACGCAGCAACGACGCAGGCGCAGGGCGCGGCTTGCCGTCCCGCTCCACTTCGTACATTTTGCCATTGGGATGCTTGGAGCCAGGTGCAACGATGTACATGCCCTGACCGCTCAGAATGTCCAAGCCGTCATAGCCCTGAATCGCCTTGCGGAGCTTCCCAGCGTCCTCCGGGGCGATCACGTAGGGCTGATGGTAGCCACCGCCGCCGGTCTTCCAGCGGGGACCGTCATCCGGATCAATTCCTAGCTTGGCCGCGAGCGCCACGAACGGGTCTTGGCCGTTGGCCCACTTGCGCTTGTCGCTATCGACAACGACCACGCGAGGACTCAGGCGGATTCCGACGTTGTGCCCATCCGCGATGCAACGATCAATCACGGCGGCGGAATCATAGTCACGCTTTTGCCAGCCGTTGTCGCGCGGAGTCTTGTCCCGATGCAGCGGCATCGCCGCACATCCCGGCATATGCTTCAGCGTCGCTAGTAGCCATTTTTTGTTGATCGTCATGACGCAATTTCCGAATCGTCACGCAGCCCCGGCCGCGCGGAGGTTGCCCATGAAAATCCAGCGGACGCCGTTGAAGCGCCAATAACTGCCCGTGGTTTTGTCCACCCACAGGTCGCCCGGCTTGAATGCTTGCTTGCTCATCACGTGACTCCTAATCATTGGGGTCGGCACTGCCGACGAAGATTGTTTGGCCGACTTCGCCGCCGCTCGGCGGGTCTCCATCACCCAACCAAATGAATGCGCCGTCTTGGCCGGTCGTGCTGCCGATGCCGTCGCGACCACGCGGACCGACAGGACCGGGTAACCCGTCCTTACCCTTGATGTTGGCGACTTTCTTCCAAGCGCCATCGCGCTTCTTAAAAAGATCAAGCGATTTGGTGTTGAGCCACATGTCACCCTCCGCGCCGTCGCTCTTGCGTGGATCGCGTGGCCCCGTGAGCCACGTCGTTCCGTCGCGGCCATCCTTGCCATCCGCACCGTCCCAACCATCCCAACCGTCCACGCCGTCTTTGCCGGGCGCGCCGTCGCGGCCGGGTGCGCCGTCAATGCCGTCGCGTCCATCAAT
>CAYQWK010000559.1:0-3842 GCA_964420805.1 uncultured Bifidobacteriaceae bacterium | reverse complement strand
CGGTCACGCTGCCCGATGTCGAGATCGCCGTGCAGGAGGTCTATCGGTTCTCAAAGGAGGATGCGGTGGTGTTTCTCCTGCGGCTGAAGAACACCACCGACCGGGTGCTCGATCTCGCCCCGAGCACCTTCGCGGCCCGGGTAGCGAACGAGAAGTTCGAACAATCGATTGCGAACGGGCCGCGCAGTCTCGGCCCGGGTGAGAGCGCGGAAGCTGAGTTCGCCGTGGTCGGCATGCCGGATGGCACACGCAACGACCTCAGCGCGGACAACGCCTTTACGATCTTGATCAACACGTCCCGGCGCGAGGCGGTCGCCAGCGCCACCCCGGCGGCACCGACCACGACGGAGGAACCGAAATCATGAACCCGCGTGCCCTCGGCAATTTCTTCAAGAGCAAGTTCGGCCTATTCGTCGTGTTCGCGGTCGTGCTCTTCTCCGGGCTGGCGCTCTACGGTCGGCATCAAGCGCAGGAACGCGAGGCGGCGAAGCTCGCCGCCCAGAACGCGAAGAAGGTCGAACTCGGTCAGGTTCGTGTGCCGCTCGATCAGGGCCTCGACAGCGGCGTGCCCCAGCAGGCGAAGCCGACAGCGGCCAAATCGGCGAACGAACCCGCCGCCGCGAACGGCATTGTTCCATTCCGTCCTGCAAACACTGGCACGGCGGCGCCGGTCGCTGCCAAATCCGGCACGCCGGCCGCCGAGCCGAGGCCGCGCAAGGTGCGTTACACCTCGCTGCTCGCCACGTATGAAGCACCGCCGGCCCTCGCGGAGCGCAAGCCGCTCCCTCCGCCGGAGAAGTTCATGCCCTTCGGGACCCTCCTGAAATGCAAACTCGTGAACACGATCGACAGCGCGAACCTGGAGACACCGGTCATCGCGGTGCTCCTCGAAGACGTGTGGCAGAACGGCAAGAAGGTGATCCCGGCTAACACCCTCGTTCACGGAACCGCGCGGGCCGGCCGGCTGCGGGACCGCGTCACGGCGTCGGGCACGTGGCGTTTCGTATGGCAGGACGGCCGCGAACTGGCGTTCAACGGCGTGGCGTTGGATCGTGAATACGATCACGACATCGACGGTTACGGCATCACGGATGGCTCGGCCGGCCTCAAGGGACGGCTGCTGGCCACGGACGACCTGCAGGAGTTGAAGCTTCTCGCGTCCGCCGCGCTGAGTGGTTTCGCGCGCGGCACCCAGGATCGCACCCAGACCGCGCTCGGGACCACGATCACCGGGTCGGTCTCCAACGGCGTGCGTGAGGGCGTGGGCGATGTGTTCGACCTCTACGCCAAACGCACGCTGAAGGACATCGAAGAGAACGGCTACTTCGTGCGCGTGGCCGCCGGAAAGGAATTTTACGTCTACGTCCTCGAGTCGGTCGATCCACAGAAGGCGAGCGTGGCGGGCCTGCGCCTGCCGCCGCCTGAGTCCGGCCCGATCCCTCCCCAACCTGCAACCAAAGGCTAATCATGAGACTCCTCCTGTTGACCTTTCCACTCCTCGCTCTCGTGGGGTGCGCCACGCACCGCCCGGTCGCGGTGGTGGCTCCTCCGCCTCCGCTGATTCCGGCAGCGCAGCCGACCAAAGCGGTTGAGACGCGCTACGACGTGCGCGGCTACCGTGAAGCGAGCAACCCGTCGATCCGGCACGAAGCGCACGCAATCTATCGCCAAACCCGCGTTCCCCTCAATGCGAACGACACGGGCGAAACGGTGCCGCGCACCGCTTACGCTCCGGCGAGCTACGCACCGCTGCCGGCGACCGCCGAGGTCGATGCCGAGTTGGCCAATCAGAAGGCGATCACCGGGGAACTCCGGGCGATGAAGGCCGCGATGGCTGAGACGCAGCAACGCATGGAAGCCCAGTATGCGGTCCTTGTGCGCCAAAGCGCCGAGGCCGCGAGGCTGCGGGGCGAATTGGAGGCGGCGCGTGAACGTCTCCGCCCAGCGCCACCGGGGCAGTCGGGCGACGTTGCCGCGACGACCGGCAGCGCAAACACGGAAGCGAAGTGGTGATTTCCGCCATGCCGCCCACCGCCGCACAGCTCGAAAAACTGCGCACGCTCCCGGGGCGGCTGAAAGGCCGGATCACCGGACAGGACGTGGCGATCGATCTCGTGGCGGAGCGATTGCAGCACGGCGAACTTGGCCTGACTGCGTCCGGCCGGCCCAAAGCGAGTTTCCTGTTTCTCGGGCCGACTGGCGTCGGCAAAACGGAGCTGACGTTGCGCTTCTCGGATGAGTTGTTCGGCCCGGGCCATGTCGTGCGCCTCGACATGTCGGAGTATCAGACGGCGGAGCGGCTCGAACTCATGCTCGGCAACGCGGAGCAGCCCGGGCGGATCGCGGAGGGCTTCGACGCCTGCGGCGGACATGGCACGCTGCTCTTCGACGAAATCGAGAAGGCGCATCCGCGTGTCCTGGACGTGCTGCTCCAGTTGCTCGATGCCGCGCGGCTGACGACGGGCCGCAATCGCGTGCTCGATTTCTCGGCCTGGTATGTGGTGCTCACGAGCAACATCGGCGCGCAACGCATCATGACGCTGCGCAAGTCGAAGTATGAGACGATGGAGCGGCTCGTGCGGCAGGATGCGCAGCGGGAACTCCGTCCCGAGATCTTCGCGCGCATCACCGTCACGGTCGTCTTCAACAAGCTGGACTACGATGCGCAGTGCGCCATCGCCGCCGGTCTCGTGACGAAGGAGTGCGCGACGATGGCGGAGCTGGGCTATCAGGTTTCCCCGGAACCAGCGGTGCATGGAATTGTCGTTAGTCGCGGGTATCACGAGCGGCTCGGGGCCAGGCCGATGCGTGATGCCGCCGAACTCTTGGTTCGGAACGCGCTCGCCCAGGAGCTGCTGCGCGGGGGCGACGGCTCAGGCCGTCTGCTGCCGCATTCGGATGGAATGAAACTGCAACTGAACCCTGCCGCTTCGTAACCATGCTGCCCAAAAACGCCGCCCCGCGGATCGTGGTCCTCAAAGGCGACAAACTTTACGGCGACCTGATCAGCCGGCACATCAAAGACCTTTGGCGAAACGCGGACGTGCACGTGTTTCAGCTTGGGTTCGATGCGCTTGATTCCATCCAGGCGCAGGTGCCCGATCTGTTCATCACCGGGGTGAAGATCGACGACATGGACGGGCTCGAACACCTGGAACCGTTCATCGAAACGAATCTGCCGGTGCTCGTGCTGACGTCGCGCAAGGACACGCGGACCTTCGATCTCCTGCGTGGCGTGCGATACGACGGGCTTTACGACGGTCACGCTGAAGGCATGGAGCATTTGCCGATGGCGTTGCAGGAGGTGATCGAGCGCCGGCTCTACGTGAGCCCGACGATGCTGCCATATTTGAAGCGCCCGAAGAACATCACCCTCGATGCGCTCACTGAAAAAGAACAGATGGTCCTCTCGATCATCGGCGACGGCTCGGACGACCAGCAGGCGGCGGAGCGCCTCTCGATTTCGCCTTACACGGTGAACACACACCGCAAGGCGATCATGGCGAAACTGAAGCTGCACCACAAAGGTCAGCTCATGCTCTACGCGCTCCAGAACGGCTACATCTGGGTGACGCCGCAGCGGATTCAGTATCCCGGATTCCAACGCCGCCTGAAGGATGTGGCAGCAGCGGCGAAGGCCGCGCCGACGGAGCGCGCGAGCGCGTGAGTTCACGAAGGCGCAAAAAAGGGGCCGAAGCCCCTTCGATCAGTCCTCGTAGGGAAGCATGAGCGTGAGGACCGGGGCCGCGGTGTCGCCCGGGCCGATGTGGAGTTTCAAGGCGTGCGTGCGCCCCGTGATGATGACGCTGAACCGGACCAGCTCCGGGTCCGGCGCACTACGG
>CAYQWK010000558.1:0-3871 GCA_964420805.1 uncultured Bifidobacteriaceae bacterium | reverse complement strand
GCAAAGGACCGCGGCGGGTTCGTTTACTACCCCGGCAACAGCATGGCCGGCGGAACGACCAACGCCGCCGGCAAGGTCGCCCTCCGCTCCTATGGCAGCATCAGCTACGCGGGGTTGCTCAGTTACATTTACGCCGATGTGAAACGCGACGACTCGCGCGTGCAGGCCGTGATGGACTGGCTGCGCGCAAATTATTCGCTGGAGGAAAATCCCGGCATGGGCCCGCAAGGCTATTTCTATTACCTGCACCTGATGACCAAGGCGCTGAATTCCGCGCAGGTCGAAGCGCTGGAAACCACGGACGGTCGCAAACTCGATTGGCGGCGTGAAGTGGCGATGAAACTGATCAACCTTCAGAAATCCGATGGCTCGTGGCAGAACGACAACGGCCGTTGGTGGGAAAAGGACGCCAACCTCGTGACCGCCTACGCCACGATGTCGTTGGAGATCATCTATCGCGGCATGTGATAGGCCAGCCCGGGATGGCGGGCGACCACCTGCCAGACCGCAGCCTCGACTTCACCGACTGACCGCGTGGCGTCAATGGCGTAAACGCGGGCGGGTTCCGACCGCGCAATCACATCGTAACCCGCCTCCACCCTGCGGAAGAACTCCCGGTCCGCCTCCTCGAAACGGTCGCGCACCGCCGCGCCGCGCGCCGCGCGGCGCGCCTCGCTCACCTCCACGGGCACGCGCAACAGCACTGTGATGTCGGGCCGCGTCGGCCCCACCGCAAAGTCAATGACGCTTCCCACTCTGCCGAGATCCAACTGCCGTCCGTGACCTTGATACGCAACGGTGGAGTCGTAGAACCGGTCGCACAGCACGATGTTTCCAGCCGCCAGCGCAGGCCTGATGACCTCGCGCACGAGCTGCGCGCGGCTGGCGTTCATGAGCAGCAGCTCCGCCTCGGGCGTCATGGCCTGGTTGCCCGCACTATGCTTGAGGGTGTGGCGGATTTCCTCGCCGATAGCCGTACCACCAGGTTCCCGCAGCACGACCACTTCGTAACCGAGGTTTCCCAAGCGTTTCGCCAGCAACTGGATTTGGGTGGATTTCCCGCCGCCTTCGGTGCCCTCGAAGGTAATGAAGACGCCGCTCATGGAACGGGCGACTGCAGCTAATTCTTCTGCGGGGGCCGTGGAAGCTGCGGAGGAACTGCAAAGGCCGGCGGCGCGGCCTGAGTTTGCACCGTTCCGGGCGGCGGATTCTTCGGCAAGGTCTGGTAAAGGTAAATTGCCAGCGAGTCCGCCTGCTCGGCCGTGAGTGGGCCTCCATGCTGTGAACCAAAGGCGGGCATCATTGTGCCGGCTTTGCCTTCGTTGATCCACTTCACCCAGAATGCGAGGTCGCGCTGCGTGCGAGGAATCTTGAGATCCGGGACCATCGCCGCGCGGTGTTCGGCCTCATGGCAAATGCCGCAATCCGCGTCGTAAAGCTCCTTGCCGAATTTTCCAATGCCCTTGTCCACGTGACATTTCGCGCAATCGCCCTTGAGCACGGCCTGGCGGTCAGTGAGGGCTGCCTGGATGTTCTTGGCACGGTCGTTCATGGCCGGAGTGGCCGCGTTGACAATGGCGGCGTTCGGAGCGGCGTTGGTCGGGGCGGGAATGTTGGCCTTCACGAGCAGCGACTTGAAACCGGCGGCGGAATCCACGCTCACGGATTTGACCACCGTGCCCATCTTGCCGCGCAGGTCGAGCGTGACGTTGATCGCGACGTTTGACCCGGCGCCGAGCAGATAAGGTTGCGAGGGCAGTTGCGCCACGGTGCAACCACACGAGGTACTGAGACGGTTGATCGAAACCGCCTGCGCCGACACATTCGTGACATGGAAGGTGAACGGCGCGCTGACATCAGCGGGACCGGCGTTGAATTCCTTCTGCTCGGCATCAAACTTGAGCGCATTCGGATCCGCCGTGGGAGCGGGTGGGACTCCGGGCACCGCGGCTGGCGGTGGGGCCGCCGGTGTGATCGCAGGGGGCGGCGTGCTGGCAGGTGGAAGCAATTGACCGCAGGCGGAACTTGCAGCGAACACGATCGCGCAAATGGCGGGCACAATGTTGTTCAAACGATTCATAAGGCGCGCGAACGTAGCAGGGGTGGATGGCGGAATAAAGCGAAGTTTTCGGTACGGTGGATGCCACCAGAACCGACAGCCGATGTGAAGCGATTCGCTCCGGGTTCCGCCCTACGGCCAAGAAACGCGCAGGCTTTGACAAGAACAGAAATGCGCATATAGCGGACATCCCCCGACATTCAGAACGTGAACTTGATCGCACATGCGTTCACAGCACAACGAGCCGGACAAGGGTGTCGCGAGGACGCCGGCCGTTCCGATTTGGCCAGCGCGGTTGCTGGTCGATGCACCAAAACACAAAACCGAATCCGAACATGAAAACACTGATCCCGATCCTCATCGCCGCCCTGGCCTTGCCCGTTGCCGCCGCCCGCGCGGCGGACGTGAAAGCGCTTTACGAAAAGGAATGCCAAAAATGCCATGGCGAGGATGGCAAGGGGCAAACCAAGATGGGCAAAAAACTGGGTGCAAAGGACTATACGGATCCCAAAGTTCAGGCTGAGATGAAGGACGACGCGAGTTTCAAGGCAATCAAAGAGGGCCTTAAGGACAAGGAAGACAAGACCTTGATGAAGCCCATTGAAGGTGCGAGCGACGAAGACATCAAGGCGCTCGTGGCCTACATGCGGACCTTCAAGAAGTAGCCCACGGCCTCTTCCGGAGCTATTGCGGATCACAAAGCTGGCGGGCGACCACACCCGCCCGCCAGCGATAGATGAAATTTTGCAGGCGGACCAAGACAATAGAGCATTACTGATATACCTATGAACAACACACCTCAACCCGACCGGGCACCCCGGTTTGGCATCTTCCGCAACTGGACGAGCCTGACCGGTGTCACAATTATCCTCGGCAGTCTCTTCGCGTTCTTCCTCTTGTTCCTGCTGGACACGTTCGCTCATTTTTCGAACCCGTACGTTGGCGTGCTGACGTATCTGATCACGCCGGTGTTTCTTACCATTGGAGCTGCTTTCGTAATCGCCGGAGTCATCTGGCAACGTCGCAAACAGAAGAAGACGGGGGCTGTCACGCCGACGTTTTCGATCGACCTTGGCCGGCGCCGTGACCGCAAGCTACTTGCGTTCTTTCTAGGCGGTGCCGCGGTATTTCTATTCGTCACCGCCTTGTTGAGCTACCACAGCTATCACTACACCGAGTCCGTGCAATTCTGCGGGCAAGCCTGCCACACCGTTATGAAACCAGAGCTTATCACGTATCAGCATGGTTCCCACGCACGGGTAGCCTGCGCGGAATGCCATATTGGATCTGGTGCCACTTGGTACGTCCGATCGAAGCTTTCCGGCAGCTACCAGCTTTATGCGGTGGCCTTCAACAAATACCCGCGCCCGGTTCCAACCCCCATCAAGAACCTCCGGCCCGCCCAGGAAACCTGCGAGCAATGCCATTGGCCGAAGAAGTTCGTCGGCAATCTGGACCGTACTTACGACTACTTCCTGGGCGACGAAACCAACACCCCGTGGTCCGTCCGATTGACGATGAAGGTCGGCGGCGGTGATCCAACCCATGGCCCGGTCGGTGGAATCCACTGGCACATGAATGTGGGCGCCAAAGTTGAATACATCGCCGCAAAACGTGAGAAGGATGGCACCTGGACCACCGACGAAACTCGCCAGCGCATCCCTTACGTCCGATTCATTGATTCACAAGGTGCCATCACCGAATACCGCGAACGGCTCTTCACCAACGAAATCAGCGGATTCCCGCTTCGCACCGTGGATTGCATGGACTGCCACAACCGTCCCGCCCACAAATACCAGACCCCGAACGACG
>CAYQWK010000557.1:0-3873 GCA_964420805.1 uncultured Bifidobacteriaceae bacterium | reverse complement strand
GCGCTTAAGTCATCAGCGCGCTGGCACGTGACAACGACGGGTTGCTTGGCGTTTCCTCCACGAAGAAGTTTACGGTCGGTAGCGGCTTGGCCAGCAATCTGGTGCTCCTGCCTTTCGGTTCGACCTGGAAGTACCTCGACAACGGCTCCGACCAGGGAACTGGCTGGACCGCGCCAGCCTTCAACGATTCGACCTGGACCAACGGCCCCGCGCAGTTGGGTTATGGAGATGGCGACGAGGCCCGTGTGGTCAGCTACGGCGGAAGTTCGTCAGCCAAATTTACGACCACATATTTCCGGAAGTCCTTTGTCATTTCGAACCTCGCCGACGTGACGGACCTGATCCTCGACATGGTTCTTGATGACGGGGCGGTGGTTTACATCAACGGCACAGAAGTTCTGCGCACGAATCTCCCGACAGGAACGATTACCTACACGAATTTCGCGGATTCCACGTGGGAGAACGTGCCGATCCGTGCTGTGCTCGACAAGTCCGTTCTCGTTACCGGCACCAACGTGGTCGCGGTCGAGGTTCATCAGGTCGATCCGGGAAGCAGCGATCTCAGCTTCGACCTCCGGCTCAATGGCACCGACCTACCCTCGGTGATCCGCGGACCGTGGCTGCAGGCCGGCAGTTGGACGAACATCATCGTGAAATGGCGCACCGACGCCAGCGTCACGAGCCGCGTGCGGTTCGGCCTGCATCCGACTAATCTCCAGTGGTCTGTTCGCTCGACCTCGTTGAACAGCGATCATCGCATCGTTCTGACCAACCTCGCGCCCTCCACCCGTTACTATTATTCCGTGGGGACAACCAACGCTGCGTTGTTGGGGGATTCGAGTTTCTATTTCACCACCTCGCCGCTGTCGGGCGCCCGCAAGCGCACGCGCGTCTGGGCGTTGGGCGATTGCGGTACGGCCAACGAGGATCAGTTCAACGTACGGGACGCGTTCTACAGGCACTTCGGCACCAACGAACTTGACCTCATGCTGCTGCTCGGTGATAACGCATACAATGCCGGCCTTGATGCGGAGTATCAGAAGGCCATCTTCGACACCTATCCCGTCACACTGCGGCAGACGCCTCTCTGGTCAACCATTGGAAATCACGAGACCGACCAATCCAGCAGTCCGTCCAGTACCATCGCTTATTACCAGATCTTCTCGTTGCCCAAGGATGGCGAGGTTGGCGGCGTTGCTTCCGGGACCGAGGATTATTACTCCTTCGATTACGCGAACATTCATTTCGTCTGTCTCGACTCGATGACTTCAGGCCGGACTGCGAACGGCACCATGGCCACCTGGCTGAACAACGATTTGAATTCCACCACGCAAGCCTGGATCGTCGCCTTCTGGCACCACCCTCCGTACACCAAGGGCAGCCATAACTCGGACACGGAATCGAACCTGATCGAGATGCGGCAGAACCTCCTTCCAATCCTGGAGGATCACGGCGTCGATTTGGTGCTGTGCGGCCACAGCCATGCCTACGAACGCAGCCATTTGCTCGACGGCCATTACGGAAGTTCCGGCGGCCTGGCCGCGACCAATATTCTCGATTCCCGCGGCGGTCGCGCGGATGTCGCGGGGCCGTATCTCAAGCCGTTGGGTCTCGCCGCCCGTCAGGGCACGGTCTATGTCGTGACCGGCAGCGCGGGCAAGACCGGCGGCGGCGCGTTGAATCATCCCGCCATGTATGTTTCCTACAACCGTCTCGGATCGCTTTACTTCGAGATCAATGGCGACCGGCTCGACGCGCAGTTTATTCGCGAAACCGGCGTCGTGGCGGACTACTTCACCATCCTCAAGGGTGGCGTTCCGTACCTACTCACGCGGGTGGGAGGTTCCTCGCGCCTCACGTGGAACACGGTTTCGGGCCTGTCTTACTTGGTGGATTACAAGGATGGCTTGAATGCCACCAACTGGATCAACCTCGGCACCATTGCCGGCACGGGAGCATCCGTCACGTTGACCAACGACACCGCAGTCGCACAGCGGTATTACCGGATTCGCGCGCAATAGTGCGTGCGATCAAGTCTCCGCGATCACCGCGTCGCGGAGCACGCCATATACGTCCGTGGAGTGCAGGGTGGACGGGAGCTTGAGGTTATCGCCCATCAGCACCGGCCAGTCATCGGAATTTCCGGGCCGGCAGCCGTGCGACCCTTTCACCAGGCTGGCGTCGAGTGGAATTACATCCATCAACATTCGAAGACCGAGCTTCTTTTGCAGCAATCGCCAGGCGATGCGCGCCTTGGGAAATCCGAGCGCAGGATCGAGAAACAGTTCCACCGGGTCATAGCCCGGCTTCCGATGAATGTCCACCGTGCGCGCAAAGTCCGGCGCCAGGGCGTCGTCGAGCCAGTAATAATAGGTGAACCAGGCATCCTGATCCGACACCGCCACCAGGCTGCCGGCCCGTGAATGATCAAGGCCCGCCGCGGATTTTTCCACATCGCCCAGGACCTGCGCGATGCCGGGTGTGGAGGTGAGTAGGCGCTGCACGTCCTTGGTTATGGACGGGTCATTGATATGGACGTGCGCGATTTGATGATCGGCCACCGCGAAGGCGTTGCTCGCGCCGGCGTCGAGAATTTCACGGCCCAGTTCATCCTTTACCACCAGCCAGCCACGTTCGCGGAGGAGGCGGTTGATGTGGATCGCCTGTTTCACTTCGGTGATTCCGTATTCGGAAAGCAGGACCACGCGGACGGAGCGGCTGCGAAAGAAATTAATCAGGCCTCCGGCAATTTCATCAATGGCACGCAGATCATCGGTGATGCGCGGATCGTGCGGGCCGAAGCGCTGCAAATTGTAGTCGAGGTGCGGGAGATAAATCAGCGAGAGCGTTGGCGAATGGCGCGCCTCGATCCAGCGCGCGGAATTTGCGATCCACTGGGAGACTGCCGCTGGCTTTCCTTGCGGGGTGTTCACGCCGGCGGCCGGTCCCCAGAAGCAGGGGAATGGGAACTCGCCGAGGGCTGCTTTAATCTCAGTGCGAATCGAGGCGGGAGAGGTGTAAATGTCGAATACCTTGCGGCCGTCGGCCGGATATATTGGCCGCGGCGTGATGGACCAGTTGGCGGTGGAATACATGTTGAACCACCAGAACAGCTTCGCGCAGGTGAATCTGGAATCGCGCACACGAAGCTCATCCCAAAGCTTGGGCTGCTGGACGAGGTGGTTCGATTGCTTCCAAAACTGCACCTCCGCCAGTTCGCGATTGTACCAACCGTTGGCCACGATTCCATGGCGGGCGGGCGATGTGCCGGTGACATAATTCGTCTGGGCGGTGCAGGTGACGGCTGGGAGGGAAGGTTCGACTTTGGCCAGGCCCGAGTATTCCATGAACCGGCGCAAGGCCGGCGTGTGTTCGCCGATCAGTGCGCGGGTTAGGCCAACGATGTTGATGACGGCGACGCGTGTCACGCGTTTGCAGACAGACGAGCCGCCTGGTTGCGGTGTCGGTCGTGGAGTTCGCCGATGGCCGCGAGCACTGCGGCCGAGTCCATTTCATGCACCTCGAATCCGCGCCCCACTCCGTGGAGCAGCGTGATGGTGAGACGGCCGCCAAGGTGTTCGCGGAATTCCTCCAGCCCTTTCAACACCACGGGCGAGCCGTCGGTGGTTTCGTGGAGCAACTCCTTCGCGAAAAGTTCAAAACCGAGCCTTTCCAGAAGCACCAGAATGCGTTCGCAACTCACTGCGTCCAGATAGCCCGCCAGTCTCGAGTAAATCGTGTCGAGCGCGATTCCCACGGCTACCGCCTCACCGTGCCGAATACGGTACTCCGAAATCAGTTCGAGCTTGTGCGCCGCCCCATGGCCGAAATCGAGCGGCCGCGCTGAGCCGAACACGAAGGGGTCGCCGCTGG
>CAYQWK010000556.1:0-3889 GCA_964420805.1 uncultured Bifidobacteriaceae bacterium | reverse complement strand
CGAGGGGTCGATCACGCCGGAGGCCGGGCAGACGACGACCGTGCGGCTGTTCAATGAGAAGAGCGTGCTCGTCAGAACGCTCGCGGGGCTCATCGGCAGCAATGTCACCTGGACGCTCGCGGAAGAGGCGAGCGATTCGGGGTTATCAAGGATCAACGGTCATCTGCGAATCGAGATCGAGGCCGAGCGGGGTGGGCACGTGTCTTGGCAGAAGCAAGTCATCGAGTTCGACCGGGCGGGGTATGGCCTGCGTTACGGTCAGTACTACGGAGGCATCTGATGGCGAGTGTGGATCCGAACCTGGGGCTCAGCTATGGCTGGACGCTGGGCGAGTCGGGTTGGAAGGACGGCATGGACGCGAACTTGAAGCGACTCGGTGCCGTGGTGGGGCTTTCGGTCAAGGACCGGGATCTCGGTACACCGCCGGCGAGTGCGGTCGACGGCGATCGCTACCTGATTCCGGCGGGCGCGACGGGCGCCTGGTCGGGGCGCAGCGGCCAGATTGCGGTGCGCATTGGCGGGGCCTGGGAGTTTTACGCGCCCAGGGTCGGCTGGCTCTGTTTCATGGAGGACGAGGCGGTGCTCTCAGCCTACAAGGCAACTGGCTGGAGCGCTGGGGTGGCGATCTGAGGCCCCCGAACGGATCAAGAGGCTTTTGGAGCCCGCCGCCTGGCGGGTTTCTGCTTTCTGGAGAATGAGGCGATGGAAGAAACCCGAGTGGAGCGGCGCAAGATGGTGACGGTGCCGCGGGAAGAATTCGAAGCGATCCTGGAGCGGGCGGCCGAGCGCGGGGCCCGACACGCCCTACACGGCGTGGGGCTCGATGGCGCTGATGCGGCGCACGACATCCGTGAGCTGCGCAGTCTGCTCGATGCGTTCAACGAAGCGAAGAAGACCATATGCCTGACGATCGTCCGGATGCTAGTGACCGGACTGGTTATGGCAACGCTCGCCGGGGCGTTCGTGAAGTTGAAGGTGTTTGGGGGTGGGCAGTGAGCATGAAGGGCCCTATGTCGTTTCCTGTGGTAGTACGCTTGTACCAGAATTTTCCGGAAGTTCCCAGGCCGCTGCAGCTGGGCCGCTCGAAACTCTTTCGCGAAAGATGGGAGTTTGTGAGTTTCGGACGCTTGCGCTTCTTCGTCACTACTGGTAGTCTTACTTGCTGCAGCATGGGAGATAGCAGACTGCCGTTGGGAGAAACAGCCGCGATGAAGGACTTTCGCCTCTCGTTTGTTGTTACGATTATCTGTCTGACGGTTGCTGGATTCTGGGGCGCCCAGTCGGGATACGGTGTTGCTGGAGCCATCGTTTTGGCGGCCATTCTTGGCGTGATGGAAGTTTCCCTGTCCTTTGACAACGCTGTGGTTAACGCCTCCGTGCTAAAGGACATGGACGAGAAATGGCAGCAAGTCTTCCTAACCGTCGGCATCGTGATCGCCGTCTTCGGAATGCGCCTGTTCTTTCCCATCGCTATCGTGGCGGTGGCCACCGGGCTGGGCGTAGCGGACGTGACCGGCATGGCTCTCAATCGTCCCGACGATTATGCCCGCCATCTTCAGGCGAGCCATGTCGGTATCGCCGCCTTCGGCGGCGTGTTTCTCTTGCTCGTATTCCTCTCCTTTCTCTTCGACGAGAGCAAGGAGCTGCACTGGCTGGGTGCCGCCGAAGAACGGCTAGCCAAGCTGGGCAAGCTCGATTCGATCGCCGTCGTCGTTGCCCTCATGGTGCTGTTGGCAATGCAGCAGTTCCTGCCGGTCGACGCCACGGACCGTCTGACGATGTTGGTCGCCGGTGTGGGAGGCGCAGTGCTTTTCGTGGCTGTCAGCAGTCTCGACAGCCTTTTCGAAAGCGAGGATGAGGGGGCGGCGGCCGTAGCCAGCGCCAAGCGCAACGGTTTGACCGGTTTCCTTTACCTTGAGGTTCTGGATGCGTCGTTTTCCTTTGACGGTGTCATCGGTGCCTTCGCCATCACGCGCGACGTGGTGATCATCATGCTCGGGCTCGCTATAGGCGCCATGTTTGTCCGCTCGCTGACGGTGCACCTGGTCCGCAAGGGAACGCTGGACGAATACGTCTTTCTTGAGCACGGCGCCCACTACGCGATCGGAGCGCTCGCCGCGATCATGCTCGCCGGCATCGTTTATCACGTCTCGGAGGTTATCACCGGCCTCGTCGGCGTGGGCTTCATCGCATTGGCCCTGATCTCGTCGATTCGCTACAAGCGCTGCGGAGCCGTGGAGCAGGAAACGGCATAGGCCTCATCGGAAGGATAAATATCGTATGGCAGTCAGCTTGGCAAAAGGGGGCAACGTCTCCCTGTCACGCACATCGCCCAACCTCAACCGACTGCTCGTCGGGTTGGGTTGGGATGCTCGGTCCACCACGGGTGAGGATTTCGACCTCGACGCCAGTGTTTTCTTGGTGACCGCCACCGGGAAGGTTGCACGCGACGAGGACTTTGTCTTCTATGGATCGGGGGACTTGCGCTCTCCTTGCGGATCCGTGACGCACACCGGTGACAATCGGACCGGTGCCGGTGACGGGGACGACGAGTCCCTCAAGGTTGTCCTCGATCAGGTTCCGCCAGGAGTGCAGCGCCTGATCGTCACCGTCACCATTTACGACGCCGTGTCTCGCAAACAGAACTTCGGCCAGGTCAGCAATGCTTACGTACGCATCGTCAACCACGATACCGACCAGGAGATCGTCCGTTTCGACCTTTCAGAGGATTACAGCACGGAAACGGCATTGGTCTTCGCGGAAATCTATCGTCATGGCGGCGAGTGGAAGTTTAAGGCCGTCGGCCAGGGCTATGCCGGCGGACTCGAAGCCCTGTGCCGCCAGTACGGCGTCAACATCGTCTGACCCGGAGGAGATCCCCGTGCGCCGCTTGCCTGTCTATCTCGTTCTCGACACCTCCGGCTCCATGTCCGGCGAGCCCATCGAAGCCGTCAAGAACGGCCTGCAGGGTCTGGTTTCAACCCTGCGCCAGGATCCCTACGCTCTGGAGACTGCCTACCTGTCCGTCCTGACTTTCGACAGCGCGGCGAAGCAGATCGTCCCATTGACCGAACTGGCGTCGTTCCAGATGCCTAGCCTCACGGCCGGCGGCACCACGGCCCTCGGCGATGCGCTCGCGCTGCTGGGGCAGCGCATCGACGCTGAGGTGGAGAAGACCACCGCGGAAAAGAAAGGTGATTGGAAGCCGCTGGTGTTTCTCATGACCGATGGCTCACCGACCGATGACTGGCAGCGCGGCCTTGCCGGCCTGCGCAAGGCCAAGACCGGAATGGTCGTCGCCTGCGCCGCGGGTCCCAGCGGCGATTCAACCGTGCTCAAGCAGATCACCGAGGTTGTTGTGCAACTGGACACGGCCGATTCGGCGACGATCAAGGCGTTTTTCAAGTGGGTCTCGGCCTCGGTGTCCTCCGGAAGCCAAAAGGCCGACTCTGGCCAGAAGGAAGTCACCGGACTGGGCGATTTGCCGCCTCCACCGCCGGAGGTTAACGTCGTCATGTAGTCATTCTGTTTGTTGGGGGGGCGTCATGGTAGTGAACTTAAAGAAGGGACAAGGCGTCAGCCTGCGAAAGGACCAGAACGACCTGTCGAAAGTCACCATCGGCCTCGGATGGGACATCGCACAGGCGAAGTCGGGCGGACTGCTCGGTTCCATGTTCGCCAAGAAGGAACCCGACTATGACCTCGATGTCGTCGCCTTCCTTTGCGGCGGTAGCGGCAAGGTCAACGACTTGGGTAAAACCGAGAACGGCCAGCCGACGCTGGTGAACGGCGACATTGTCTTCTACAACAGCATGCAGCACCACACCGGCCAGGTGGTCCTCACCGGCGACAACCGGACCGGCGCCGGCGACGGGGACGACGAGCAGAT
>CAYQWK010000555.1:0-3896 GCA_964420805.1 uncultured Bifidobacteriaceae bacterium | reverse complement strand
GCCCAAGATGTTGCCCGCGTTCGTCATCTGCACCGCGTTCGTCGTCAACGTGGTCAACACCGGGCGACCGTCCAGAATCGCACCCTTGCCATCGGTCACGAACCGCACGCCGCCGCCGGCGCGCACGGCGAACTCATTTGTGCTGGCGGAGGCGAAGACGAACGCCCGGTTGTCCGCCCAGACGAACGCGCCGCTGTGCCGGGCCTCGGCGCGCGTGCCGGCGGCGAAGGCGGCGTTGGTCGCAGCGTTCCAATAACCGCCCGGCACCGTGCCGAAATCACCGCCCTCGTAAATCGTGTTGTTCAGACCGCCGCCGATGGCGCTGCTCGTCGTCTCGGTGAAGATGTAGTTGCCCGAGCCGCCCGAGACGGTGTTCTGGCCGTTGTTGACCAGTCCACCGCCGGTCAGGCGATTGGTCACACCCAGGCGGTTCACATTGCCGCCCGCGATGACGCTGCCAGTCTGCTGCTGAATCCAGTTGCCAAAACCGCCGCCCACCACCGAACGCTGGCCGTCGTTTGTATTGTTCCAGCCGCCGCTGATGGTGGAGTAGTCGGCGTTGGTGCCGAGGCGGTTGCCGGAGCCGCCGAGCTCTGACGCCGCGTGCGTTTTCGTGCCCTCGCTGTTGAAGGCGCCGCCGCCAATCACGGAGTAGAGGCCGAGTTGCTCAATCTGATTGGCAAACCCGCCGGCGATGACGGAACCAAACGACACCTGGTCAATGAGGTTGCTGCGCCCGCCACTGACGACCGCGCCGTAGGCCGTGCCGAGAATCGAGTTGCGATGCCCGCCCGCGATCACGGAGTTGGTCGCCCCGGCGGCGAGGTTGTGATTTTCACCGCCGCCGACCACGCCGTGGTTCGCGAAGACGCGGTTGCTTTCCCCTCCCGCGATGGTGCCGCCGGTCACGCCCCCCAAAATGAGGTTGCCCGCGCCGCCGCCGATCAGGTTCGGCGTGCCCGCCGTCGGTTCCAGGCGCAGTGCGCGCACGTTGTTCACGCGGACTTCCAGCGGTTGGTTGTCCGTGGTGCCGAGGAACGCGCCGTTGAAGGGGCTGGTTCCCGCATTGCCGTTGGTCTTCCAGAAACTCCCCGCTCCGAGGCCGCCGAGCGTCGCCGCGTTGACATTGCTGATTCCCGCTCCGTTGCCTGTGAAGTTTGCGGCCGCGACGGTGCCGGAGAATGTGGCGTTGGTTGGCAGATTGCTGTTTGAAATCACACCGCTCACTTGCGCCGCCGGCACCAGGCCCGTCACCTTGCCGGCGGTGATCGCGTATGGCGTGGCGGTCAGGAGTGTTCGCGGATTCAGGTTGGTGAACGCGCCGGTGCTGGCCCCCGGCCGGACACCGATCTCGATCCAACGTGGTGCTCCGTCGAACACAGCTCCAGGATTCAACTCCACCGTGAACAGCCCGTTCGTCACCGCGAGGTCGTCGAACGTCGAAATCATCCCCTGAACCGCGCCGCCAGACACCGCGTCATACACTGCGAAGCGCAGGTCGTACAGACCGTTGGCAGGGCTGCCATTGTCATTGAGCCGCCCTTGGTAAGTGAAGGTTGTGCCCTGGCCAAAGGTGTGTTGAGCCGTGAGCATGGCAGCGGCAAACAATACGAGTTTGAGCAGTTTTTGTTGCATGGGTTTCCAGTTGTTCAGTGTTCCCTTCCATTCCAGTTCCGTTGGAAGGCGTTGATGAGATGCCCGGATCGTTGCAGAGATAAGGCTGCGAAGCAAGCCGGCAAGCCGGCAAGCTGGTCAACACGCTTCCCGGAGCCTGAACCCTGCCAAAGCAGTGGCCGGGCAGCACAACTGAGTTAGATGAATTGGATGAGTTTCGGAAGTGCCCGGCAGAGTGATGTGTGAGGTCCCGGCTGGCAACCTTGAATCAAATCATGAGCGATATTTTGCACGAAGATCAGACGCCGAACATGCTGAATTGTCCTGCGCGCACTCGATCAACGCGGCAACCGGATCAGTCGAGGTGGACAAACTCGTTCACGTTGAGAAGCGCGCGGCAGAGTTGGGGAAGGCCGTGCCTGGAGAGCAGTTCGAGGCAGGCGTCGCGTTCGGCGGGAAACGGTGTGCGTTGCAGCACCCACAGGAAGGTTTGCTCGACTTGTGCCTGCGGTGTGTCCCCCGCCTCCCGCCGCACCCTTGCCGCCAGCGCCCGCGCGGCCTCGATTGTGATCGTCCCGTTCAACAGCGTGAGGGCCTGCGGCGCGACGATGGATTCGGTGCGGCGCGGGCAGGAGAGCGAATTTTCCGGCAGGTCAAAGGTCTCCATGAATGGCACGCGCACGGTTTTTTTCTGAACGAGGAAGATGCTCCGTACGTTCTGTTCCTTCTTTGGCGAGGGATACCAGCCTTTCGTCTTCGTTTCGTTATCATCAAGGAAGGCGGGATTGGCCTGGAGAATCTCCGCGGGCAGTTCGGGCCAGACCGGCGGGCCGCTGTCGCGCGGGGTGAGCAGTCCCGAGGTGGCAAGGAGGGAATCGCGCAGTTGCTCGGCGGTGAGCCGGCGGAGCGGGCGGCGGGAGTAATCAGTAATCAGTGAGTCAGTGATCAGTGAAACAGTTCCGGAGGTCTTGGACTGGTGTGTCGCCTCACTGTTCACTGTCTTACTGATTACTGATTCACTGACCACCGTCCCCCTTCGGTAGGCATCACTGGTCACAATCAATCGATGCAGCTTCTTCAGGCTCCAACCATCCGCGACGAACCGCGCGGCCAGCCAGTCGAGCAACTCCGGGTGTGTGGGCCGGGCGCCGGCAAGTCCGAAGTCGTTCGCGGTCGCGACGAGACCCTGGCCGAAATGCGCCTGCCAGACGCGGTTCACCAGCACGCGCGCGGTGAGCGGGTTCGAGGGCGAGGCAATCCAGTTGGCCAGCGTGAGACGCCGGCCGGTCGTGTTGGTGTTGGCGGGTTTGAGCAACACGGCTGGATTCGGGTCGAGCGCGGAGATGAAGCCCGGCGTGACGGCTTCGCGCTCGGCTTTGTGGTCGCCCTGGTAAAGGACTTTGGTCACCGGCACCTTGTCCCTCGTGTCCGTCATCAGCAGTCCGAGCGTGAACGGGCGCTTGCGCTTCTTGATCTCATCGATCTGTTTGGCCAGAGCGTCCGTCTCCGCCTTCTGCTCCTTGCTCAAGGCGGCAGGAAGCGATTTGTCCCTTACCTCAACCTTCTTCTCGATGCCCTCGATCTTACCCTTCAGCGCCTCTGGCCGTTTGTCCTTTGGCGTGTTCAGGAGGTCGCGTTCCTCGTTGGAGAGCTTCGCCAACAATTCCTCGCGCAACCGCCTGCGCACGCCATCTAGGATGGCATCGCGCTGGTCCTGGAGGGGCTTGATCTGCGCATCGAGCGCCTGGTTGTGCGCGCGGATGGCGGCCTGCTCGGCGGCGAGATCGAGCGGTGTGTCGTCGGCGTATTTCACCGGCTCGAAGAAGGCGCGCAGGCGGAAATGGTCGGCCTGCGAAAGTGGATCGTATTTGTGATCGTGGCAACGCGCGCAGGACATGGTCAGGCCAAGGAACGCGCTCGCCGTGGTCTCAGTCAGGTCGGCCAGCAATTCGTGCCGGGCGCGGGATTGCTCGTTGAAGAGCGCGGCGGAGTTGTCCTGCGGGCCGAGGCGCAGAAAGCCCGTGGCAATGAGCGCGTCCTGCTGCGCCGCGTTGGTGGGCGCGCCGTTGAACAACTCGTCGCCGGCCAGTTGCTCACGGATGAACTGGTCGAACGGTTTATCCGCGTTCAACGAGCGGATGACGTAATCGCGGAACCGCCAGGCGCGCGGGCGGAATTCGTCCCAGTCGAAGCCGTTGCTGTCGCTGTAACGCACCACATCGAGCCAGTGTCGCGCCCAATGCTCGCCGTGGCGCGGAGAGGCCAGCAGCCGGTCCACGAGC
>CAYQWK010000554.1:0-3929 GCA_964420805.1 uncultured Bifidobacteriaceae bacterium | reverse complement strand
GTTTCACGTTGTTGTAGAAACTCGGGTCCGCCATGTGGGTATCCACCCCTACTCCCGTCTGGGTGATCGCAGAGTCGAAGTTTCACTTTCCATTCGCGGCGTTCTCCGGCTACAAGCCCGGCACGCGTTTTATGAAACTTGCCTCCATTGCCGCCTCGTTGGCGGTTGTCCTTTCATTGTTGCTCCCCTGCTCCGCCCAGGCAGTCGCAGCCCTGATTCCTGCGAAGCCGGCTGATCCGTATTTCGAGAAGTTCCTGCCCGCGCCCGCGCCGCAACCCGCCGGGTTGTTGCTCAAGAAGGGCGACCGCCTGGCCATCTGCGGCGATTCGATCACGGAGCAAAAGATGTATTCGCGCGTGATGGAAACGTATCTGACCGTGTGTGTGCCTGACCTGGAAATCACCGTGCGTCAGTACGGCTGGGGCGGCGAGGTGGCGCCAGGTTTTCTGCGCCGCATGACCAACGACTGCCTGCGCTTCAAGCCAACCATTGCCACGACCTGCTACGGTATGAACGACCACGGGTATGGGCCGTTTCGCCCGGAGATCGGGGACCGTTACCGCAAGTATTCCACGGCCATCGTGCAGTCCTTCAAGGCCGCCGGGGCGCGCGTGGTGCAAGGCTCGCCGGGTTGCGTGGGCACCAAGAACAATCCCGGCTGGGACGCCGCCGGGGTCGAGACCAAGAACACCAATCTTTGCACGCTACGCAACATTGGCATCGAGATCGCCCAAGCGGAGAACGTCGGGTTCGCCGACGTGTTCTGGCCCATGCTCAACGCCGGCTTCGAGGGCCGCAAACGTTACGGCGAGAAATACAACATCGCCGGCGGTGACGGCGTGCATCCCGGCTGGGCGGGCAGTTTCTCGATGGCCTATTCCTTCCTCAAGGCGCTCGGCCTCGATGGCAACATCGGATCCATCACCGTCGATCTCGACTCCGGCAAGGCCACCGCGACCGCCGGCCACGAGGTCGTGGCTGCCAGCAAAGGCTCGGTGGAGATCAAGAGCACGCGCTATCCGTTTTGCGCCGCCGGCGAACTGGACAAGGACAGCAGCATTCGCTCGGCGATGACTCTCCTGCCCTTCAATCAGGAACTGAATCGCCTGACCCTGGTGGCCAAGGGCGGCGGGGCGCAGAGTTACAAGGTGACTTGGGGCACGAACTCCGCGACATATTCCTCCGCCCAACTCGCGCAGGGCATCAACCTCGCCGCCGATTTCGCGGTCAACCCCTTCTCTGATGCCTTCAAGGCGGTGGACAAGGCGGTCATCGCCAAGCAGAGCTACGAGACGAAGCAGATCAAGCAACTCTTCCATGACCTGCCGTCGGGCCGGTTCAGCACCAAGGAGGACCGCTGCAAGCCGCTGGAGAGCGCCAAAGACGCCGAGGTGTTGAAGCTGTTCGCGGCGTGCAAGGATGGAAAGTTCGACCTGGACGCCATCGCCGAGGAAACCGAACGCACCCGCGCCCCGCTCGCCGCCGCGATCAAGACCGCGTTCGTGCCCGTCACCCACACGATCAAGATCGAGGTGCAGTAATGTTCACCGGCATCGTCGAGGAGGCGGCGCACATCGAGTCCGTGCGCGAAACCGCCAAGGGCATTCAACTCGTCGTGCGTGCGGGCATTTGCGCGTGCGGGGTCAAACTTGGCGACAGCATTGCCGTGAACGGTTGCTGCCTGACCGTGGTGAAGAAGAAGGGACGGTCGTTGCAGTTCGACTTGCTGCGCGAAACCTGGACGCGCACGAATCTTCAGTTCGCCCAACCCGGCTCACTCGTGAACCTCGAACGGTCATTAGCCGCCAACGCCCGGCTCGGCGGGCATTTCGTCACCGGCCACATTGACGGCCTCGGGAAGATCACCCGCTGGGAACGGGCCGGGGCCGATCACGTGCTCGACATTGCCGCGCCCGCCGAGGTGCGGCGCTACGTGGTGTTCAAGGGGTCCATCGCGGTGGATGGCATCAGCCTCACCGTCGCGGGCGTGACGAAGACGGGCTTCCGCATCTGGATCATTCCGCACACCTTCGAGGTGACCGCCCTGCGCGAGCGGAAGGTGGGCGACCAGGTGAATCTCGAAGCCGATCTGCTGGGGAAATACGTCGAGCAGTTCATCTCCAAGCGCCGTTCGTGACCGAGTAGCGGTCGAGGAACTTTGCTGGCGTCAGACCGCCTTCGTTCAGCAACGTGACCCTGGTCCAAGGTTTGTCCTGGACGCCCTGGCATGTCGCTCGGAATTCCTCCATCATACGCGCCCGCGCTGAAACCGTGTCGGCCAGTCGTCGCTCAACGGAATGCAGGTAAAGCTTGTCGAGAACTTCATCCGGCACTCCACGGCGCAGCTCGCCATTCAGTTCGCGATTCACCAAAGGGGATTGCGCCCCCAGTGCCACATGTTCCGCGCGCAACGCCGCACCACGGCGCAGCCACACGTAAGTCAGCGGCAGCCGGCCGAGGGCGAGCCGCGCCTGATGTTCAGAATCCGCCTCCGCACGGGCTTCGCCTTCCGCCGCGTGCCACAACTTCTCCGCCTCGACCATCGGCTTGAACCGCAGGAACGGCGCGTCCGTCCCCGAGTAGCAGGTCAGGTTGTGCCCGCGTGAGGCTTCGTGCATCAGTTCGAAGTATTTCCAGATGAACGGTGCCGCATTGGTGCCGTAGTAGCCGTCGAGGAATTCGCGAATCAGTTTCCGGTCGTCCTGCCGCGGGTCCCAAAGCAGTTGCGCCAGCACCCACGAGCGCATCTCCGCCATCTCCGAGCCGTGCGATTGATACGCGCCCTGCTCGAACACGCCGCGCACATGATGCGCTGCGAAGAAGCGGAGGTTGTCTCCCAGCACGAACCAGTTCGGGTGTGGCTGAACGTAATGCGCGAAGTCCGTGGTGTAATCCCAGATGTAGAGTCGGTCGCAAATCTTCTCCCAACCGCGGATGTCATCGGCGAACTTCGCGTTCGATTCGTGCGACAGCGGCTCGCGGAAATTGCACTCGATAGAGCAGAGCCGGACGATGACGTTGGCACGCGGCCGCAGCGTCCGCGGCGGCTTGCGCGTGTATTGGTAGGCCAGCGTGTCCACAGCGACCTGCGGAAACTCCCTCTCGATCTGCTCTGCCACGTGGTTCACAAAGTCGATCATGGTGCCCGCATGGCTGCCCTCGCGGTCGTCCATCGCCTTGCAATCCGCACACTCGCACCAGCCCTGCCAGTCATTCTGCGAGACGGAGACAATCCGGGCGTCCGACTTGCGCAGCCATTCCTTCACCCGCTCCACAAGGAACTCACGCAGCTTCGGATTGGTCAGGCAGAGTTGCGCGTGGTTCGTGGTGCGCCGGCCCTCGATCTCGCTGAACCACTCCGGATGCGTGGCGAAGTTCGTCGTCGGCACCAGCGGGTAGAAGGTGTGAACAAAGCCCTTGTAGCGGATGCAATCGCCCCACTCCGCCGGAATCCGGCCGGACTGGCCGTTGACACCATTCCGCACCGCCCATCGAGGGTCGAAAGCCGGAAACCAGTACGGTTCGCGGTATTCGAAAGCCGGCTTCTCCCGCACGTTCAAGTCGCCGATCTTAAGCGTTGCCAGCGCCGGTAAGTTCGTCGCCCACGGCGTCCACCAGCGCACACCGCATCGTTGCTGAAGGAACCGGTTCACCGCGTAGAGCACCCCGCGCGGACGCCCGCCACCAAGCAACAGGAGATCACCCTTGGTTCTCATCACGAGTTCCTCCGGGCCGAACTTCTCAATCTGCAACTCCGGGAAATGCTCCTGCACCACCGGCCCGGAACCCACCAGAATAGCCGGCTCGCCCGCGATGAGTGCGCGCTCCACGATCTCGAACTTCGCGCCAGTGATCTGCTCCAGCGTCGCTGCCAGTTCCATCACCGCGTTGCGTTCAGCAGTCAACTCTTTTACTGATTTCGGCATCCT
>CAYQWK010000553.1:3856-3942 GCA_964420805.1 uncultured Bifidobacteriaceae bacterium | reverse complement strand
ACACGAACGTGTCGCCGTCCGACACGAACGTGTCGCCGTCCGACACGAACGTGTCTCAGTCCGACACGAACGCGTCTCAGTCCGAC
>CAYQWK010000553.1:0-3756 GCA_964420805.1 uncultured Bifidobacteriaceae bacterium | reverse complement strand
ATGAACGTGTCTCAGTCCGACATGAACGTGTCTCAGTCCGACATGAACGTGTCTCAGTCCGACATGAACGTGTCTCCGTCTGACACGAACGCCTCTCGCCGAGACAGGAACGTGTTACCTTATGACACGAACGTGTCCAGGCGACACAGCAACGTGTTACCACAGCATAAAGATTCAAGAGCGGCAATCCGGTGACGAACCTTTCATTCTGATTCCTGAAATGCCCGAATTTGAAACCCGCGCGCCCGCGCCAGCGCGGTCCAAAGCCTATGACTTCGGCTTTGTCATGCGTGGCGGCGATTACTCAACGGTCTGGCCGAGTGAGGCCAAGGCCTTGAAGACGGATCGAAAACTGACCGGCTACCTGCGCGATTTGGATGACAAATATCTGAAATGCAAAGCCGCGCCATTCTCGCACGAAGGCGCTTTGATTGGTTACTTGATTTCAGGAAACCCGAGCGTGGTGTTCGACGGAATCTCGGCGCACATCGGACAATTGTTGCTGTCACCTCGCGAGTTCGCAGGCCGCAATCACCGCACCTCCACTCACAAACGTGAAGTACCAACTGGAAAGCCTTGTCCATAGGACTTCCTCTGCCATCATCTCATCATGGGAGTGGCGCATGGGCAGCAGTCAGTATGAAGTCCGGTTTAACGACGGTCGAAATGCAACACGTTGAGATTTACACCGACGGCGGATGCGAACCGAATCCCGGGCCGGGTGGTTATGGCGTGGTGTTGCTTCATCCCAAGAAGCGCGCCGAGATCAGCGGAGGGTTTCGGAAGACCACCAACAATCGGATGGAAATCTTCGCTGCCATTGCGGGGCTGGAACTGTTGAAGCAACCCTGCAAGGTCACGCTCCACAGCGATTCGCAGTATGTGGTGAAGGCCATGATGGAAGGTTGGTTGGCGGCGTGGAAACGGAAAGGCTGGTGGCGCACGAAAACCGAACGTCCGGAGAACGTCGATTTGTGGCAGCGGTTGGATGCGTTGTGCCAGACGCATCAGGTGGAATTCCGCTGGGTGCGCGGTCATGCGGGCCATCAGGAAAACGAGCGTTGCGATCAACTCGCTTCGGCCGCCTTGCGTCAGCCCAATCTCCCGGTGGACCATGGTTACGAGAACAAGCCCGAAACCGGTGAGGTTCGTCCCGAAATGCAGGAAGGCGAACCGTGTGGCAAATGCTCGGCACCCGTCATCAAGCGCAAAGGCCGATGGAAGCCAACCCGGGATTATTACTACGAGTTCCACCTGGTTTGCCCGAAGTGCCAGGCGACTTATCACGTTGAATCGGCCAGGCGATTGGTCGAACAAACACAGTCATTGCTTTGAGCGCGTTCTGCTTGATCGGGACTTGCCGAGGTTGGGTTCGGAAGGATTTGTGTCTATTTGCGGTTATCCTCCATGCCGCACAGTCTACCGGGTCGCTTCCTCACGTCTTGAGCAGGTACCGGCGTTGGCGCCGGGCGAAGTAGGGATCGATGCGCGCCAGCAGCAGGTAGGCCCAGCCCTCGAAGAGTTTCTGCCAGAGGGTCCGCAACCGGCGATGTTCCCGCCGGTCGATGCGCCGGCAATGGATGAGGTCGGCATCGAACATCTCGCGCGCCTGCATCGCCAGGCGTTCATCCGGCAGGCGCACCAGGATCTCATAGTTGATGCCGAGGCTGCGGGCATCCAGGTTCGCCGAGCCGGCATAGACCACGTCGTCCACCACGATCATCTTGGCGTGCAGGATTTGCGGGCGGTATTCGTAAATCTCCACCCCGGACCGCAGGAGCGACGGGTAAAGGCCCCGCGTGGCCAGGCGCATGAGCCGCACGTCGCTCTTGCCGGCCAGAATCAACTGCACCCGCGCGCCACGCCGCGCCGCCCGCCTGAGCGCGCGGAGAATTCCCAACCCCGGCAGAAAATACGCCGCCATGATCTGGATCGACTTCGCACGGTCGAAGTCGTGGATGAGGGCGTGTTTCAACGCGCGATGCCCGCGGCCCGGCCCGGTGATCAACAGCGTCCAGTCGTGCCCGGTCACGGCCGCATCCGAGCGGGTGCGGCGCACGCGTTGAAAGCGGTGATGGCGCAAATCCGCGCGGTCGAACAGGTCGTCGAACACATCGGACAAGGCAAGCGCGAGCGGACCGGTGATTCGCAAGCCGAGGTCGCGCCAGCCGGCGGTGACGCCATCGCCGCAGTATTCGCTGCCGATGTTGAAGCCGCCAATGAAAGCCAGCGACTCGTCCACGACGAGAATCTTGCGGTGATCGCGGTAAAGGAGCCGGTGCAATTGCAAGGGATTGAACCAGCGAAACTCACCACCGGCCGCGACAAGCTGGTCCCAATAGTCCGAGGGCAAGGAAAACGAACCGAAAGCGTCGCACATCACGCGCACGCGCACGCCACGCCGTTGCGCCTCGATCAGCGCCCGGCGGAAATTCGCGCCGACCGGGCAGGCGCGGAAGATGAACATCTCGAGGCGCACCGACGAGCGGGCAGACTGGATCGCGGCGAGCATGGTTTCCACCGCGTGCTGGCCGTTGCGCAGCCACGCGTATTCAGCCGGGGCCGGAGCGGTTGCGCGTTCGAGTTCCACACCGGAAAGCTAGGATTCCCGCCGCTGATTGCAACTCCGCCGGAATTTGGCGCGGGAGACCTGTCAACCTGCCCGTGAGGGCGGCATCTCGGTTTCCTGGAGGTGGCGGTTGTCGCGCTGCGACAACTCGCCCGCGTTCAGCTGGCGATTCGTCCGCGGTGTGCAAGAAGAACAAGCCTTTCGCAAGTCCGTTGCGCCGCTGAACGCGGCGCTACTGGTCGCAGCGCGACCAGTTCTACCTCGCGTCTTTGCAGTCCGTCGCTGCCAATTACGTCCCTTCGGCGGCTTGATGCCGGTCAACTTGCATGCGAAGTACTGGGGGTACAAGACGACCGTGAACACGGACACTGTGATGGAACTGCTGCATTTCTATATTTCGCCGGGCCACAATTTGTTTGGTCACAGCGGCGGTCCGGCCGGGGACCACCCGACCATCGAGGTGGACGAGATTGAATGCGTGGCGGGCCGCGGCATTCGCGGCGACCGCTTCTTCGACCACAAGGAGGATTACAAGGGGCAGATCACGTTTTTCGCTGACGAAACTTATCGGGAGCTGGAAGCGCAATTTGGCGTGTTCGACCGGCCGCCGGGTGTGTTCCGCCGCAACGTCATCACGCGCGGCGTTGATTTGAATCAACTGGTGGGTGTCGAGTTTGAAGTTCAAGGCGTGCGCTTCGTCGGAGTCGAGGAATGCAAACCTTGTTACTGGATGGATTATGCCTTTCACCCCGGCGCAGAGGCTGCGATGCAGCATCGCGGCGGGTTACGCGCGCGGATTCTCACCAGCGGCACGCTTCGCCGCACGCTGGTGCCGGCCTGACCACGTTTCTTTGCGCGGCGATGCTGTTGATCGCGGCCTGGCCTGTGAGCGCGCAGACAAATGTCGCCATCCCGGCCCCGGCGGAGATTCTCAAGCCGCTGCGCCTCGGGCATCCGCGCCTGTTCGCCTCGAAGGCTGATTTTGCCATGCTCAAACAGCGCATCGCCAGCGACGCGCGTTTGAAGGAATGGCACGCGCAGGTGCTGGCCGAGGGCACGCGCATTCTGTCCCAGGAACCTTCCAAATATGAAATCCCCGATGGGAAACGCCTGCTTGCCACCAGTCGCCGCGTGCTGGGGCGCGTCCAGACGCTGGGATTGCTCCATCAACTCGATGGTGACAAGCG
>CAYQWK010000552.1:0-3962 GCA_964420805.1 uncultured Bifidobacteriaceae bacterium | reverse complement strand
TTCTGATGCTTTTTCGCCTGACACGCGAACCATAATGTTCACGTCGCGATCTTTCTCCTCGCATTCAGCAAAAACTGATTGGCCTTTGAAGACGGTGGAAGGTTGAGAGTCGATGGTTGAGTGAGCACATTCAAAGCATCCTCCGTTCTGCCATTTCCCGGCGAGCTTTGAACAGAAATTCATTCGCCCATTCGTAGTCAGGCCGCTCCGGCAACTTGGTTGAGGCAAATGCCTCATCAAATTTTTGGTGCAGACGCAGGCGCCAGGCGTTGACTTCGGGCCAGGGTTGTTCGCCGCGTTTGATGGCGAGGAGCGCGGCGCGGTGTTCGTCCAGGCGCACGCGCAGTTCGCCTTCGCGCAGGGCGCTGATGCCCGAGAGCAGCAGGCGCATGAGGTGCATGGCGTGTTTCCATTTGATCTCGCCGCGGGCGCGGAGGTCCTGCTCCAGCTTCTTGAACTGGCTCATCACGTAGCCGTTGTAGGTCTGGTAAATGAGCTTGGACAAGAACACCTTACGGTGGGCCACCAGTTCCTGCGCGAGCGGCGTGGCGTGTTCCACGAGCGGGGTGTGCAGGCATTCGAGGATGTTCGGATTGGCTTTGAGGGCCATGACGAGGAATTTCTGGAGTTCCCAGTAGGCTTCCTGCGTGTCGTTGTTCTCGATTTGCTCGGGCACGCCGTAGAGGGACCAATGGAGATCGGCGGGTGGCAGGTAAATGCCGCGCCGGTCCACGTCGGAGTCGTCGCCACTCAAGCCGAACGCCTGCGAGCCGACGACGCAGCGGTAGATGATAAACGGTTGCCAGTGTTGGAAGTCGGCGTCGGCTCGATCGGAGTCTCGGCCCACCGCTTCATCGGCTTTGAATTCCTTCAGGATGGAAAACTCCGTGCGTCGGAGCATGGCTTCGGAGCCGTCATTGAAGCGCACCTTGTAGGCGTGCTGCGCGTCGGCGGGTGAAGCGGTGATTACCGCCACGGCACCAGCGGCCACGAGGTGACCACCGCCGATGCGATCCACTTCATTGCGCGTCACAATGCGCGTGCCGGCCGAGAGGATGAGGTGAACGGGATGACTCATCTGGTTTGCGCGTTGATTAGAATGGCCGGCTCGGAGCTTCGCAAGCCCCGGCACGTTGGCATTCTTTCATCCGCGACCGCACAAACAGCGGTCAAGAGTTTCTCCAAACTTTTTCCTTACACGGGGCGCGGCATGCCGCCACGAGCCGCCACGAGGCGCAAGCAACGCCGCGCCCGTGAAGTTCGTGTCCCGACGGTTTTGAAAAACACCTGCTAAATGGTGGGTGCGCAAAAACACGCGCACTCATTATGGCACTGAAATTCAAATTCAAGACGCGGGACGCACAAACGCGGAATGCGGAGTGCGGAATGCGGAACGGGGAGGCCACATGCCTCTGAAGTTTCGACACACCAATCGGGAGGCAATCGCCCCGGAACATCTGCCGCTCTACACCGAGCGCGATGGCGCCTGGGTGCTGGACGTGGAGGGCGCGATCGACAAGGCGAAGCTTGACCAGCTGCGCACCAGCAACGCCGCGCTGAGCAAGGAGCGCGATGAGCTCAAGGCGCGCTTCGATGGCATCGACCCGACGCAGGTCCGCGCCTTGCTGGCCGAGAAGGAGAAGCTCGAACAGGACAAGCACCTCAAGGCCGGCGAAGTCGAGAAGGTCATCGAGGGCCGCATCAAGGGCATCAAGGCTGATCTCGAGAAGCAGGTTTCCACCCTCACAGGCGAGCGCGACGCGCTCACGTCGCGGCTCACGGCCATCCAGATTGACCAGGGCGTCGTCACCGCCGCCACCAAGCGCGGCCTGCGCGCGACCGCGCTGACGGACATCACCGCCCGCGCCCGGGCCGTGTTCAAGCTGGTGAACGGCGCGCCGGCGGCTTTCGAGAGCGACGGCAAGACCGTGCGTTATGGCCGCGACGGCCTGACGCCCATGACCCTCGATGAGTGGGTGGATACGCAGGTCGTCGATGCGCCGCATCTCTTTGAGTCCAACGCCGGCGGCGGCTCGGCGGGCAATGCCGCCGGTGGCGGCAAGCCGCATGGCCTGACCAAGAACCCGTTCAAGAAGGAGACCTGGAATCTCACCGAGCAGATGCGGCTCCTCAAATCCGATCCCAATCTCGCCGCGCGCCTCAAGGCGGCAGCGTGAAATTATGATGGATGATTTATGATTGATGATTTGGGGCGCAACGGATCACGCCCCGGGCCGACGTGGAGTCAGTCCCACCAATCGTAAATCGGAAATCGCAAATCCGAAATGACCTATGGCCAAGACAGCAGTAGCAGACATCATCATCCCGACGGAGTTCGAAAAATACGCCATCGAGCGGACGGCCGAACTCAGCGCGTTCGGGCAGTGCGGCATCGTGGAATCGGCGCCGGAGTTCGACGCGCTGGCCTCGGGCGGCGGGCGCGAGGTGAAAATGCCGTTCTGGAAGGATCTGAGCGCGGCGCGCCAGCTCCTGAGCGACAGCGGTTCGCTGACGGTGAACAAAATCCAGGCGGACCAGGACATCGCGCGCATCCACAACGACGCGCAGGTGTGGAGCGTGAACCATCTCGCCAAGGTCATCTCGGGCGATGACCCCATGCAGGCCATCGTTGATCTGGTCGGCGCCTACTGGGCGCGCATTGACGAGGGGCTGATCGTGTCATGCTTGAAGGGCATGTTCGGCGCGGCGTCGATGGCGGGCAATCTTCTCTCGATCAAGAGCGAGAGCATTGCGGGCACCTCGGCGGCGACGCGCCTGAACGGCGCGACGTTCGTGGATGCGACGGCCAAGCTGGGCGACCGTGGCGATCGCCTGACGGCCATCGCCCTGCACTCGGCAACGGAGGCCGCGCTGCGCAAGCTCGACCTGATCGACTTCGTGCCGGACAGCGAGGGCAAGATGACGATCAAGACTTTCCAGGGCCGGCGCGTGATCGTGGATGACAACCTCCCGACACGCGCGGGCACCACCGACGGGACCGTTTACACCTCGTTCCTGTTCGGTCCCGGGGCGTTCGCGCGCGGCACCGCGCCACTGGACGGCGCGCCTTTGCAGGAAGGCTTTGGCACCGAGGGCGTCGAGATGGCCCGCGTGCCGCTGGACAGCGACACCGTGCTGATCAACCGCCGCCGCTACATCCTGCACCCGCGCGGCGTGAAGTTCACGTCGGCGTCCGTGGCAGGCGACTCGCCCACGAACGCGGAACTCGAAAACCAGGCCAACTGGGTCCGGGTGTTTGAGAACAAGAACGTCCGCATCGTCGCCATCGAACACAACAACTAGGCCACCCGCTTGCGACTACCGTCGCGCCTTCCGGGGCGCGGCGGTCGGGCAGAAAGCGCAGTCATGAATGAACTCCTTCCCATCATCCGGCGTTTCCGGCGGCCCCTCGTTCCGGTCGATGAACAACGTGCCGCCAGCGTCCCGCTGGCAGCCGCGCCTGACGCGACGCAGCCTTCCGAAAACGCCGAAGCCGGCAAGATGCCGGCGGCACGCTGCGATGAGGCGCCAGTCCGGCTCATGGAAGCGGCTGGTTCCGAAAAGGCGAAGGCCGATGCGCACGTTTCCTAAACGCGACGCGCGCGGGCGCCCGTGGAGCGCGGCGCACCAGCGTCAGGGCGTCATCGCCCTGTGGCTGCAACGCCGCCGCCGTCGTCGCGCGGCGGCGCACGCGGAGCCTCCGGGGCCGATCACCTCGCCCGTGGACATCGCGGGGCTGAAGCTCTGGCTGCATGGCGGGGCCGGCACCCGCAAGGCGTGGGACACCGCGCCCGCCTCGGGCAGCGCGTGGTTGGATTACTCGCCGTCGTCATCCGACTACAACGCGCTCGGACACACGCACTGGCTGCGCGTGTATGCCTTCAAGACCGTGGAGGGCGAGCGCGTGTATTCCACCGCGTTCCGCGAGATCGAGGTCACGGACGACGGCTCCATGTTGTTCT
>CAYQWK010000551.1:0-3964 GCA_964420805.1 uncultured Bifidobacteriaceae bacterium | reverse complement strand
GATGACCTCTACCTCGCCAGTGAGTTGTATGTGGACTACTCGGAGGTCGTCTCGACCCGGCTGGAATTCGTGCCGCTCTACACCTTGGCTGCCTCCACGCCGGGCGGCGGCACGGTGACGGTGACTCCGGCGGCGGCGTCCTACGCGAGCAACACCGTGGTGACCCTCACCGCCACGAATCTCCTCGGCTGGACCTTCCTCGGCTGGCAGGGCGACGTGACCAGCACGAATCCCGTGGTGAGCGTGACCATGAATTCCAACCTCACCGCGCAGGCCGTCTTCGGCACCCCGTTGACGACATTGACCAACGGTGTGGGCAGCGTGAGTCGTTCCCCGACCCAAACGCTGTATGCGTATGGCAGTTCAGTCCGGCTCACGGCCTTACCCGGCGTGGCGCGCTATCTGGCGTTCTGGACGGGTGCGCTCGTCGGAGCAATCAGCCCGCAGGAAATTACCTTCACGAATGCGAATCCGGTGGTAGGGGCGACCTTTGGCACCATCGCGGGAACGAACTTTGGTCTGACTGTGCAAATCACCGGCGAAGGCACGGTGAACTACACGCCAGCGACGAATCGCTTTGGATCAAATGCCTTAGTCACGCTCACGGCAACGCCAAAGCCGGGGTGGACTTTCGTGAACTGGAGTGGCGGCAGCAACAGCACGGCGAACCCGCTCGCGCTAGTAATGAACACAAACAAGGTGATGACGGCTGTGTTCACCGAATCCATCGGGACCAACGCACCGCCGCTGGTCGCGCTGACCAATCCAGCGCCCGGCGCGGTCTTCACCACGCCCGTAGGCATTTTGCTGAAGGCCAGCGCCACGGACGGCGACGGCTCGGTGATCAGCGTGCAGTTTCGCGACGGGACGAATGTCGTCGCCACCCTCACGAGCGCGCCTTTCAACTTCACCTGGACGAACGCTTCTTTGGGCAGCCACACGCTCACTTCCATCGCCACGGACAACGGCGGGCTTTCCACCACGTCCGCGCCGGTCAACATCACGGTGCAGACGGCGGTGCCGGAGATCGTGCTGAACAGCCCGACGAACGGGAACGTGTTCCTCGCGCCGGTCAACGTGCTCATCAGTGCGCTGGTGTCGGATGCGGACAGTTCGGTGGGCTTCGTGAGTTTCTACGACGGTACGAACTGGCTGGGCTCGGTGACGAATCCGCCCTTCCGCCTCACGTGGACGAACACGCCGCTGGGCACTCACTCGTTCTACGCGGTCGCGCAGGATGTGTTCGGGCCGGTGGTCACGTCGTCGCCGCCGGCGGTCGTGACGGTGACGAGCATCGCCACAAATCCGCCCACGTTTTCGTGGAGCAACACGGACCTGACGGTGGGCGAGGCGGGCGGGTCGATCACGCTGCATGTGCTCAAGAGCGCGGACAGCGCGGCGGTGCCAGCGGACATCGGGTTCCACAACCAGAGCGCCTCGGCGGACACGGCGGATTACGGCGCGTCGTCCGGCGTGTTGAGCTTCGGGGTGAACGAAACGGTGAAGCCGATCACGATTTCCATCACGCAGGATTCGCTGGTGGAGTCGAACCACTTCTTCTTCATGGTGCTCGATCCCCTCGTGGGCACGATCAGCGGACCAGCAGAGGCGAAAATCACGATCAACGATGACGACGTGGCAACGACGAACTCCTACCTCACGCGCGTGGCGGCAAGCAATCTGCCGCCGATCCTCGCGACCTTGCGGGTGGATTTGACGCCGACGAATGTCGGGCAGTGGCGGTTCAGTTGGGAACACACCTGGCACGACGGCGGTTCGCTGGTCAGCGGCCTGCCAGCGGGGAATTACGAACTGCAGTTCAAGCCGGTGGGCGGCTACATGGAGCCGCTCTCGACCTTCGTGCCGGTCATTACAAACACGCCAAACATTTATTCGTTCGCCTATTCGAACACGGCGGCGCTTCAACTCGGCTCGCTGGTCGTGAACATCAATCCGGCCTACGTGGCGACGAACGGCAACCCGAACGAGCGCGGCCAGTGGCGGCGCGTGGGCGAGGGCGTGTGGCACAACAGCGGCGAAACAGTGGACGCGCTTCCGGCGGGGAGCGTGCTGATCGAATTCAAGACCCTGACGGCCGGCTCCTGGCAGACACCTTCGATTCAAGAAGTGACGTTGCTGCCCAATCAGTTGAACCCTGCATTGGGCGAGTATTTCGTATCCAACCCAAGCCCGGGCGAGGGGCCGTCATTACTGAACTTCAACAGCCAGGTGTTGAACACTTTTGGTTTCCAGCGCGGCTACCAGTTCTGCGGCCAGTTGCTCACATCGCTGGGCTGGAGCAGCGGCACGGTGGTGAAACAACGCGTGGTGCTGACGGCGGCCCATGTTGTCTTCGACGACTACGCGCTGGCCTATGTGCCGAACAGCTCGGTGAAGTGGTTCTTCCAACGCCAGGCGGGCGAGTATGAACCAGCCCCGCAAACTCCGCGCGGCTTCGTGGTGTTGAGTGGATACGCGGCGCAGCGGGCGGCAGATGCGAGTCCTGGACTTTCAAGCACCGCCTCGCGCGACCTCGATATCGCGACGCTCTACTTCGGCGAGGCGGCGGGTCGCGGGGGCTTCAGCGGCTATCTCGTCACGGGGCCAGGCCGGGAATACTTGCAACTGGCCATCTCGGCCACCCTCGCAGGCTATCCCATCGAAGGAATCTCCGCGCAGAACCTGGGCAAGATGCACCGCACGGCCGAGCAGGGCGTGACTTGGAGCGTGGTTTCGAACCAAGTGTATTCCACCACCAACCTCAAGAGCTACCCTGGCAACAGCGGCGGGCCGATTCTGGTGCAACTGGCGACCAACGTGAACTACTGGCCGGCGGCGGTATACCTCGGCGGCAGCGGCAACACGATGGTGCGCGCCATCGACGACCTGGCAGTGGGCCTGATCAACAGCGCCGAGGTGCTGGGCAACGCAGGCGGGAATAACACCAGCCCCGAACCGCCGCTTCCGCCTTGCCCGACCTGTCCGCCCACCGGCATCTATGCGTATCTGGATGTATATCTATTCCCGACAAACATCGGGTCGTATGGCGGCGGGTACAAGTTCGCAGACACAGATCCGCCACAGGTGATCCACCGCGACGGCTACGCCCGCTATCAGGTGATCGGGGGCAGCACGCGAACGCTGGAGTTCTTGTCGCCACAGCCGCCCTACCTGTTGACTTTGGGCGCGCGGCAGCTCTCGGTCATCGCCCCGACCGGTGCGATGTCGTGGGCGTCAGTGCGCGTTCCCAACGCGCTCAGGGCGAGTGTCACCACGGCCACGGGCAAAACAAATAAACTGGTGGTCAATTACGAGCAATGGGGCCAACTGGCATGGAACGGTGACATTCTGCAAATGCCCGGCTCCAGCGGCGCGGTCTATCGGATCGACTTCAAGCCCACCCTGACGCAACCGGTCTGGACGCCAGTGCGCACACAGTCCGCCAACGGCATCGGGTTGAACATCACGAACCTTGTTCCCGGCGCGTCCAACGGCTTCTTCCGCGCGGTCTTGCTGCCGTAGGCCGGGTCATCGCACGCCGCATTTTTTCGCTTCTGGCTGGTCTCGGCACGAGACGCGGTGCTTCGGCCGGCGGCGCGTCAGGCATCCAGCGCCTTGAGCCGTTCCTCGAGGTCATGGGCCATCAGCGGATCGATCACGCAGTCCAGTTCGCCTTCGATGAAGACGGGCAGGTTATAGAGCGTGAGTTCGATGCGGTGATCGGTGACACGGTTCTGGGGGAAGTTGTAGGTGCGGATGCGTTCGCTGCGGTCGCCCGATCCGACCTGGCTTTTCCGCTCGGCCGCGCGGGCGCTGTGCAGCCGCTCGCGCTCGGCCTCGTAAAGGCGGGCGCGCAGGACCTGCATCGCGATGGCGCGGTTCTGGTGCTGCGACTTTTCCGAACTGGTGACCACGATGCCGCTGGGGATATGGGTGATCCGCACGGCGCTGTCGGTGGTGTTGA
>CAYQWK010000550.1:0-3988 GCA_964420805.1 uncultured Bifidobacteriaceae bacterium | reverse complement strand
GGCCACTTTCCCCCGAAATTCTCCTGAGTGTGGGTGCCAGTGAGGTTCCGTCGGATACAGTCGTGCCGGTCACGGTCAAATTGAACGAGGGAGACTGCGGGAAAACATTGCTGCCGGGCCAAACCATCCGGCTCGATGTGGAGAACGGGGCGACCACGACCCCCATGACAGGCACGACCGACGCAAACGGCGTCGTGCATTTCAACGTCACCGCGCCTCATCTCAATGCCGGCGACGATCCGGTCTTGCTGGAACTGACAGCGGCTTTTGGCACCGGTCATTTCGGAACCATCGGGCGGATCAAGTCCACCAGTTACATCCGCGTCACCGCACCCGCCACACTAACTCTCACCAGCTCTCAGGCCCAGGTCGGGGTCGGCGGCCAAGCCACCATCGGCATCAAGTTCAACACCAGCATCCCGCCCAGCCCGATTCGCGGCCCAATCGCGAAGGCGGGGGGCGGCAACAGCGCCGACATTTACGTGACCGCCACCAGTGGCACGCTCGCCAGCCCCACCGGTGTGCCGGACGCCCCCGGGCTGCGCGTGACGACAGATGCCAATGGCGACGCCACCCTCTACGTGACCGCCAGCAACGCCGTCGGCATCATCCGTGTCAACGCCAGTTGCACCATCACCAACGTGACTGGCGGCGTGACCAACGTGGTGCCCGTCACCGCCTCGATCCTGTTCGCCGTCGATACCGGCCTGCGCATGGTCATGCTCGCCACGCCCACCAACACCCTGGCCGGACTCTTCAGCCGCGTCATCGTCGATTCGGAAGTGAACGGTGCGCGCCTCGCCGGCCTGCCCGTGGCCTGGTCGCTCAACGGCTTTGGCGCCCTCACCAACGCGGCTTCTCTCACCGATGCCGCCGGGCGCAGCGAAGCCACCTTCCTCGCGCCCACCAATCCGGCCGCCGGCGCCTCGACCATCACCGCCGTGCTCACCTTCGCCGGCCAGCCTTACACCAACACCGCCATCGTCACCTGGGAACCGTTCCCCGAATGCACCGGCATCACCAACGCGAACTACTGCCTGCAAGTCATCACCACCAACCTGCCGCAGTACTTCAATGGCGTGAGCATCGATATGAACGATTTGGGCGCGGTGCTCTACTCTGTGGCTGGCGGCTCCGCCCACCTGTGGAAACGTGGTGTTACAACCGCGCTGCCTCCCGGCGCCACGTTGATCAACAACCGCGAGGAAGTGGCGGGGGCCGATGCCAACGGCGGCTGGCTCTTCAGCAACGGCGCGACCTACCCGCTTCCGTTCACTCCGTTGGGTATCGACGATGAAGGCTGGGTTTACGGCCGCCCAGACGGGCAATTGCAAGGCTGGCAGAATGGGGTCACGGTCCGTTTTGGACCCGGAACTCCCATGTTCGCGGGCAAGTCAGGATTAATGATGCTTCGGGAGGATGTCTATGTGGGCGAATACAGGCCGTTCATTCCATGTTCCGATGGCGGCTGTTTCGGTTTCCCCCCCGAGGCGAATTGTTACGAATACATCACGATCGTTAATGGCGCCGAGTTGCGCTGCACGGCTTACACGAGTCATCCGGTGCCCATTTATCACAAGGCCTTCAACTGGACGAAGCGAGGCCATGGCTCAATGTTGGTTTTCACTTCCCCGGTCCAGGGAGAAGCTGACGACTTCCTCGCAGTGAACAGCCGCGGTGAATGGATTCACATCAATCGTAACGTGCCAGCAGGGCAATTTTTTGAAGTCTCTGAAAAGCCGTCCGGTGGTGTGCTGATCCTCCCCGAGCAGGACAACATGATCTTCGCAGCGAGGCTAAACACGCCGGGGGAACTGCTCTGCCTTGCGCTCCGAGGTCAGTCTGAACGCAGGCTCTGGCACCGCAAAAACGGCGTGTTCCAGCTTCTGAATGACGAAATTCCCGACATGCCCGGCTGGGCATTTGCAGTCGAGTATTTTGAGAGTTTCTTCCTGAACGAAAACGGCCAGATCCTCGTGCCCGCCCGCCGCGCCTCCGACGGCCAGTGCGCCCTCTGGCTCCTGACGCCGCGGCGTCCCTGAGCTGGCTCTCCGAAATAGAAACGGGGAGCGCATCCGCCCCGGCTGCGGTTCGGCGCGCCCTCGCGCCGAACTCGGAGGCACCCGGCCGTCCGATGACGCGGGACACTTTCACGCCTCACGGCCAGCCGCGAGGGCGCGGTTGGCTGCGCCCGGGGCGGGCGCGCTCCCCAATCCCAAACTTCGGAATTCGGCTAGAGCATTTTTTGGGAAAAACCGTGGCCGTCGCGGTGAAGCGGCGGCAGCCCTCGGTGTGGAAGAATGCTACCCTGCCTTGGCCAAAGATTTTTCCACCTCCCTTGTCATCGCCGCGCGCGGTTGCCGTTTATCTCTGGTGAACACCGCTCTGGCCCGGCGGCCGGGGTTGAAACAAAACCAACAATAAGCCATGAACAAAACCATCCTCGCGGGGTTCTGCGCCCTGCTGCTCACCCACGTCGGGGGCCGTGCGCAGAATTATTCCATCGACTGGTATTCCATCGATGGCGGCGGCGGGACCAGCACGGGCGCGACCTTCTCCGTCAGCGGCAGCATCGGCCAGGCGGACGCGGGCAAGATGTCGGGCGGAAGTTTTTCCGTGGACGGCGGATTCTGGAGCATCGTGGCGGTGCAGACGCCGGGCGCGCCGCGCCTCTCCGTCGCGAAACAAGGTGCCGGGGTGCGTGTGTCGTGGCCCCTGCCAGCCACGGGATTCTTCCTCGACCACAGCCCGACCGTCACGGGCACCTGGTCCCAAGTGGCCTTCCCCTACACGACCAACGCCACGGACATCAGCATCTTCATCGCCGCGCCGAGCACGAACCGCTTCTACCGGCTGCGCAAACCTTGAACCAGACGACCACGATTTCTTGAAACAACCCACCTCGAATAAGCCATGAACAAAAAACTTCTCGCCGCGCTGCTGCTTCTGGCCGCCGTCCCGCTTGCCTCGCTGGCCCAGAGCACGGCCTTCACCTACCGCGGCGTCCTGAAGCACGGGATTGGTGTCCGCGCCCCGGCCAATGGCAGCCACGACTTCGCGTTCACCGTCTATGACACGCCCACCAACGGCACGGTGGTGGGCACAACCATCACCCGCCTGGACGTGCCGGTGGAGGATGGTGTGTTCATTGTCAAACTCGACTTCGGCTCCGGTGTCTTCACCGGCCCCGCGCGCTGGCTGGAAATCACGGTGCGCGCCAGCGGCGCGGGTGCGTATGAAACACTCTCGCCGCGAAACGAGATCAACTCCGCGCCGTATGCGGTCAAGGCGGCCAATGCGGACACGGCGGAAACGCTCTCCGCGCCCCTGCCCGCGAGTCAGATCATCGGAGTTCTTGACCCCGGCAGGATCGGTTTGAACAGCATTGACGGCACCAAACTCGCCACCAACAGCGTCGGAACTTCAACCCTGGAGAATGGCTCGGTGACGGCCGACAAAATCAGCCAGTCTTCTCAATGGACTCACCGTGAGTTTCTGAAACCCGGGGCCACCGGCGTTGATCGGTTCGGTTATGCGGTGGCAGCCGTAGGCGGCGAACGGCTGCTCATCGGCGCGCCCTCCGGCTATGTCAACGGCGATGCTCCCGATGCGAAACCCGGAACGGCCTACCTGTTTGGCGCTGATGGGACATTGCTGACCGCGCTGCTCAATCCGGAACCGACGCGCCTGGGTCACAACCCTCCCATTCCAAGCCCGCAGGCCCAGTTTGGCGCGGCGGTGGCAGCGGTCGGTCAGGACCGTCTGCTGGTGGGCGCGCCGTATAACCACACCGGTTTTGCCGGAGCGGCCTATCTTTTTAGCGCCAGTGGAGCATTGCTGACCACGTTCACGAATCCTTCGCTCACTCCCCACAATGACAGATTCGGTGACGCGGTGGCCGCAGTGGGGGACAATCTGGTCATCATCGGCGCACCCTACGCCGAAGGGGGAGGTGCAGTTTACTTCTTCTCCACCAACGGCACCCTCC
>CAYQWK010000549.1:0-4015 GCA_964420805.1 uncultured Bifidobacteriaceae bacterium | reverse complement strand
GAAAATCACCTACCAGGCCAAGCATCCCGTCACCGGCAAACCCGTCAAAGGCCGAGACCTCATCAAGGAATTCTGCAACTCCCCCATGCCGCGCATCGCCGTCACGGTGGACATGATTGCCACCGGCACGGACATCAAACCGCTCGAAGTGCTCCTCTTCCTCCGCGACGTCCGCAGCCGCGTCTATTTCGAGCAGATGAAAGGACGCGGCACACGCGTGCTCTCGCCCACCGACCTGCAATCCGTCTCCGGCGAAGATGCCCGCGCCAAGACCCGCTTCGTCATCGTGGATGCCGTGGGCGTGTGCGAGAGCGACAAGACCGAATCTCGCCCGCTCGACCGCCAACCTACCGTGCCGCTCAAAACGCTGCTCCAGCGCGTCATCTTTCCCGGTGGCCGCGATGAAGACACGCTCACCACGCTGGCCTCGCGATTGGCCCGGCTCGACCGCGAACTCGAACCCGCCCAACGCCAGCAAATCGTGAACACCTCCGGCGGCCACACGCCCGCGAGCCTCGCCAATGCCCTGTTGCGTGCCTTCGATCCCGACGCCATCGCCGAACGCGCCACCGGCAAGCCCGGCGCATCACCCAGCGAAGTCGCTCCCGAAAAGATGGAAGCCGTCCGCCAGGACCTCATTACCGAAGCCTGCGCGCCGTTCGACAAACCTGCCCTGCGCCAGACGCTCGAAACCCTCAAGCGCGAAACCGAACAGGCCATTGACATCTACACACCCGACGAAGTCACCGCGCAGGGATTCGATGCCGCCGCCCGGGCCAAGGCCGCCGGGCTGGTGCAGGCCTTTCGCGATTACCTCGCGCAAAACCAGGCGCAGATTGACGCGCTCCAGATTCTTTACAGCCGCCCCTACAAACAGCGCCTCACCGAATCCATGCTCAAAGAACTGGAGAACAAACTCCGCGACCAACACGCCACCTGGACCGAGGACCGCCTGTGGGACGCCTACGCCGTGACCACGCCCGCCCGGGTCAAAGGCCGCTCTCAAGCCGGACGCTTCGCCGACCTCGTCGCGCTCGTCCGCTTTGCGCTGGAACAACAACCCGTGCTCGAACCCTTCGCCGAATCCGTCACCGAGCGCTTCAACGAATGGCTCATGGACAAGGCGAAAGCCGGCGTGACGTTCAATGGTGACCAACTCGCTTGGCTGCGACTGATTGCCGAGCACATCGCCACAGCAATCAGCATTGAATCAGAAGACTTCGACTATGCACCTTTCGTGCAACGCGGCGGTCTGGGGAAAGCCCACCAGCTCTTCGGCGAAAGCTTGCCCGCCTTGCTGGAAGAGTTAAACACCACTCTCGCTGCCTGATTCCATGCCTGAGCGAAAGAAACATGCGACCAATGAAACCAAGGCGACTGATGCCGGCCATCCGTCGCATGAGGGCTTCATTCCTCCACACGGCGGCTACGAAAAACTCTTTTCCTATCCGAAAACCCAGATCATCTATGACGCCACGGTGCGCTTCTGCGCCCGCTTTGTTGACCCCAAATCCCGCACCACCGACCAGATGGTGCAGGCCGCGCGCAGCGGCAACAAGAACATCGCCGAGGGCAGCCAGGTGAGCGGCACTTCCAAGGAAAGCGAGCTCAAGCTCACCAACGTAGCCCGCGGCAGCCTCGAGGAACTGCTCGGAGACTATCAGGATTACCTTCGGCAACACGGCCTCAAACTCTGGGACAAGAATTCCAAGGAAGCCCTTTACGTGCGCCGGCTCGGCAAAAAGGACAACCTCTCCTACGAAGACTTCCGCGAGTTCATTGAAACCCGCCCAGCGGAAACCGTGGCCAACATCCTCATCTGCCTCATCCACCAGGCCAACTACCTGCTCGACCAGCAACTCCGCCGTCTGGAACAGGATTTCCTCAAGGAAGGCGGACTGCGCGAGCGCATGACCCGTGCCCGGCTCAACTACCGCGCCCGGCAACAGAAAGGAGGCCCGCATGCCTCCTAAAACGCGCACGCTCCCGCCGTCCCCAAAGACTCATCCGTCCCCTCCGTCCCATCGCCCCTCCTTGCGGCGTGATGTAAACTGATTGCCATGCAAATCCAGGAAGTCATCAAGACCATCAACCAGATGCAGGCCGACGGCGTCATTGAGCGCTATGCCATCGGCGGCGCGGTGGGCGCTACTTTCTACCTTGAACCCGTCGCCACGCTCGACGTGGACATTTTCATCACCTTCAAATCGGAAGCCGGGAGTTTGCTCGTCAGTCCGCAGCCCATCTTCGATTACCTCAAGACCCGTGGCGGCACGATGCAGGGCGAATACATCGTCATTGCCGGTTGGCCGGTCCAGTTCCTCCCGCCCACCGGCCCATTGGTGGAAGAAGCACTGCGGGAAGCCGTGAGCCGCGACGTGGAGGGAACGCCCACGCGCGTCTTCACCGCCGAACATCTCGCCGCCATCGCCTTGCAGACCGGCCGCGCCAAAGACAAGGCCCGTCTGCTGCAGTTCATTGAAGCCGGCGCGCTCAACGCAGCGCGCTTTCAAGCCATCGTGATCCGCCACGGCTTGACGGAATCCTGGCAGCGGTTTCAACGGCAGTTCCTGAGCGATTCGCCATGAGCTTTGACCTCCAAAAGATTCTTGAGAGCAAACGCGCCTTCCGCCGCGACCTTGCCGCGCGCCCCATCGAGGAAAAGTTGAGGATGCTCGACGCCTTGCGCGAACGCGAGCTGGCCATTCGTAGGCGCGTCGGTTCGGGCACAGGGAATGTGTTGCGCGAAGAACCCGCGCCGTATCGCACCAAACCGAAATGAGTGCGAAGTCAAAAAGTGGCAGCGGCGTCCCGCCGCTGAATTCGGAGAAGAAACAGAGCCGGGACGGCTCTGCCACTTTGCCAGCCCCAACGGGGCGAAAGAAATTAGCCCAGGGCAACGCCCTGGGTAACCCGCCCCAAAACACCTCAAGCCCTGAAGGGGCGAAAGAGGGTTGGCGAAGTGTTGCGCTCGGCGAAATAGTGGAAATCAATCCACGGCCCGGCAGCGATGAACTTGGCGACAATTTGTTGGCCTCGTTCATCCCGATGAAGTGTGTCGAGGAAGAGAGCGGGCAATTCACACCACTTGGAGACAAGAAGGTCAGCGAAGTTCGCAAAGGCTACACACCGTTCCGCGATGGCGATGTCATTTTTGCCAAGGTGACGCCGTGCATGGAGAACGGAAAGGCCGCCGTGTTAAAGGGTCTGACCAACGGTGTTGGTTTTGGTTCGACTGAATTTTTCGCGCTTCGCCCGAAGAATGGTTTGGATGCCCAATACCTTTTCCATTTCATCCTTCAGAGCAATTTTCGGCGTGAGGCCGCACGGAATATGACCGGCGCTGTTGGCTTGCGACGTGTTCCAAAATCGTGGCTTGAACAACAAACAATTCCACTTCCAGAACCCGACGAGCAGCGGCGGATTGTGGCGGAGATTGAGAAGCAATTCACGCGGCTGGAGGCCGGAGTGGCGGCGTTGCGGCGGGTGCAGGCCAACCTCAAACGCTACCGCGCCGCCGTCCTCAAAGCCGCCTGCGAAGGCCAACTCGTCCCCACCGAAGCCGAACTGCATCGCCAACGAAAAACCAGAACCGCCAAACTCGAAACCGGCGCGGAACTCCTGACCCGCATCCTCGCCGAGCGCCGGAAGAACTGGCTCGCCCGCCGTAGCCTTGGCGAAGGCGGGACTGGCCGCGGCCAATACAAAGAACCCGCCGCCCCCGACACCGCCAACCTCCCACCTCTCCCCGAAGGCTGGACGTGGGCGACCTTTGGCCAGGCGGCGAAGACTTTCGCCAGATGCTCGAGCGATTCCGGCCGGGTGTCGGCGGGGGTAACGACGAAGGCGTCCGGCAACGGGTTTCTCGGCAAGCTGGCAACGATCTCGGCCATCCCTTCCGAGGCTTGCAGGCGCTTGAGCGCTTCCTCGCGGGGAACGTAACGCCAGCTCCCGAGGCGCGCCTCCTTCAGTCTCGACTCGATCTCGCCGACATCGCGCTTGCCCGCCTCCAGGG
>CAYQWK010000548.1:0-4030 GCA_964420805.1 uncultured Bifidobacteriaceae bacterium | reverse complement strand
GTATCACGCAACCCGACACCCTCCAACTCGCCCGCGACACTTGGGAAACCGTCCCCGCTGACCGCGCTCGCTTGTGCAAACAGGACTACTCCTGGATGGCCAACGTCGTGAACATGGCCGCGCTCGCCTGGCCGGAGGAGGCGAAGAAACGCGCCATCTACAAGATGGCCAACACCGCCGCCCCGCAGGCACGCTTCCCTGCGTTCTTCGGTCCCGGCCACGACTGGCTGCCCGACCACAACTGGGGCGGAGCGGGCATGGTGGGCGTGCAAGAGATGCTCCTCGCGCCCGAACCCGGACCGCACGGCAAACTCCATCTCTTTCCTGCATGGCCTGCGGAGTGGGACGTGGATTTCAAATTGCACGCGCCGGGTCCAACGCTCGTCGAAGCCGTGTTGCGCGGCGGCAAACTCGTTTCCCTCAACGTCACCCCAAACTTGCGCGCCAAGGACGTGGTGAACTGGCTCGGAAAACAGCCACCGTATCAGCCTCCGCCTCCACCGCCGGTGCCGTTGAGCCAAGGCAAACGAGTCTCAGTTTCCAGCCAGTTTAACCAACCCGGCTACGACGCGCCACGCGCCGTGGACGGCAATCCCAAGACCCGCTGGGCTTCGGATTTCGCCGCTCGCGACGGTTGGCTCGCCGTGGACCTTGGCGAGGAGAAGGAAATCGGCAGCGTCTGGATTTCCGAAATCGAATGGCCGGAGACGCAGGAGTTCACTATCGAGATCAAACAAGGCGACGCTTGGAAAGCAGTCGCTCGCGGCAAGACCATCGGCGCCGACAAGACCATCGAGTTCCCGCCCGTCCTCGCCCGTGAAATCCGCCTCCACGTCCTGAAGGCCAAGCGCCCGATCAACATCAACGAATTCCGGGTCTTCGCGCCGGAGAAAGCTCAGTGATGAAAGCGATGAAACGGAACGTCATGTCACATTCTCCAGCTTCCAGTATGACATCAAACATCGTCACCCGCCGCCGGTTCCTCCGCATCACCGGAACCGCTTCGCTTGCATTGCCCTTCCTCGAGTCGTTTGCTCACGCGGCGGAGATTCCGCGCAAGCTGGATGAGCTTTGGGCCGGGTTCGCGGAGTTGGATCGCACCACGCCGCTCGAAATCGAAGTGCTCAAGGAGTGGGAATCCGACGGGGTCATTTGCCAGATTGTTCGCTATCAGGTTGGCGTTTTCAAGGGAGCTCCGTCCAGAGTGGCCGCGTTCTACGCCTTTCCGAAAGGTGGGACGAAACTGCCCGCGCTCCTCGACATGCACGGCGGCGGACAGTCGGCTTCGCTCAATAGTGTGGTGACTTACGCCCGGCGCGGGTATGCGGGGATTTCGATCAATTGGGGCGGCAATAAGATGAGTCTCGGTCAGGAGACTTGGAGCGGGCCGCAGACGGATTGGGGCAAGCTCGACGCCACACATCCGCCGCAGCGCAACAAGGCGAACCATTTCGCCGGATCGCTCACACCCGACGACTACACGCTCGACGCCGTCGAGTCGCCTCGGAACAGCAATTGGTTCGTCGTCCTGATGGCCGCCCGCCGCGCGCTCACCTTCCTCGAACACCAACCGGAAGTGGACCCGGCGCGTCTCGGCGTGTTCGGGCATTCCATGGGCGGCAAGCTCACCACCGATCTCGCGGGCATTGATCCGCGCGTCAAAGCCGCCGTGCCCTCCTGCGGCGGCGCGGGAGATATTCTGCAAAGCCAGACCGATCTGCCTGGCTGCTCCAAGACCAAGCCCTCGGCGATGGAAGTGGCCTGCGTCTCCGACAACGCCTACATCCCGCGCATCAAATGCCCGATCCTCTGGCTGTCGCCCACGAACGATTTCCACGCCCACATTGACCACATGGCTTGGAACTGGCGCAACCTGCCCGATGCCCGCGTGCGCTTCAGCATCTCGCCTCACCTGAACCATCGCCATACCGACGAGCACGCCATCACCCAGTATCTTTGGTTCGAGGAACACCTGAAGGGCGCGTTCAAAATGCCGCGCACCCCGCAGTTCGCGCTGAATCTCAAGACCCCCAATGGCGTGCCCCTTCTCACCCTCACGCCGGACGACTCGCAGCCTGTGCGGCGGGTGGACATCTACTATTCGCTCGACCCGCACGAACTCACCCGCTTCTGGCGGGACGCGAAGGCGGTGAAGGAAGGCGGCCAGTGGAAGGCGGCTTGCCCGGTGATGAGCCTGGAACAACCGATCTTCGCTTTCGCCAACGTGATCTACGACCTCCCGGAGCCGTATCGAAAAGCGAAGCTGGCGGCCGGACAGGACAACACCGCCACCTTCGCCATCAGTTCCCGCGTGCTGTCGTCCGCGCCCGCACAATTGCAGGCGGCGGGCGTCAAGGCCAACAACCAACCGGAGCGGATGATTGATGACGGCGCGCGCGGCTGGCAGGACTGGTATCGGCTGAACTGGGGCCATCCGCCGCTCTGGACCGCCACCACGCGCAAGCTCAAAGATCCCAAATGGCGCGGCCCAGACGGCGCGAAGCTGGTGTTTGAAATCAAGACCCAGACCGACAACGCGCTCGTGCTCACGTTCAGCTGCAACGCCTGGGGCGCCTTCACTCCCGGCAAACCCGCCGTGGACTACACCGCGGTCAAGCAACTGAAAGGCTCGCCCGACTGGCAAACCGTGTCCGTCAGCCTGAGCGACCTCGCGGCCACCGATCCCAAGATCACAGCTCTACTCGCCAATTGGCGCACCGTCACCGAGTTCAGCCTCAGCCCCAGCGGCGAAACGGTGAAAGACGGCCAGAAGATCAAAGTGCCCGGCAAAGCGTGGCAAGGCCCAAGGGAAATCCGCAACCTGCGCTGGGAGGGCGGCGCGGACCGGGCCGATGTGACCGCCCCCGCCTTGATGGAAGACACTGTGCCTGAAAATCTCGATGGGACGATTCACAAAGAAATCAAGAGGTCCATCGAACCCTAAAAACGCAACAGAAAGGACAACACAGTGAAACAACTCATCATCAGCCTGCTTCTGCTCCCCGTGGCACTCGCCTTTGGCGCAAATGCGGCAACACCACACTTGGTGCCTGAAAAGCCGGCATCAGAACCGAACAACGGTGTCCAACTGAGTTGGTCATAAGGTGGCATAGAGATGGGCCAGACGCTTTACCGCAGACGTTTCCGCGAGACTTTCGCGCAGGGCGTGGCAGAGCCAGCGGAGGAACTTCACGGAGCGCTGGGTGGCCCTCCGGACGGCCAGCAGCAGGCTTGACACCCTCCTTGCATGGCGCTGCGCCTCCTCGACCAGTGTCTCCACGCGTCGGCTCCGGCGCCCGTCCTCCGCATCATTGATCACCCCGTGCCGCTCCTCGATCGTTTGCTCATAGATCAACAGCAGGTTCTGCGTGAGCGCCGTCAGATGCCCCTGCGCCTCTTTGGCCACCAGGCTTGTCGCCCATGCCTTGCGCTCGGTCACCTTGTTCTTTAACTGGTCGAACACCTTCTCCACGTCCCAGCGACGACGGTAGAGTTCCACGACCACCGCCGCCTGTAGGTCCATCTCGTTGGTCAGGAACTCGTAGACCTTGCCCGTCAGCGGCTCCACATAGCGGATGATTCGCATCGTCTGCCCGCCGCTCACCCGCACAACGAGGTCCTCCTCCACCCCGCGATTCCTCGGATCCTGGACGTCGAGCGCGCGCCGGTCCAGCGCCTCATAGACCATCGCCTCCTTGATCCGGCTGATGAAGTAGACCGCGCATTCGTGCCGGCACCGCTTCCAGAAGCCCAGGCAGATCCCGGCCCTGTCGTAGATCACCAGCACCCGTTTGCCCTTGGGCACACCCTGGCGCAGCCCCTTGGGCTTGAGGCGCCGCAGCACGCTCAGGTCGTGCTCGTGCAGGCCCTCGCCCACGGCCAGGTGCCGGAGCAGATGGCTGTGCAGGCTCAGACTGTAAGTGTGTCCGACGGCGACCTTGGCACCGTCGTGCCGGGCGTCATGGGTGGCGGTCTCGTATCCGTCCGGCGGGGCCATGTTTGAGGGCTCAGGCGGGAGAGGGGAGGGACT
>CAYQWK010000547.1:0-4046 GCA_964420805.1 uncultured Bifidobacteriaceae bacterium | reverse complement strand
CGTCGTAGGCGGCCATGATGTCGCAGATGTCGTCCCAGTGGGTGTAGAGGAAATTTTCCTTGTGATGCGCGAGACACCATTTAGCCAGGATGCTGCCGCCGCGCGAAACGATGCCGGTCATGCGGTTCGCGGTGAGCGGCACGAAGCGCAGCAGGACGCCGGCGTGAATGGTGAAGTAATCCACGCCTTGCTCGGCCTGTTCGATGAGGGTGTCGCGGAAAAGTTCCCATGTGAGGTCCTCGGCTTTGCCGCCGACTTTTTCGAGCGCCTGATAGATCGGCACTGTGCCGATGGGCACGGGCGAGTTGCGCAGAATCCATTCGCGCGTGGCGTGGATGTTCTTGCCGGTGGAGAGGTCCATGACGGTGTCCGCGCCCCACTTGGTGGCCCAGCGCATCTTCTCGACTTCCTCCTCGATGCTCGACGCGACGGCGCTGGCTTGTCGCGGGCAATGAACCTGCGACAGCTCACCGGGGTAATCGTGGTGGGCCATCATCATCTGGTGCGGCCAGTCTTCAGGTTCTCACGCCAAAAACAACGTGTTTTCCGCGCTGGCAGACGATCAAGACGCGGGGAGGGAAATCGCAAAGCTGAAGCCGCAGGGGCCAGAACGGCGTTGAGAGAAGTCAGAAGACAAGATGGAGCGTATCCGTCCGGTGCGTCCTTGTGGGGCTGAAATCGGATCCGGGTGAGGCGACGGCGGAATGTCCGGCCTGGAGCCAGGCCTGCGGAGTCATCCTGGCCACGTCGTGGGTCATGGTGCGGCCGAGCCGGGGCAGGACGTCGAGCTGGTAGTCGCGGGTCGGAATGCCCAGGCGGCGGCAAGTCGCCAGCACGCTGAGGATGTCCGAACTGCTGACAGACCGATTGCATGCAGCGTCATGCGTGATGAAGGCAAACCGCTATTCGCGCGGCATCTGGCGGCGGATTTCTTCGAGCTGTTCCTCCCATTCCTCGATCTGCGGATCGAATGGATTCTGCTCCTTCGCCGCTTTGACAAGAGCCTCCATCGCCTTGAACAGGTCATATTGCGCATCTGCTGAATCCGCCATCGCCTGAAGGCGCGCGTCCTCGGCTTTCTCCACGTCTTTGTTCACCGCTTCCACGGCGGCTAAACGTCTCGCGGTGTCAGCGATGAATTGGTCAATTCTCACTCCGCAGGCGGCCAGTTCATCACGATGCTTGCGGAGTTTCTCGAGATACCCGGTGCTGAACTCGATCAGTTCATCCGCCTCCATGCCGTTCACTTTCTCGACGTCGGCCATGAAATGAAGGTGTGGCGGCAGCCGGGCGAGGAGATCTTCGCGCATGCGATCCAATTCCTGCTGTTGCTCAGGCGTCATGTCATCTGGGGAATTCATATCGGATACTTGCATGGAAACTGCGGATTGGCCAATCCGGCAATGCACCAACACTTGAGGCTTGAGCAACCTTCCGCGCCATTGAATCCTCCCCTCATGCCCAAGTTCATCCTGCATCGCATTCGGCGCATGACGCAGAACCCCGCGCTGGAGAACATCACACCCGGGCTGGAAGCGGCGGCCTATCTCCATTGGATCACCTGTTATGAACGCGATCCGCGGAAATTCACCTGCGTTGAGCCGCAACTCCCTGAACTGCGCCGCCATGTGGCCGATTACTTCGCCATCACCGAACGCGAGATCAACGCCCATCTGGAGTTGATGGCATCGCCCGAACCTGATGGCCCCGCCGGTCACGGCGCGAAGGGCGTTCAACCCGCCCCTCGCCAGCCGCTGCCGGGTGATGTCACGATCCGTGGCGCGCAAAATGGCTGGAACTGGATTCTGCTCTACTGGGAACCGGCGGCCTGCGGCGGCAAACCATGGGGATACCGCGTCTATCGGCGCGCCAACAACACCGCCCCGGAACTCGTCGCCACCGTCGTCCAGACCGAGGCCCTCCTGCCGGACCAACCGGAGCGCGTGAAATTCTATTACGAAGTCCGCGCCTTCAACGCCGCCGGAGAGGGACCGGCCCAAGGCTGTTTAGGCATCCTGTTCAACGGCCCGGAGAACGACGACGACGCGCCCATGCCGCCGTTGTCAGCGGCGACCGGTGCTTCCGCCGCCCCTCCGCCTGCTTTTTCCGAACCGGAATTGTCCGTCCGCCGGGACCTTGGCGAAGCCCTCATGAACTTCGTGCAAAAGCTCGGCGCCACCCGGCTCGGCCAGGATGACGAGGACAGCGTGATGCGCCAGGTGGCCACCGAGGAATTCCGTCAGGCCGTCGAGAAGGCCGCGCGACAGAACATCGAGGTCTCGCTCGTATGGCACACCCTCGGCATCTGGACCGAGGAAGGGAAGGAACGCATCGGCTGCTTTGCCCGGGCGCTGCAATGTCGCCGGGCCGAGACCGCGGCCACTCCGCCGCATACCCCGGCGGAGCACTGGGCCGCCGTCCACATGGAGGCCGACTGCCTCTTCGAGATTGGCCGCGTGCATTTCCATGAAGGCGCGCCCGAGGTGGCGCGGGCATTCCTCACCGAAGCATTGCCCCTGGCCCGCCAGGCCGACTCCCTGCGCATCCCCGCCGGAGTCGAAGGCGACAACCTCGAAGGCCGCGTTGCCGAACTCCTCCTGCGCCTGCCCGGCGATGAAGTCTGAGCCAAGTTCCTGCCAGGCCCGGTTCCAAATCGAACTCAAGCCGCACGCAGCCGTGGAAACCATGGCGTTGGCAGAATCCGCGCCGCCTTACAAAATCACCGTGCAGAAAAAGGCATCCCGGAGCAGGCGGTCGATTGTCAAAAGTGATCCCTTTATACCAACATTCGACCCTCAGAGACGGCCGGCCCGGCTTGGGAAATCCGGGATCGTTCGCGATTGGAAAACCGCGGGCGCTTGATTACAGTGGGAGGCCATGAACCCCGAGACATTCATCCATTGGGCGCTCGATGACGCGCGCACCATTGAGGAACGTTATGTGACCGAGCTGTTGGTGGAACAAGGGGTTGGTTACTGGAACTCCCGGCAGGGAAGATACCGAAGGGAGAGCGTTGATGCCTCGATTGAACGCCGGCGTCAGCGCGCCATGAATCCCGCCTACGAGCCCAGCTACTCGGAAGATTCCCTGCGCCACGCCTTCGAGGGATGGACGGGGATCAAGCACATGAGCTTCGGGGGCGGCCTGCAGGAACGCCCCGTGCGGACCTTCGCGCCTTTGCGCTTCTTTCCGTGGGTCGAGCAGTTTCTGGCAGGCTGCGGGACCGAGGTGGAGGACTTGTCGCCGCTCACCGAACTGCCCAACCTGACCTTGCTGCACCTGCGCGACTCCGCCTGCATGGATTACCGGCCATTGGCCCGCTGCCGGCGATTGCAGGATCTGCATCTCCACCTGGGCACGCACTGGCCGGATGTCCGGGGAATCAATGAACTGCCCGAGCTGAAAACCCTGCGTCTGGAGGGCAACCTGCTCGTATTCGGCGCCGCCGCTTTTCCCCATGTGCCGTCGGCAGTGATTGAATGCAAACCTCTGCCCCTGCGATCCGTGCGGGACTTGCCCCAACTCCCGGCCTGCCAGTTCCTGCAACTTTCCGGCGTGGAAACATTGGACGGCATCGGGGCCTTCACCCAATTGCGCAACCTCCTCCTCGCCGCCGCCACCGAAAGCTTCGAGCCGCTCACCGCCCTGCCGAACTTGACGTGCCTCACCGTCACCAGTCTCCTGCCTGCCGACCTCGCGCCGGTCGCGCGGATCCCCGCCCTCCAGTTCCTTTCCCTCGACACCTGGAACACGCCTCAGATCCGGCCCGTGAAACCCCGCGACGTTTCCCTTCTGATCGATTCCCCCACCTTGCGCGAATTGCACGTGCGCGGCAGCAAGATCATCGAGACCGAGGTCGCCGCCGTGCAGGCCGGGCTGCCTTCCTGGGACGACCTCCATCTCCGGGCCGCTCCCCGGGCCATTCCGCGCCTGCTCATGCGCGCGCTTCCCTACTCGCAAATCCATCAGCAACAGATCCTGCCCCGGCCGCAGGGAGAGCCGGACATCACCGACGCCGGACTGCGGCATTGCGAAATCCGGTGGGC
>CAYQWK010000546.1:0-4051 GCA_964420805.1 uncultured Bifidobacteriaceae bacterium | reverse complement strand
GTATCAGCCGGCGCACGGGCTTCTGATGTTTCCACTTAGACCAACCCTCCAGCCACCAAACCGGCCAGGCGATGTTGTTACACGTCTCGTTTCCGCCAAAATCCTCCGCCCAAACCACCGGCCAGCACAGCCACTGCTCGAAGGCATCGATGGTCGTCGCGCGGTTGGCCCATCGATAGACGCCGATCTGCGGCGCGAGGGCAAACGGTGGCTTGGCAGGAATCGCGGGGAACTCCGCCGCGCTGAGGACGGGCGCGGCCAGCAAGAGCACCCACACCGGCAGGTATCCGATCGTGAAGAATCGCACTGGGCAATTCTCCCGGAACAACCAGAGCAGCGCAATGGTTTGCCAATTACGCGACGGCCGTAGCCGCTTTTCCTTGGACCGGAACTTGGAGTTTTCCCATTCGGATCCAATATGCCAGCCTCGCGGAGCGATGCGGCAACGACTGGACCAAGTGCTGGTGGATCGCGGCCTGTGCGAGAGCCGCGAGAAGGCGCGCCGCGCCATCATGGCGGGCGGAGTGCGGGTGAACGGCCATCCCGCGGCCAAAGCCAGTGACGTGGTGCGTGACGGTGACCAGGTCGAGTTGATGGCGCAGGAGAAGTTCGTCAGCCGCGGCGGGCACAAGCTGGAGCACGCGCTGGAGTTTTTTCACCTCGATGTGCGCGGCGCGACAGCGATTGATCTTGGGGCCTCCACTGGCGGGTTCACGGATTGCCTGCTGCAGCGGGGCGCGGCACAGGTTTTTGCCGTGGATGTGGGCCAGGGGCAACTGGCGTGGAAGCTGCGTCGGGACTCGCGGGTGGTGGTGATGGAGAAGACAAATGCACGCACGCTGACGCCAGCACAGTTTCCGCCACTGTTTGGCGGGGCCGACCTGGTGGTGATCGACTGCTCATTCATTTCACTACGCAAGATTTTGCCCGCAGCGGTTGATTTGGTGCGCCCCGCCGGTAACATCGTCGCGCTGATCAAGCCGCAGTTCGAAGCGGGCCGCGAAGAGGCGGATCGCGGGGAAGGCGTGATCACGGACCCGGCGGTCCATGCGCGCGTGCTGCGCGAACTCGAGGAATTTGCGGGGCAGTTGCCGGGTGGCTGCTGGAGAGGCGTGGTGGAATCACCGCTGCTTGGCCCGGCGGGGAACAAAGAGTTTTTGGTGCAGCTTGAAAAAATCTCCTGAAGGCATTCGCAAAGTGGGGTTGGTTGCCAATCCCGGGAAGACCGCGAGCCGGGCTCTGATCCAAGAGGCCGCACGGTTGATCCGGCGCGGCGGACGCACGCCAGTCTTCGAGCCTGCGGCCGCCGAAATTGGAGGCTTGCGCGGCGAGTCGACCCGCGACGTGGCTGCTCTGGCCGGACAAACCGACCTGCTGCTGGTCTTCGGCGGCGACGGCACGATGCTCCGGGTGGCCCGCGAAATTGCGGGCTGCCCCACGCCGGTGCTGGGAGTAAAGGTGGGCGGTCTTGGCTTTTTGACCGCCGTCCAAGCGCATGAACTGCCGGCCGCCCTGCGGCAGGTTTGGAACGGTGATTTCCTCATCGAAGGCCGGCCGCTGATCGAGGCCTCGGGCCGGGCGGGGGGCAAGATGATTTCGGAACTCGCCTTGAATGACTTCGTCGTCAGCCGCGGCAGCACATCGCGGCTGATTGAACTCGCGGTGACTGTGGACGGCGAGGAGTTGACGCGCTACCGCTGCGACGGGTTGATCATCAGCTCGCCGACGGGTTCGACAGCATATTCGCTAGCGGCCGGCGGGGCGATAGTCAGCCCGGCGGCGGAAGTGTTGACCATCACGCCGATCTGTCCTCACACACTGTCGAACCGCTCGGTGATCGTACGGCTGGATTCGACGGTGCAGGTAACCGTGCTGAGTGAGAAGGTGGACACAATCCTAACGGCCGACGGCCAGGTGCAGGTGCCGCTGCAAACCGGGGACTTCGTGCAGGTGCGGCGCAACGGCGCAGCGGTGAGGCTGCTGCGGCTGCGCGGCGGGTCATTCTTCGACACGCTGCGGAAGAAACTCAACTGGAGCGGTTCCAACGTGGAGTGAACGAAAATGGTGCGTTTGAAAGACATCGCGGCGAGGGCGGGCGTGACGATGATGACCGTCTCAAAAGTCGTGCGTGGGGCCAAGGACGTGGCTCCGGAGACCCGCGCGCGTGTCCAGAAGATCGTTGAGGAGATGGGCTACGTGCCGGATTACTCGGCTCGATTTCTCCGCAGCGGGCGCACGCGCCTGCTGGGCCTTGTCATTTCCGCGGCGACCAACCCGATCTATTCGCGCATACTCATGGCAGTAGAAGAACGTGCGCATGAATTGGGCTATGAACTCCTGTTCGCTCATTCCCTGAACCAGCCCGAGCGGGAGGATAAAGCCATTCGCAGGATGATTGCGCGCCGTGTTGAGGGCCTGCTGGTCACGCCGGTTTACCGCCTGCGCCCAACGGCACCAATCTACGGGGAACTCCGGCGCATCAAGCTTCCCACCGTCATCCTCGGCCAGCGCGGTCTGTTCTGCACCGACTTCGCCAATGTCGAGACCGATGACATCGCGGCGAGTCAGTCGGTGACGAAACACCTCCTTGATCTCGGTCACCGGCGGATCGCGTATTTCACCGGTGCGCCGGTCTCGCCGCAGGCGCAGGAACGTTACGAGGGCTATCGGCGGGCGATGCGTGACGCGCAAATCGAGCCGGACGACCGGTTGATCTTCAACGCCGGCGCGACCATCGAAGAAGGCGAGAAGGCTGCCTTGCAACTGCTCAATGAAAACCCCGGTGCGACGGCGGTGCAGGCGGTGAACGATCTGGTGGCGATTGGCGCGGCGAATGTGCTGCTGAACCAGGGAATCCGCATCCCCGACGACGTGTCAGTCGCCGGCTTTGGCAACATTCTGGTGGCTGAACATTTCCGCGTGCCCCTGACGACAATTCGCCAGCCGAAGCTGCGATTTGGATTTGCCGCCATGGACCTGATGCAATCCCTGCTGACGGGCGGGGCGGTCGAGAATCGCCGCCTCAGCGCCCAGCTCGAAATCCGCGCCAGCACCGCTTCACCGCCCCCTTCAGCGAATGGCAAGGCTCCTGCGACAGCAGGGGCATGAATGACGCCAGCAACCCGATCCGCCGGATTGTCCTGATTGTTGTCATCTTGCTGGTCGGAATTGGGGCAGTCTGGGGATGGAACGCCGCGAGCAAGTGGACCAAGGACCGCCCGGTCCGGCAGCTTTATGCCGAGGTGGACAACCTCTTTGAGGCCTTCCACCAGTACAAGACCCATGTGGGCACCTATCCCGCCGGGAACAACGCGGACATCGCCAAGGCGCTGCTGCAAGGTAACAACCCGAAGAAGATTATCATCCTCGCGGTCAAGAAGGCTGAGTTGAACGCCAAGGGAGAGATCGTCGATCCGTGGGGTACGCCGCTGAAGATCTATTTTGCCAACAACGAGGTTCTCATCCGCTCCGCCGGACCGAACAAACAGTTCGAGGACAGCCGGACCGGGCCGAGTGACGACTACATGCGATCCGACTGAATGAACAACCCGATCAAAGGAGACGCCGCCATGACGCTGCAAACATTCCGTTCCCGTTCGACTGGTGAGGCCAGATCCATTTCCGGGACGATGCTTCTTGTCGCTCACCGGGCGCGGACGGCAGGGACAACGGTTCGAATTGAGATAACTCAAGTGAACCGCGATCTGCCACTGCGTCGGTTTCCTGGCGAGCCAGCGTACAAACAGCGTAGATGAGCTTGCCGCCGGGCTTCACCGCCGCCGCCGCATGGCGCAGCAGGCGAGATTGAATTTCCCCCAATTCCCGGATGTCTTCCGGCGTGGTGGTCCAGCGCGCATGCGGGTTGCGCGCCCAGGTTCCGATCCCGCTGCACGGCGCGTCGATGAGCACCCCGTCGAACTTTGTCTTCGTCGGCAACCGCTCGCCGCCATCCCACAACGCCGCACGGTAATTGAACGCCTTCGCCCGCGCCGCCCGCTGTTTCAGTTTCTTCAACCGCCATTCTGCGCGATCACTGGCCCAGATAAGGCCC
>CAYQWK010000545.1:0-4057 GCA_964420805.1 uncultured Bifidobacteriaceae bacterium | reverse complement strand
ACTCAATCCCACGCTTGGCGGCATTCCGAACCGGCCCGAGATCAACCTCGAAGCCGCGCTGCAGCCACGCCAGGTCATGGGCACTTTTGCCGCCGCATGGGTGCCGAACCCGATGCCGCAGCAGCGTCACCGGCGCTCGCTTTACGCGCTCAAGGTTCGCGGCCAGCCCGACCCGTTGCTGGAAGTCTTCAACGCGCCGATGCCGGATTTTTCCTGCGAGCGGCGTGAGGCCAGCACCGTTACGCCGCAGGTCTTCAGTCTGTTCAATGGCCAGGCCAGCCATGCGCGGGCGCTTGCGCTCGCTAATCGAGCAGTGAAGGAAACGAAGTCCGATGAGGCGGCTATCACACGCAGCTTCCAACTCGCTTTTTCCCGCGCGCCCCGCGCCGAGGAATTGCAAAGCTGCCTGGCGCACTGGCGCGCGATCGAAGCGATGCTTGGTGATGGCAAACCCGCTTTGACAAAGCCGCCGCTCGAAGTTCGTCGCGATGCCGTCGAGGAGAACACGGGCGAGAAGTTTTCCTTTAGCGAGAAGCTCCATGCCTACGCCGACTTCGTCCCCGATCTCCAGCCTGCCGATGTTCCCGTGCGCACCCGAGCCCTCGCCGATGTCTGCCTCGCGCTCCTTAACGCCAACGAGTTCGTGTATGTCTATTGAAGCCAACAGCCCGATTGACTCGCAGCGTGTCGCCTGCCCGAATTGTTTGCTCACACCATGAAAGCCACACTCGCATTCGCGCTTCTGTTCCCATTTTTATTGCTGGCCCAAGACGCGGTGCCCGAAAGGGCGCGGCTGAAACAACTCGACGCCTACTGGACGGAAGTTTCCAGAGCCGTGACCGCGGGAGATTTTGCGGCCTACGAAGCGACTTGCCACCCGGATGGGGTGCTCGTGTCCGGGGAAAAGAAAACCAGCTCTCCGCTCGCGGATGCACTCAAACGCTGGAAGAAGGATTTTGACGCGACGAAGAGCGGCGAGATGAAGGCCAGCGTGGAGTTCAAGTTTTCCCAGCGCCTGGGCGACGCGACCACGGCGCACGAGACGGGTATTTTCCTCTACTCCGCGACCGCTGCCGACGGGAAGGAGACGCGCGACTACATACACTTCGAGGCCTTGCTTCTGAAACGCGATGGGCGCTGGAAGATTGTGATGGAGTATCAAAAATCGAAGGCAACCCGCACGGAGTTCGAGGCGCTTTGACGAAATGAAACGCTACTTTCCATGCGCCGGAGCGCGGGCTTTGCACGGGCCGACCCGCCGCCAGTTCCTCTACAGCCTCGGCGCGAGCCTCGGCAGCGTGGCGTTCACATCCCTGCTCGCCGCGGAGGAGAAAATGAATCCGCTTTCGCCCAAGCAAGGTCATCTGCCCGCGAAGGCGAAGAACGTCATCTTCCTCATGATGGAAGGCGGGCCGTCGCACATCGACACCTTCGACCCGAAGCCCATGCTGGCGAAGATGCACCTCAAGGAGTTCGTGCGGGAGGGGAAACAGAAGTCCGCGATGGAAAGCGGCAAGCGCTACTACGTGCAAAGCCCGTTCCAGTTCGCCAAGCACGGCCAGAGCGGCGCGGACATGGCGGAGAACTGGTCGCATCTCGCGAAGGTCGCGGATGATCTCTGCTTCTTCCGCGGCTGCACCGTGGACAGCGTGAATCATCCGACGGCGATGTATCAGATGAATTGCGGTAACCGCTTCGGCGGCGATCCGGGCATCGGCGCGTGGGTGAACTACGGCCTCGGTACGGTCAATCAAGACCTGCCCGGCTTCATTGTCCTGCCCGAGGTCAGCTACCCGCAAGGCGGCGCGGCGAACTGGAGCAATGGCTACCTGCCCGCGAGTTTCCAAGGCACGCCGCTGCGCGCAAAAGGCTCGCCCATCCTCGACCTCACACCGCCACCCGGCGTGAGCGAAGCGCGTCAGCGCAAGAACCTCGACCTTCTCGCCAAGCTCAACGCGACGCACGCCGCGCAACACGCCGGCCACGACGAACTCGCCGCGCGCATGGACAACTACGAGCTGGCTTTCCGCATGCAGATGCAGGTGCCCGAGACGCTCGACCTTTCCAAAGAAGACGCGAAGACCAAGGAACTCTACGGCATCGGAAAAGACGCCACCGACGCCTTTGGCCGCAAATGCCTGCTCGCCCGCAAGCTCGTCGCGAAAGGCGTGCGCTTCGTGCAGCTCTACCACGGCTCGTGGGACAGCCACGATTACATCGAGCGCGCCCACGGCAATCTCGTCCGGGGTGTGGACCAGCCCATCGCCGCGCTCATCACCGACCTCAAGCAGCGCGGCCTGCTCGAAAGCACCCTCATCGTGTGGTGCGGCGAATTTGGCCGCACACCTGACAACGGCGTGCGCGGCGGCACCGCCTACGGCCGCGACCACAATCCGAACGCCATGACCATCTGGCTCGCCGGCGGCGGCTGCAACGCCGGTCACACCATCGGCGCCACCGACGACCTCGGCATGGCCGCCGTCGAAGGCAAAGCACACGTCCGCGATTTCCACGTCACCCTGCTGCGTCTCCTCGGCCTCGACGACAACAAGCTCACTTACTACCACGCCGGCCGCTTCAAGCAGCTCAGCCAATTCGGTGGGAAGGTCATCAAGGAGCTGATAGCCTGATGGCTTTATGAAAATCCCGCGCCTCGTTCTCGCCCTGTTCGGCCTGCTCACATTCGCGGCGGGTGCGGCAGAAGGCCGTCCCAACATCCTGTTCATCGTCGGCGATGACATGGGCTATGCCGATGTTGGCTTCCATGGCTGCCGCGAAATTCCGACGCCCAATCTCGACGCGCTGGCGGCGTCGGGCGTTCGATTCACCAGCGGTTACGTGTCGGGGCCGTATTGTTCACCAACGCGCGCAGCCTTGCTGACGGGCCGCAACCAATCACGTTTCGGGCACGAGTTTAATCCCGCCGGCAGCCACGGCATGCCGCTCACAGAAACCACCATCGCCGACCGCCTCAAGGCTGTGGGTTATGTCACCGGCCTGGTCGGCAAGTGGCACCTCGGAGCCGCACCGCAGATGCGTCCGCCCAAGCGTGGCTTTGATGAGTTCTATGGCTTCCTCGGCGGCGCGCACAGCTATACGAACGCCACCGGTGTCTTGCGCGGCGACGAGCAGGTAAAGGAACTCGACTACACGACGGACGCCTTCGGACGCGAGGCGATCGCGTTCATCGAACGACACCGGGCCAAGCCTTGGTTCCTCTATCTCGCTTTCAACGCCGTTCACACTCCGATGCACGCCACAGATGATCGGCTGGCGAAGTTTCCGAACGTTGAAGAGCGGAAGCGCCGCACCTACGACGCCATGATGCTGGCGATGGACGAAGCCATTGGCCGCGTGCGGAAGAAACTCGTCGATACCGGGCTCGAGAAGAACACTCTGGTGCTATTCATCAGCGACAACGGTGGCCCCACCATGCCTGGCACAACGGTGAATGCTTCGCGGAACGGTCCCTTTCGCGGCTCCAAGCGCACCACGCTCGAAGGCGGCGTCCGCGTCCCGTTCATCCTCTCGTGGCCTGGGCAAATCAAGCCGGGCGTCTATGATCAGCCTGTTATCCAGATCGATGCGCACGCGACCGCGCTGGCTGTCGCCGGCGTAACCCCGAAGCCCGAGTGGAAACTCGACGGCGTGAACCTGCTGCCTTTTCTGAGCGGCGAGAAGGCCAGTGCTCCACACGATGCGCTCTACTGGCGGTTCGGGGAGCAGATGGCGATTCGCGCTGGTGACTTCAAGCTCGTTCGCTACGACAACAACGCAGACACACTCACCGGGAAGAACAATCAGGGCGTTACCGCCGCCAGGCTCTACGACCTCGCCAGCGATCCAGGCGAAACGAAAGACCTCGCCGCCACCATGCCCGACAAGGTGAAGGCGCTTCAGGCGAAGTGGGATGCGTGGAATGCCGGGAATGTAAAACCACTCTGGGGCGCCGGCGCAGGCGATAGTGACGGTGATGAACCCGGCACCGCCCCCCGCCGCAAGAACGCAAATCAGAAATACTGAAATGACTCGATTGCTTCTCACGGTGGTCTTGCTT
>CAYQWK010000544.1:2253-4057 GCA_964420805.1 uncultured Bifidobacteriaceae bacterium | reverse complement strand
GTCCAGGCCAGCCTGACCATCCCGCCCGACATGTACGACATGCTCGACATCGAGGGCGACGGCGAGGATTTGTTGCTGGCCTCAATGGGCATCTACGTCTTCAACCGCGATGTGCTCATCAAACTGCTCGACAACTCGCTCACGGATTTCGGCAAGCACATCATCCCCGGCGCGATCGAAACTCACCGCGTCTTCTCGCATGTCTTTCAGGGTTATTGGGAGGATGTGGGAACCATCCGCGCCTTCTTCGAGGCGAACCTCGACATCACCTCCGAACTGCCGCGCTTCAACTTCTTCGACATGACCGCGCCGATCTTCAGCCGCCCGCGTTGGCTGCCAGCTTCCAAGATCAACGGCGCCCGGATCGATCACGCGGTCATCTCCGATGGGTGCATCATCAATAGCGCCGACATCAGCCATTCCGTCATTGGCATCCGCAGCGTGGTTTCCCCTGGATCCACTCTGAAGCGCACAATCCTGCTGGGCAGCGACTATTACGAAAGCGCCGCCTCCATCAGTTCCAACGAAGCGGTCGGCAGTCCGCGCATCGGTATCGGGGCTGGCACGCGCATCGAAAACGCCATCATCGACAAGAACGCCCGCATCGGAAACAACGTCGTCATCAGCCCGGCCGGCAAGCCCGAGAATGTGGACCACCCGCTCTATTACATCCGCGACGGCATCGTGATCATCCCAAAGAACGGCGTGGTGCCGCACGGGACGGTGATTTGATCCGGCCGCTCAGGACTTGAGCGGCGCGCCCACGTTGATGCCGTGTTCGAGACAATACGCGCCGTTGGCCACGTACTTCTCCGCCCAATGCTTCAACCCTGCCCGCTCCTCGGCGGTGAGCGCGCGCACGACTTTGGCTGGTGAGCCGAGCACCAGTGATCCTGGCGGTATCTGCATCTTCTGCGTCACCAGCGCCCGCGCGCCGATCAACGACTGTTCTCCCACCACCGCGCCGTCGAGCACCACCGCGCCCATGCCCACGAGGCATTCGTCGCCGATCTTACACGCGTGGATGATCGCCGAATGGCCCACCGTCACATAATTCCCGATCAAGCACGGGTAATCATCCGCGAGGTGCAGCACGGAGTTGTCCTGGATGTTGGAGTGATGCCCGATGACAATGCGGTTAATGTCGCCCCGCGCCACGGCGTGATACCAGATGCTGGAGTGATCCCCCATGGTCACGTCGCCCAGCACCACGGCGGTGCTGGCGATATAGACGCCTTTGCCGAGGGTCGGTTGTTTGCGGAGGAACGTGTCGAATTGCTGCTGGAGCGTCACGCGCGCGATTGCCGCAAAAACGCGCGCCGGGTGCAAGGCTGCTCCGGCTTCGCCCCGTTTTGGAATAACATCCCCGAGATTCCATTTGGCCGGGTGGTTTCATCCGCGCACACTCCGCCGCAACGAAAGGCAAACTATGATCATCGCCCTGATTGTCTGTCTGGTGCTCGCGCTTGTTCTCGTCGTCGCCGTCATCGGCGCCTACAACGGCCTCGTCACCCTGCGCAACCGCTACAAGAACGCATTTGCGCAGATCGACGTGCAGCTCAAGCGCCGCTACGACCTCATCCCCAACCTCGTCGAAACCGCCAGGGGCTACCTCAAGCACGAGCGTGAAACCCTCGAGGGCGTCATCGCCGCGCGCAATGCCGCGTCCGCCGCCGGCACCGCCGCCGCCGCCAACCCCGGCGATGCCGCCACCATGAAGGCGCTCGCCAGCGCGGAGGGGAATCTCACCGGCTGCCTCACCCGGTTCTTCGCCCTGGCCGAGGCGTATCCGAACCTCAAGGCC
>CAYQWK010000544.1:0-2243 GCA_964420805.1 uncultured Bifidobacteriaceae bacterium | reverse complement strand
CGTCATGGAGGAACTGACCTCCACCGAGAACCGCGTCGGATTCTCCCGCCAGGCGTTCAACGACTCCGTCACCGAGTACAACACCAAACGCGAGACGTTCCCCACCAACATCCTCGCCGGCATGTTCAACTTCGCCCCGGCCGAGCTGTTCGTGGTGGACAATCCGCAGCAGAAGGAAGCGCCCAGGGTCAGCTTCTCCTGATCCGGCCCGCGCGGCGCGATGAACTTCTTCGCCCATCAGGAAGCGGCCCGGAAACGGACCTCCCTGCTGCTCTTCTATTACGCGATCGCCGTCGCTTGCATCATCGTGCTCGTGTACGTCGCGGCAATGGTCTGCTTCGGCGTGCAGGAAGGCCGGAGCAAGGGCCGCCGCGACACCATGCAACCCGCCTCATTCTGGAACCCCGCGGTGTTCGGCCTTAGCGCGCTGGGCACGCTGGCGGTCATCCTCGCCGGCGCGGGCTGGCAGACGATGGCACTCAGTTCCGGCGGGCGCGCCGTCGCGGAAATGCTCGGCGGACGCCCCGTCCCGCCCGAACCCGCCCATGCCAGCGAACGCCGCCTCCGCAACGTCATCGAGGAAATGGCCCTCGCCTCGGGCACGCCCGTGCCGGAAATCTACCTGCTCGAAGACGAGGACGGCATCAACGCCTTCGCCGCCGGCCATTCCACCGGCGACATGGCCATCGGCGTCACGCGCGGCTGCGTCGAGAAGCTCGACCGCGACGAACTTCAAGGCGTGATGGCCCATGAATTCAGCCACATCCTCAACGGCGACATGCGCCTGAACATCCGCCTCATGGGCGTATTGCACGGCATCCTCTGCCTCTACCTCGTTGGCCGTGTTCTCCTCGACTCCGGCCGTTCGCGCTCGCGCAGCAACAGCAAGGACAAGAACCCGCTTCCGCTCTTCGGGCTCGCGCTCATCGTCATCGGCGGCATCGGCGTCTTCTTCGCGCACCTCATCCAGGCCGCCGTCAGCCGCCAGCGCGAATTTCTGGCCGATGCCTCGGCGGTGCAATTCACCCGCAACCCCGGCGGCATTGCCGGCGCCCTCAAGAAGATCGGCGGCCTGGCCGCGGGATCAAAAATCGAATCCCCGAACGCCGCCGCTGCCAGCCATCTTTTCTTCGGCAACGGCCTGGCCGAATCCTGGTTCGGTCTCACCGCCACGCACCCGCCGCTCGAAGAACGCATCCGCCGCATCGAACCGGATTTCGACGGCGTGTTTCCCTCCGTGTCCGCCGCGCCCCGTTCCGCCGCGCCGGCCATGGGCTTCCACGCCGCCGCGCCGCCGCCCGTACCGGTGCAAACCGCCGTGGCGCGTGTCGGCACAACGGTGGCCGTGCGCTATGCGGCCAATGTGTTGAACTCGCTGCCCGCGATCCTGCGCGATGCCACCCGGAATCCCTTTGATGCCACCGCGCTGCTTTGCGCGATGATCCTTGGCTCCCACGAGGAAACACGCCTCCGGCAGATTGCGTTATTGCGCGGCCACGACGCGGCCCTGGCCGACCTGGCCGGACGCCTCGCCGGCGAACTCGCCCGCGCGGACCGTGAGGCGCGCCTGCCGCTCCTCTCCCTCGCCATGCCGGCCCTGCACACCTTGTCCCATGACCAATGGCGCCGCTGCTCGACCCTGCTCGATGAACTCGTCGCCTGCGACGGGCAGATGGACCTCTTCGAGTTTGTGCTCAAGAAGATGGTCGCGCGGCATCTGGACGCGTTCTGGGAACCAAGGCGTGCGACCGTGATGGAATACTATTCCTTCAACCCGCTGGCCAACGATTGCTCCGTGCTGCTTTCCGCGCTGGCCAGTTGCGCCGCGGACGATTCCGCCACCTGCACCGCCGCCTTCCAACGGGCCGCCGCGCGTCTGCCGTTCCCCGCCGGCCTGCCGCGCCGCGCCGCCTCCGATTGCAGCGTGTCCGACATCGACGCCGCGTTGACGCGCCTTGGTCGCGCCGTGCCCTACATCAAGAAAACCGTGCTGGAAGCCTGCGCCGAATGCGTGGCCGCCGACGGCTACATCAACGCCTACGAGGCAGAACTCCTCCGCGCCATCGCCGACGCGCTGGAATGCCCGCTGCCGCCGCTGGTCGAAGGCGTCTGAACCCGCGCCGCGGCCTGCGGCACCCGTTACTACTTCGACAACCGCGCCATGCGGCCGCGGTGGCCCTCGTCCAATGCTTGTCATTACCCACATCTTTCGCCGCGAGGATAGGGGTAGGGATGGCGCAACG
>CAYQWK010000543.1:0-4081 GCA_964420805.1 uncultured Bifidobacteriaceae bacterium | reverse complement strand
CCCCACGCGCTTGAAATGCCGCGAAGTGCCATCCGAACGACGCAGTGCGCGACTTCTTCTTGGAAGCCGGCGCAACTTCCTCTACGCTCCCGGCCGCCTCGCGTTCATCGGATCACGATGTCCGTGCGGGTTCATGGGAGGATTTGCGCGTGTTCTGTCCGAACTGTGGGACACAAAATACCGAGCAGGCGACGACTTGCACCAAGTGTGGCTTCAACTTGAAAGGAGCCGCCGCGCCGAAGTTCAAGGGGACGATGTTGATGAGTCAGCAACCGCCGACGGCGCCGGTTGCACCACCACTGGCCCCATTGCCTGCTCCACCGCCGCCGCCGATGGCAGGCTTTGGCGGGGGCGCTCCCTACCAACCCGTTGCTCCGCCGATGCCCATGGATCCCGGGCCGATGCCGGGATTCGAAGGTGGTCAGGGTCTGGCCGGTACGGTCGTCGGAGTGCCTCCCGCAGGCCTCGGACCCACCGCAGCTCCCGGTCCCATGCCTGCGCCTCCCGCGCCGCCGGGATATCCGCCGCTTGGAGGAGCGCCTCAGTCTTTCGAGCCAAACCCGGGTTTGGCAAGTACGGTCGCGTTTGACAACTCGGGCGGAGCTGCACCTCCCGGCCCGGGCCCTGCGGCGGGGTTGCCCCCGCCCGCAGCGTTTCCGCCTCCCGCGGGTCCGCCCCCCGGCGGTGGGTTTGGCGCGGCACCTCCAGGCGGACAATACGGCGCGCCGCCTCCCGCAGGCCAATACGGAGCTCCGCCGGCTCCGGCTTATGGCGCTCCGCCTCCCGCAGCAGGACAATACGGTGCGCCTCCGGGCGGACAGTTCGGCGCCCCTCCAGCGGGTGGACAGTTCGGCGGTCCGCCTCCGGGCGGACAGTTTGGCGGGGCACCTCAAGGTGCTCAAGGCGGGCAGTTTGGCGCACCTCCCGCAGGCCAATACGGTGCTCCGCAAGGTGGCGCGATGGTGCCGCAAGGCGGCCAATACGGCATGGCCCCGATGGGTGGTCCCATGGGAGGTCCCATGATGGGAGCACCCGGTGGCGGCGGCGGCATGCAAGGTACGCGCGGACAAACGCGCAACCCCACGACTGCGCTTCTCGGGACGCTTTTTTGCTGCGGCTTGTACCACCTCTTCGGCGGTTACGGCATGCTCAATGAGCTCAAGGAATACACGAAGGACGAGTCACTCCAGCCGTGGCATCTGTTCATCCCGATCCTGAATCTGCTCATGATCTTGAAGCTGCCCGACATCGTCACGCGGGCCAAGCAGATGGCCGGTTCGCGCAATCAGCAGTCGGCGGGTCTCGTGATGTACCTGTTCCTCTTCCCGTTCGCCCTGGCGAAAGACCTGAACCAGGTCTGGGATCCCAGCTTGGACGGGTGATCTCTCCTCCGACAAACCTTCCGCCTCCGCAGTCGAACACCACGCCTCTACGTCGTGCCGGCAACATCGCGCTCATCGCGACGGTGTTTGTCGTCGCGTACGTTCTGCATATCCCGGTTTGTCCCTTCGCCATCGTGACGCGTCACCCCTGCCCCGGCTGCGGGCTCACGCGCGCGGGCGTCGCACTCTTCACGGGTCACTTCGACGAAGCGTTTCACTTGCACCCACTCGTTGTGCCGATCGTGCCCATCGTTGCCGTCGTCGTGCTGCAAGGCACCTACAACTACGTTCGTCACGGACGTTGGTACACGTTCGCCTTTCTGCAGCATCGTGTCGTCACGATCGGCGCGATCCTCCTCGGCGCGGTCATGTTCGCCGTGTGGATCGCGCGCTTTTTCGGAGCGTTCGGCGGACCCGTCGCGGTGTGACTTGGACAAAGAAAATCATCCCGCAGGTGCGGGACGTATTTTTGGACGAACTCCACTTCGAAGAATCGCACAGCGACGACTGATCGGTTCTCGAGCGCCGCGTACGGTTCGTCGGGCCAACCTCACTTCGTCGACCTCGAGCCACGGTTTGTCGTGGGCCATCAAGCGCCTGTGCGCGTGTGCGATCGCTTCACCCAAGACGTCGAGCGCTTCGTCCGTCAACGTCCGTTTCAGCTTGGGAAAAACGACGTCTTCTTCCAGATCGATGTGACACGCGAAATGTTCGCTCAGCGTCGTGAGGTTGGTACGGAATTGCGGATCGGACGGGGCGGCGTCGTGCAAGGCGTGGAGCGCGGAGAGCAGGGTCCTGCGCACGTCGTTTGCCTGGGCCGCCCGTTCTTCACCACGCAGCTTGCTCGCGCACGCGATGTACACGTACGCATCTTCGACACGCAGGTGCGCTTCGACGGCGCGCACGAGTTGTTCCAGTCGCTGCGTTGCGTTTGCCTTTGCCGTCTCGAACGAAAGCTGTTCAAGCAGCTCGCGCACCTCGCGATGTTGTTGCTCCAAAAGATCAAGCGCATCCATGGTCCCTCCCGGCCGGCTCCGCCCGCGTCGAGCGCAGGAACCGATGACATGAGCGAAAGCGGCGCAGTCGCCCTCGCCCGGCCTCGTATGGCAAGGACCGGGCCGCGCGATCAGCGCGCGTGCATCTCGGTGGGCACGTGCTTCCGAGTCACCTTTGGGCGTGCCGCGTGCGCAAGTGCCACACGCATCTCGGCGGCCGTCGCAAAGCGCGCGTCGGGATGCTTGGCCAACGCTCGTCCGAGAAGTTCGTCGATGCCGCGAGGTACGTTTGGACGAACCCCCCGTAACCGCATGGGTGATTGACGAACGAGGGCGACGGCGAAGTCCATGTCTTCGGAGCTGCGAAATGGCAGTTGGCCGGAGATGGCAAAAAACAAGAGCACGGCGGCGACGAACAGATCACTGCGCGTGGTGATGGCGCGTGAACGCATCATTTGCTCGGGAGACATGAAGCCCATCGTTCCAACGAGCGCTCCGCGACTTTCATCCGTCACACCGTCGCCGGTATCGACACCGGGCTCGTGAGCAAACCCAAAGTCGAGGAGCACGGCGTGGTCGCGCCCAGCGCTGTTTGTCTCAACAAACACGTTCTCGGGCGTGAGGTCTCGGTGAACGATCCCGGCGGCATGCACGGCATCGAGACCGGCGAGAACTTGGTCGACGATGTCGATGGCTCGATGGATCGGCAAAGGTCCGTCCTGACGAACGATCGCGCCGAGGGTGCGACCTTGGTAGAGTTCCATCAAGACAAACGGCCGTCCATCGGAGAGGCGCCCATGGCCGAGGACGGGGGCGACGTTTGCGTGCTTGACGCGAGCGGCGAACGCGATCTCGCGGAGAAAGCGCCCGACGATGCCGGAATCGTATCGAGGACGAATCGTCTTCAGAGCCAAACGTTTGCCCGATTCGACATCGCGCACGGCGTACACGACGCCCATGCCTCCTCCACCTGCGACACGCTCGACGACGAGCTCCGGCCGATCGGGTACATGAATCCCCTGATTGTCGGCACAGGCAATTCCTGAAGCGGGTATGCGGAAGGGCATGATGGAACGACCCGACATTTCCGCATGCCGCCGGTCGGGGCGCACCTTATTTTTGCATCGATTTTCTGCTTATTCCCCGGGATTTTGACCAAGGTGAATACGCCGGAGCACTAACGTAACGCAACGGAACCGATCAAATTCGATTTCGTTCAACCAAGAAATGCCGGCAAGGGGATGAATTCACCAGCGCGATCCCAGTGGACCATTTGATGGGGACGAGTGGAGTGGAATTGAACGAATGACTTTGAAGCGGGCTCGATAACTTCACCGCGGCGGAATATTTTTCATGACAAACAATATTCTATTTTTAGAGAACATTTGCGGCCGGCAAGTAGGGTCACTCGGTGAATGAAGCATGGGTCATTGCAGGATTCATCTTGCGCGGCGTAGAACATGATTTGGACACACCAACGGCGATTACATGAACCCCAATACATTTCATATCTGGAATGGTCATTTTCTTGGCTCTCCTCATTGACACCAAGCGCCCAGAGTCGATAGCGTCCGGGGCATGATCCCGAAACTCATACTTCGATCAACTTCGTGGTTGCCACGATCGTTGCGTAGGCATCCGATACCGGCGTTTACGAGCGGTGTGCTGGCATTTTTGTAGCTTTAGTTGCTTGGATGATCATTA
>CAYQWK010000542.1:0-4101 GCA_964420805.1 uncultured Bifidobacteriaceae bacterium | reverse complement strand
GGGATGCCGGGGCCGAGTTTACCGGGTTGGGACTTGGCGGGGTCGGGCTTGAAGGGCACGAAATCAAACGCGCTGAGACGCACGCCAATGTCGATCGGGTTCCCACTTGAGCGGATGCCGGCCACAATCTCGCGGAGGATGCGCGTTCGGTTCTCGAAGCTGCCGCCGAACTTGCCGGGCCGTGTGTGCGCGCCGAGAAACTCGTGCAGAAGGTAGCCGTGGCAATGCTTTACATCCACGAAATCCGCGCCAGCTTCACGTGCCACATGCGCGGCGCGGATGTAGCACTGGATGAGTTCCTCAATCTCGCCGTCGGTGAAAACTTGGGAATCACTGGTGACGTTGAACTTGCGGTCAAGAATCGGGTGCCGGAAGGCGACGCGCGGCTCCATGCGTTTCTTGTCGGTCGGCTTGCAGAAGCGGCCGGAGTGCGTGAGTTGGAATCCAATGACCAAATCCTCGTCCGTGCCGAACCGCTCCTGATGTGCGCGGCGGAGAATCTGCACGAGTTCACCGATGTCCCTTTTGTTCTGCTCGGCCAGGATGAGTTGATTGGGATTGGCGCGGCCATCGGGGCGGACGGCCATGGCCTCGCCGCCGTAGATCATCTTTGCGCCGCTCTCGCCGAAGCGCTGCCAGCGGCGGCGCATCTCCTCGGTGGCGCCTCCGGTCGTGGTGCCGTCCCAGCCTTCCATCGGCTGCACGGCAACCCGGTTGCCGACGCGGCGACCGTTGATCGTGAGATCCGGGATCGCGGCCGCGAGCGGCGATTCCGGCGCGCGCTGAATGGCGTCGTCGCACGGCAGTTCGAGTTTGAGCGAGGCGAGGTGGTTGCGGAAATCCGCGACGGCTTTGAGCGACGGGATGCGGGTGAGTTTGAAGGGTTGCTCGCTGTTCATGGTGCTATAAAAGGCTGCAGGTCTCTGGGATCAACGACGAAATCAAAGCTTAAGGGCCGGCTTAGAATCACGTCCATCGAGAGCGACGTTGATTGTTCCGGGAGTGTGAACATGGGGCGGTAAATCCTGCCTCCGCCGTTGATGTGGTCCGTGCCGCGTTCCGTGGTGGGAATCTTTGCGCCTGATTGATCACGCAGATGGAAACGGATTTCGTCATCGCTCGCCGCTCCATTCACCTCGATCAGGAAGAAATGCCGCGGGCTCGACCAGGTCTCGATTGTGGCTGTGGCTGAACTGGATGTGGAATGGCCGCCGCTTTGGTTTCCGGCCACAAAGGACCGCACGCCGTTGCTGATGACCAGTTCCCCGGGGCTGGCCAGAACGTGAACCTTGAACGTGACGCCGGCGCGAGTGGCTGATTGATCCAGGGATACAAATCCATCCTGCACTGGAATTGTGATGTTGGTGAGGCTGAAGCGGTCTTCAGGGCCGAAGTCAGACTCTTTTTCGCGGTGAACGAGGGTGCTGATCCTCCAGGCAGGTTCGTTTGTGGAGAGAATTTGTCCTGAGTTGCCGGTGCAGTCATGCACGGTGAAATAGCGCGCGCGCGCTTTCGCCCAGGCGTTGCTGGTGGACTCGATTCTCCATCTCGGGGCGATGTATCGCGGATTCACCGCCATGCCCGCCTTGATGGATTCCAGCGTGAGTGTGACCGGGCCATTTGTCTTTCTTTGCGGCAAAGGGGCAGGGGTCCATTCGGTGAATGGCCCCTGAACCGGATTCTTCACGCGGAAGGAGGCAATGGGAATTTGTTGAGGGCCGAGAAAATCGAATTTGAATGCGGGTTGTCGGCGAGGGAAGGCACGAAGGATCAGGCTGTACATGGTTGAGTTGGAACCGCCTCCTGAACTGCAATAGCCCGCCGTGCGTTCATATACGAATTCGTGATCGTCCTGCGCGAGATACTCGTTCCACGGCGGTTGGTTGATTCTCGCTCCGCTTGGGTCGGTGACCAGGAAATGCACGGCGATACTGTTTGTGCCGCTGCTGCAACCGCCCCCGCCAGCCGGCGGCAACCAGTTCTGCCATCCCGCTGGCAGAAGCTGCCGCGCCACTTTGTGCCAGCTTCTCTCCGTGGTGAAGCTTGCCGCGCCGACAGAGACTCCAAGCAATTCCACGCGCATTCCGTTTGGAAGCGTTGCCGTGGAAGGGTTGGCGGAACCCTTGCGGAACAGCACCAGAAGCGTGATCGCGATCAACGCGGCCACGACAAAGAGGATCGTGGCGCGCGTCACTTCGCGGTGCTGTCGAAGAATGTCAGGTAATGCTCGCCCCGCGCCTCGCGCCAGACGAGCAGCGCCAGTTCGCGCGCGTGGTAGTCGCCCCACATTGAGCTTTCGCCGTTGGGCACGGATTGGCCGGGCGCGATGTGATCCCAGCCGTTGGGCCGATGATAGACGGAGTGAAGCAACAGGCCCTGATGCTTTGGGTCGGTGGAAAGATACGGCTCGGAAAAAAGCGTGTCAGTGACCGAAAGTCCGGCCTGCCGATAGCGGTTGCCGTTCTTTTTGTCGCCCGAATTCACCAGGTGGTTGCCCAACCGGATCAGTCCTTGCGCGGCAATGGCGGCGGCGGATGAATCCACTGGTTCCCACTTGTTGAACGGATCGGCGGGCTTGTTGAGATAATTGTCCGGCAGCCGGTGCAAATTCGGTGCTCCGGTGTCCCACATCGGGATGCCGTCGGCGCAAGTGTTGGCGATGTAGAAGTCGGCGGTGGCGCGCGCGGCGCGGTCAAAATCAGCGCGGACGTTCTTTGTATGAATTCTTCTGCTGACCGCCAGGAACTCGGAGAGGCGCGCGTTCCACGCCTTGTCGCCTTTCATCACTTGCGCCGCGTTGGCGTGCATCTGTTCGGGACGATCGGTTTCGCCGATCTCCGAATCGGAAAGCGTCCGCAAATACTCCAACTGCTCCGCGAACCCGCACACCGCCCACGCCAGTCCTCGCGTCCATGTGCTGAAGGGCGAGTATCCCTGCTGCGAGTTCGGGCAGCGGAAGACACCGTTGGTGGTGTTGAACACCGCCTCGTGCGCGGTGCGTCCGCGAACATCATAGGCGTCGCGCCCCTGGCCGTAATACACGTTGTGGTACGCGGTGCTCTGGCAGTGGTCGATCGCGCGTTGCAATAGGGAGATTGCCTCGTCCTGCTCGCCCATCAACACATGGCCGAGTTGGTGCGCCACCACAAGGGAGCGGCAGGAGCGGATGGTATCGATGAAGAGCGAGTGGGGACCGTTGAAGCTGTGAATGAAACCGGACCCGTCCTCGGTTTCCGTCCAGCGCGACGCCTGCACCGCGCCGGAGACCTTCAGCGCCAGTTCGTAGAATTCCTTCTCGCGTTCGTTGGTGTCGATCTTCCCCTCGCGCATCAGGCGCAGCAGGTTGCCGTAGGTCGAGACGTTGTTGAATCCGTGATCATGCACGCCGACATGCGAAACATGCGAGGCCATCCTCTCCACGGTGCCCCGCCGCCCGATGTCCAGGAACCGATCGTCACCCGTCGCGTCGAACTGGAGCAGCGCCGAGCCGTATTGGAAACCCTGCGTCCATTCCGTCCAGCCGCGGCTGGTGTAACGGCCTTTGACGGTGAAGACCGGCGTGCCGTTCTCCGCCTTCCATGACTTTTCGATGGCCAGGATCTTCCTCGCGGACAGCTCGAACAGGCGCTCGATTTTCGGAACGAGTCTTTGCGCGGTAAGGGATGCGTTAATCTTCATGCAATTGCGTTGATGAAGGAACAGTCCTTCGCGCCGCCTGTCAGCATCTTTCTCCGCGCCCCTCGCCGAAAAACACTCCCGCCGGACGGATTTCATATTGATTCAGTTGGCGGTGCCCGGTAAGTAACGCCGCGAAATTGGGAAACGTTTTCCCAGCCAAGTGAATTATGAAGAAACTCAGTCTCGTCGTCCTCGCGTTCGTGGTCGTTTTGGCCACAAACCTTCGTGCCAGTCTGCCCAGTGCTGGTGAAATCCTCGTTCCGGTGCGCAACGCCATCAGCAACGAACTCGTCAACGCCACCAACGCCGTCCCGCAAGACCGGCGTCTGGTGGGTGCCCTCAAGAGCGCGCTCGTCCAGTTGGGTCGGGCCAATCCCACCAACGTCGCCATCTTCTACACGCTCGACGGATCCGATCCCCGGC
>CAYQWK010000541.1:0-4104 GCA_964420805.1 uncultured Bifidobacteriaceae bacterium | reverse complement strand
TTGTTGGCCTGACCCGCGGCTCGACCCGCGCCCACATCGCGCGGGCCGCGTTGGAGGGCATCGCCTTCCAGGTCGCCGACGTGCTGCGAACCATGGAAGCCGATGCGAAGATCAAGCTGAAGGAACTGCGCGTCGATGGCGGCGCTTGCGCGAACAACCTGCTCATGCAATTCCAGTCGGACCTGCTCAACGTGCCGGTGGTCCGTCCGCGTGTGGCGGAAACGACAGCGCTCGGCGCGGCGTATCTCGCCGGACTTGCCGTCGGGTTTTGGCCGGACCAGGCCGGGATTGCCGCGCAATGGGAGGCGGACCGTCGGTTCACGCCCGCCATGAAACCTGCGGCGCGCAAGGCCCTCACCACCCAATGGACCAAGGCCCTCGGCCGGGCCAGGCATTGGGCGGAGTGACGGGGTGGGAGCGCAGGGGGCCGAGCCAAATGAAGTGAACGCGAAGTTCCTGGGCTGGGTGCCGAATGCGCCTATCCGGGCAGGACTTGGGAGTCCGTTACCCAGTGGCGATCGGCCCGGATAAACGGCGCGACGCCGCGACCGGCAGTGCAAAGAAATTGCCTAAAATGCGCACGGACATGTTGACAACCTTCATAGGGACCGCCGGTAGCCAGCGACGGCTATGGATACGGTCGGGCACGGTTGCTGTTGAATGCGGCGCGGAAAGGCCCGGAAAAGCCCGTTGACAGGCCCCTTTCTACGACTAATCTCACGCCCCTGCCGCGAAAAGCGGCTGGCGATGGACGCCGGCCGGGTTTTCCAAGGGCAGGCCAGGAAGGAAGTGAACATCAGGTGACCGAAATTAAACTTAAGAAAGGCGAATCCGTGGACAAGGCTCTGCGCCGGTTGAAAAAGAAGATCGACCGCGAAGGGACCCTCAAGGAAGTGCGCAACCACCGGCATTTTGAAAAGCCGAGCGAGCGCCGACGCCGCAAGATGAAGGCCGCGCGTTTCTCCGCCATGTTGAGCGCGCGCTACGCCGACCTGTAATCCTCCGATTGATTGTTGAAGGCCGGGTGCGGTTGCCAGACAACTGCGCCCGGCCTTTTTTGGGTATGTATTCACTTTCCACCTGCTGGAACTCGCACCGCCACACCGATGGCCGGGCGATGCTTGAGGAAATCCGCTCCCTCGGTTTCGACCACGCCGAACTGAGCCACGGCATCCGCCTGAGCCTGCTGCCCGGCGTCATGGACGCCGTGGACGCGGGCGTCGTCAAGATTTCCACCCTGCATAATTTCTGCCCGCTGCCCATGGGCATCGACCGCGCGGCGCCGAACATCTTCGAGTTCTCCTCAGACAATCCGCGCGAGCGCGAGAACGCCTTCCGCCACACCGTGCGCACCCTCGAGACCGCCGCCCGGCTGAAAGCCCCGCTCGTCGTGTTGCATATGGGCTCGGTGGACATGAAGGATTACACTGACAAGCTGATCGACCTTATCGCCGCGGGCAAACGCGACACGCCCAAGTTCGAAAAGTTGCGCGAGGAAGCCATGCGCAAACGAGACGATCGCAAGGAGCGCTACGAACGCGAAGCTCACGACATGCTCCAGAGGCTCATTCCCGAGGCCGAAAACCATGGCGTCCTGCTCGGGATCGAAAACCGCGAGGCCATCGAGGAGATTCCTGCGGACGATTCCTTCAGCCTGTTCTTCCGCGAGTTCGACAGCCCCACCGTGCGTTACTGGCACGACACCGGCCATGCGCAGATCAAGTCCAACCTCGGCCTGCTGGACCACCTGCTGCACCTCGAATTCATGGCCCCGTACCAAGCCGGTTTCCACATTCACGATGTCGAATATCCCGGCCACGACCATCGCGCGCCTGGCACCGGCACCATTGATTTCGCGGCGCTGCGGCCGTTCGTAAAGCCAGAGCACATCAAGGTCTTTGAATTCAGCCCCACGCTTGAGACCCATCAGGTGGCCGCTGGGGTGGCCCACATCAAGGCGCTCTGGGGCGAAATGTGAGCAAGGCGCGGAAAGCGACGAGCACGGCGCTGCGGGCCGCCCTTGGCGCGCTGCTTCTGCTCTGGGCCTTTCACTCCATTTTCGTCAACGAGGCGCGCGAACAGGCGCGCCGCGGCGAACTCGTCGATGCCAGCCGGCGGGTGGATTGGTCCACCCAGGGCCGCGCCGACCAATGGCGGCTGGGCTGGAGGCACGGGCCGCCCGCGTTGTGGAAAAATCTGCGCGCCATCAAGCCCGCACCGTTCGCCCTTTCACTGGTGCTCATGGGCGGCACTCTCGCGCTGGGGATTGTCCGCTGGCGGATGGTTCTGCAGGTGCCGCGGTTCGACCTCCCGTTCCGGCGGGTGGCCGAGATTTCGCTTGTCGCCCATTTCTTCAACGGCTTCCTGCTCGGCACCGCCGGCGGCGACGTGATGAAGGCCTATTGCGCCGCGCGGGAAACGCACCACAAGAAGACCGAGGCCGTTGTCACCGTGTTCGTTGATCGCGTGCTCGGCCTTTGGGCCATGCTGCTTTTTGCGGCGTTGATGATTTTGCCCAACACGCCGCTCTTTGCGCGAACCGGGCTGGCCACCGCGTTGCGCGAAGTGCCCGGGAAACCGGTCGAAGGTCTCCGCGCCGTCTGGACGGTGATCTGGCAGGAACCCATCGTAACCGCCGCCGTGTTGCTCGTGGCCATGACGGCGGTCGCCAGCGGGTTCGTCTTTCTCGCCTTCCGCGGCGGGGTTTCCAAACGCCTGACCAGCGCCCGCGCATGGCTGCGGCGCCTGCCCAAGGGCGACTGGCTCGAGCGCTCGCTCGATTCGTGCCGCGAGTACGGCCGCCAGCGGGGCTTCGTCTCCAGGGCGCTGCTGCTGTCCATGTCCCTGAATTTCCTGTGTGTGCTTCAATTCTGGGTGCTCGCCCGCGGCCTGGGCATGGACGTGCCGTTACTGGCGCTCTGCCTGATCGTGCCCACCGTGGTCTGCATTTCCGCCCTGCCGATTTCGGCCGGCGGCCTGGGCGTGCGCGAGAATCTCTTCGTGCAACTGCTTGCCGCGCAAACCATCGGCGCACATCCCACCGAGTCCCTGTCGCTGTCGCTGCTCGCCTTCTCCGGCAGCCTGTTTTGGAGCCTCATTGGAGGCGTGGTCTATGTGCTCTTCAAGCACAAGCACCACTTGACCGCCGCCGGGATCAATTCCCCGGACGAGCAGTGACACGGGCGACGTTTCTTGCTCGGGCACGGACGACGGCCTGAATCGCCTCAATCCGTCTGGCCGGCCAGCACCTGCCGGATGTCGCAAAATACGCGTTCTATGAGGCGGTGCCGGGTGGTCACGATCTCGGCCTCTCCCTGCGTGTCCTGCTTGCAGGCGAGGCTCTGCCCTGACGTGGTTTTCCGTGCAACTCCCTCCGGCATGAATCGCGCGTTCTTCAATAGCCGATCTCTGCAGCGCTCAACGATTGGAGACATTTATGGCGACGGTGACGCCGCGTACAGCGCAAGCAGGCAGCGGATCGTTCCGAGGGAACCGTAAATCACCTCGAATGAGACATCCGTTGTGATCAACGGCTTCTTTCGACAGGCCAGCAAACAGGCTTCGGCCTGCAGTTCGGCGTCGTGCCAGAGCTGTCCGAAATGCGTTAACTCGCGACCGATCAACCGCCGCGAATCGCCGCGCCCAGCCGCGCGACGCCTGCGGTGATGTCACGTTCCCGCGCGCCGCCGAAGCTCAGGCGCATCTCGTGGTCCGGAGACGGTCGCGTTTCATCGTGCGCGTAGCAGAGCGCCCCGGGGACGTACAACACTTCCCGCTCCAGAGCCGTGGCGAAGAGACGTGACTTCGTTCCCGACCTGGTCGCCGGCGGAAGTTGCGCCCAGACGTAAAGCCCGCCGCGTGGTTCCTCCCAGCGAACGGAATCCGGGAAATGCCGGCGCAACGCGCGGACCATTGTCGCCGCTTTGCGCGCGTAGCGTTCGCGCAATCGCGGCAGATGGCGGTCATACGCGCCGGTCGCCAGCGCGCGCGCGAGCAGTTCCTGCAACTGGTTCTCCGTGCCGAAATCGTGGTTCACCTTGATGCGCGCCACGTCGGAGAAGACCGGCTCCGGCAGGACTCCGAAACCCACGCGCACGCCCGTCG
>CAYQWK010000540.1:3397-4108 GCA_964420805.1 uncultured Bifidobacteriaceae bacterium | reverse complement strand
ATTCGATCATCACCTTCGGGTTGCTCGACTTCATCGAGAACTTGAAGTTGTGGAAACCGTTCGCACGCGCAATGTGCGCGAACTCCAGCGCGCTCTCGACCATGCCGAGCGGCGTGTCGCCGAAACGGTTCATGATGCGGTCGGAAAGCGAGCCGTGGTTCGTGCCGATGCGCAGCGCGCGCCCCAGTTGCTTGAGCTTCAGCACCAGCGGGGTGAACTGCTCTTCGATGCGCCGCAACTCCGCGTCATATTCCGCGTCGGTGTATTCCTTCACCGCGAACTTCTTCTTGTCTGCGTAATTGCCGGGATTGATGCGGACCATCTCGACCCAATTCGCCGCTTCCATTGCGGCCTCGGGCTTGAAATGGATGTCAGCGACAATTGGCACCGTGCAACCGCGTGCGCGCAGTTCCGCCACGATGCTCCCCAGATTCGCGGCATCCTTCACCGTGGGCGCGGTGATGCGGACGATCTGGCAGCCGACGGCGACGAGTTCGAGCGTCTGCTTCACACATTCGGCAGTGTCCATGGTGTCACAGGTGAGCATGGACTGCTTAACGATCGGGTGCTGCCCGCCGATGATCACGCCGCCGCGCGCGGGATCACCGACCACAACCTCGCGGGCAACGCGTCGTTCGAATGCAAAAGGAGACTGGCAATAGTTCATGTCGTAAATCCCGGCCGAAACCGGGCGCGGAAAAGTAGGAACGC
>CAYQWK010000540.1:0-3387 GCA_964420805.1 uncultured Bifidobacteriaceae bacterium | reverse complement strand
CCGGAGGGTCAACCTTTGTTCCCCTCAGATAGACGCCTCAGAGTGGTGGAACTCCTCGCGCTGCGACGAATCGTGCCGGATTCGGCGGCGCAAGGTTGTTCGCGCCGCCCAGGGACCTTCACTGAACACGAAGCGGGGAATTCCGCCACATAGCGAAACGCTTTACTTCGTTCCGGCCGTCATCCGGCGCGTGATCAACTCGCGGATCTGCGGAATCTTGGTCTTCGCCAGAAGCTTCGCGGCAGTGGCCACATCCTTCCCCGCCAAAGGTTCGGCGGCATACCAGTACATTAGCGGCAGGTTATGGTCCCCGGCGTCTTCGGCACGGGCGAGCAGGCCTTCGAGAATTTCCGCGCGCTTGTCCACGGGCAGCCGTTGCAGGGCGCTGGCGATGAACAACCGGACGACCGGTGATTCCTCCTCGCGGGCCAACCGCGCGAACTCCTGAAGAACCAGGTCGGAAACGTTGCGGTCCTCGGCGACCAGTTGCACACCCCATGCGCGCACATGCTCCTGATTGTTCATCATCAGGCGGAGACACGTGCCCTGGCTCAGCCTGCTGACACCGTGCAACGCCCAAATCGCGCGCAACCGCTGCGGCTCGGTGAGGCGGTATTCGCGCGGCATCGCGCCGGTGTCGATTTGCGCCAGCGCGGCCAGTTGCGACGGCGTGGACTTGCCCAGCGTCCCGGCGGCCGCGCGCTCCTGTAGAATGCGGGCGGCATGCCGGTGATGCCACGAGTTCGTATGCGTGAGCAACCCGACCAACTCGAAATCGTTGAGCTTCTGCAAATCAACCTTCGCAAACTTTGCATCACCGTATGTCACCTTGAAAATACGCCCGTTGGAACGGTCGTGCCCGTTCACCTCGTTGTGATGGCATTGGTTCTTGTCGTACCAATCGATCATAAAAACCCCGCCATCCGGGCCGGACAACAAATTGAGCACCTGCGACCACTTGTCGTTGAAGTTGATGAAGTCCGGCGCGTGATGGCCCACGTAACCGCTGCCCTTGCGCTCGGGCACATCGGTGTTGATGCGCTGGCCGTGGATGTTGCCGATGAGAATTTTGCCGCGCCATTCCGCCGGAAAACTGTCGCCCTGATAAATGAGCAAACCCGCGTGCGCGTGCCCGCCGCCCGCGGCGTCCGAGCGGTTGTTTCCGGAATGCGGCGTGTTGCCAAGATAATGCAAATGGTCCGCCACCGTCTTGATGTCGCCGTAGAGGTACGGATGCAGCGTCTTGTCGCCCTTGCCTTCCTTGTGCGCTGCGAACCGCGCTGTCTCATCCGGTCCCACCGCGTAATGCGCCCCGCCCTGCCGCGTGAAGCGCCCGCCCTGCACCATGTGGAACAGATGCGGCACCACGCACGCCTCGATCCAGCACTGGCCGTATTCGTCGAAGTCCACGCCCCACGGATTACTCGTTCCCTCGGCGAAAACCTCGAAGACGTGCTTCACCGGATGGTAACGCCACACGCCGGCATCCACCCACTGGCGCTGCGCCTTCGCGGTGCCGGGCTTCCCGACATTCGACGGGCAAAAGACCCCGTGACAGCCGTAAAGCCAGCCGTCCGGCCCCCAGGTGAAGGTGTTCAATGTCTCATGCGTATCGCGCGTGTAATCCCAGCCATCGAGCAACACCCTCGGATCACCGGCCGGCTTGGGTGCGTCCCAATCCTTCACCGGCACAAACATCAAATACGGCGCCGCTCCAATCCAAACGCCGCCGAAGCCAACTTCGATGCCGCTGACCAGGTTCAACTTGTCGAGAAACACCGTCCGCTTGTCGAACTTCCCGTCCCCGTTCGTGTCCTCGAACACCAGGATCCGGTCCTTGCCGCCAAAAATGTCGGCGACCTGTTCCTTCGTGACCTTGCCATCAGCGGCCACTGGGCCGGGCGGAACGCCGACACGCTTCGGATAGGTGTAGCCCTCCGCCACCCACAAACGCCCTCGGTCGTCGATGGCGAACGCGATCGGCTGCTGCACATCCGGCTCCCCCGCAAATAACGTCGCCTTGAAACCCGGCGGCAATGTCATCGCCTTGGCCGCCTCTTCCCCGGAAAGACCGGCAAACCTCACATCATCCACCGGCCCGGCCGGCGCGGCCTTCAACAGCTGCGCCGCGCTGAACGCCGGCTTCGCGGCATGAAAAACAAAGTCATCGAAATTCAAATGCCCCCATCCGCCCGTCCCTTCATCCACGAGCCGGATGAAAATCTCCTTCCCCTGATGCGGCCGCAAATCCACCACCGCGCGGCGCATGTTCTCGATCTCCGTGCCGCTGGTCTTAAAAACGACGCTCTCCTTGGCTCCGTCTTTCGCCACGATCTCGGCGCGCGACTTGTCACTTGAACCACCGGCAAACAGGAAGCTCGCCCATGGTTGCGTCACCTTGAATGGTACTGAAGTCAGCGTGCCCGTCGGCGCGTCCGCCTCCACCTCGAAGCTGCCCACCCAAAACTGCCCCTGATGCTCGCTCCTCATGTCCTTGCGCCGCGCGGCCACGAGATCGCCCTTGACCGGCTGCTTTGCGAAGGCCGCGCCCACCGCCGCCCAGTCCTTGAGCGTGCCCGTTTCAAAATCGAGGTTCAGCGGCTGCCCGTCCGCCCCTGCGGGCCGGATGGGCGTGGGCGTATCCGCAGCCTGAACAACCACGCAAAGCAGCGTGGCGACAATGAAAAGTGCTGATGATTTGAAATTCATGTGCGCACTTGGACGCACCACTGGTGAAAATATTCCGGGGCGATTCGCTTGGATTGAAACGCGGACTCCGCAACAGAACGCTAAAACATTCGGGGTACTCGTCCACGCGGCGTATGCACTAAGGAAACGGTGATTTGATCCATCTGGCGTGGGTTTATTACAGACGCCCGGGCGGGTGTTTTCTAAACTGGGCGAGATGTCCCACCAGACCACCTTTGCTCACGCCGAGTTTGCCGCCAAATTAAAGACCACCCGCCGGGAAAAGGTTCCTCGTGCGCATGGAGGAAGTCATCTCGTGGGCCAAGCTGCTCGCCGTCATCGAACCCTACTATCCCAAGGGCGAACGCGGCCGTCCCCCCGGTCGGACTGGAGCGGATGCTGCGCGTCTATTTCCTCGAGCAATGGTATGGCCTGGCTGACAAGCTCCCGAAGACACCCTCTACGACAGCCAGGCGCTGCAACGCTTCGCCCGCATTGACCTTGCGGCCGAGGTTGTGCCCGACGCCACCACACTGTTGAACTTCCGCCACCTGCTCGAAACTCACGACTTGTGCAAAGGTCTCTTCACCGCCATCAACGCCGACCTGGCTGCGCGCGGCCTGCTGCTGCGGGAAGGCACGTTGGGGGGGACGCCACGCTCATTGCCGCGCCGCCCTCGACCAAGAATCAAAAGCGGGA
>CAYQWK010000539.1:0-4109 GCA_964420805.1 uncultured Bifidobacteriaceae bacterium | reverse complement strand
ACCGGAGCCATAGCGCGAGACGAAGGCGGCGTTGTTCTTCACCACGAGGCAACGCGCTCCAGGGGCGAGATTGGTCACGGCGCTGCCGGTGAAGTTGAAGAGAATGCCGTTGGTGAACTTCACACCGTTAAGATTCAACGAGAGGTTGGTCGAGATGTTCTTCAACTCGATGTACTCGTACTCCTCCTGACCGTAGAGCGAGCCGGCATTCGTCGGCCCCGGATGATACATGATCTCGGTGACGCGCAGATATTGCAGGGCCAGGCTCGGCGCGCCGGTGTAGGTCAGACTGCTGTTGGTGAGACCGGCGCGATTGATCAAGGCAAGAGACTCACCGCGCGCGGAGAGTTGGCCGCTATAGGGTCCAACAACAAAGACCTTCTGCCCGGCCATCGGTGTGGCGGTCCGGGTGCGGAAGGCCTTCACGTCGGGCGAGACGTACAAGCTGCTATTGGCCGGGATTACGGTGCCGGGCTTGAAGGTGAAGCCCACCCCACCCTCGATCCTCCAATCGCTGATGTCCGCCGCGTAGTTGTTGGTGTTCTGAAGCCGGATATACTCATGGGATTGGTTGCTGGAGGCCGGGTTGTAATCCACGGAGGTGATCAAAATCACGACGTTCGACGGCTGGGACGGCGGCAACCCGTAGGTGTTGGTCACAGTGCTGTGATTCAAGAAGGTGCGGTGCCCCGGCAACCAGTAGTCGCGGATGCGCGAAACCTCGGTGGTAAAGCTGCTGTTCAAATTGCTCGGGCCACCCCAGACCGGGGAAAGTGGCGTCCAACTCCGCGCCAGGCTGCTGTATTTGGCAAAGTCCAGCGCCGCGTCATCCGACACCAGCGCGACGTAGGAGTTGATCAGATTGTGGAGAATTGAGTTGTTCGTCGCCGTTCCGGGCGCCTGCAGGACGTCATCCATCAACGTCCGCACGCGCCGCGCCCACATGCTCTTGAGTGTGGCGTCGTTGTAGATAACCGCGAAGACCGAGTTGTTCTGGCCAATATAGGGCGGGACGTTCGTGTAAATGGTGTCGTCAAAATAGTTGCCGTTGGTTCCGGTCCAGACGTGGCCAAGGCTCAGGTCGATGTCCCAAGGCAGCGCAAACCACTCCCCGCTGATGTTGCTGTCCCGGTAGAGGTAGAAGTTTTTATGACAGCAGTCGTGGTCGCTGTTGATGCCCTTGGCCGCGAGGAAGGCAATCATGCTCGGGAAATTGTAATTATCGTAGGCGAAGGTGACCCGGGTGTTCACGTCGGCGTTGTTGGCGGCGCTGACGAGCGTCTGGAGATCGGCAATCGAGTCCCAGGTGCGGGACTTCTTTTCGTTGCCGCTGGCGGTGGTCAGCGTGTTGTAGATTTTGTACAAAGCGCCGTCCTGATCGTAGTTGATGCGCTGGAGAAACTCCTCGTTCCCCTGCTCTGTCAGGTGCGCGACGCTGTGGAAGACGCCGTTGGTCTGCACGCGCACGGCAAAGGTGAAATGCCCCGTCGCACCCGACATGGCGTAGGTGTCCGCAGTGGTAAGATAACGGAGGTAGGACCGGTCCGCCCAGGTGGTGATGAGCGCGAAGTCATCGATGGCTGGCTGGCTCTCGTTCCAGGTCAGCCGGTAGCCGGGATTCAGGTTGAAGTTGTAACTCTTCTTCGGGAACCCGGAACTGCTTTGCCCATGCAACGTCATCCCGATGTTGTCGATGAATTGCCCGAAGAAATAGATCGAGCCACGCGTTCCAGCCTCCGTCGCGGCGGCTCCGAAATTCGCTCCTGGCACGAACCACTGGATCACCGGCAACTTCGAGTTCAGTGAAGGATCGTTGATCACGTAACCGTAATACTGCGGCGAACGGACAACGGGGTAGGCCGGGGAACGGTTGGTGGCATTGAGCACGTCCCGCGAGGTGATGCCGTAGCGCACCATCTGCCCGGGCGCGGCAATGCCTGCGGGCACGCGCGCCGACCAGATGCCGTCGCCCGCCACGAGATCGCCGTTGGTGCCGCCGTCATTCATGGCCACGTTGGTCTCGCTGAGGTACATCACGCGGTAGGCCAGGGTGAGGTTGCTGATGGCATTAAGCGTCTGCACGGCGCGCGCCGTAACGAGGACAATCTCGTTGGACGCCGGCTCGTGCGGTGTGTGCGTCACGTCGAGAATGAGCGGGCCGAGGTTGGTGCTGCCCACGCCGTTGGCGGCACCCGGTGTTTCGGTGATGAAATAGACCTTTTCGTTGGTCGCCACGGTCGTGGTCACGCTCAACAACTCCGGCGCCATGAGAAGGTCGGCATCCGTCGCGCTCGCGTTCAACCCGTGAACGGCCAGCACATTGGTGCCGGCAAACATGAAGTTCTTGTAGGCCGTGATGTCGATGAGATCGCCGTTGGTGCCTTGGGAGAGTGTGGCATCTCCCGTCGCCAACGAATTCCACTGCACGTCGCCGCTCGCGGCACGGGTGAGCACCGCGCCAAAGATGCTGGTATCCGAACTGTCGCTCGCCTGTCCGTCGGTTCCCAGCGAATCGAGCGCGAAGTCCACAACGTCGCCGGGATCGACACCGGTGAGGACAATGTTGGTGGTGAAGCCGGTCGTGTCGGTACCGGCCACGGTGCGGGCGGTGAGTTCCGTGCCGTTGAAGAACACGCGCAAGGTGGTGCCATTGCCGGCGGCGGCGGATTTCGCGAAAGACACACGCGCCGTGATCACGCCACTGACTGGGCTGACCCAACGGCGCACGGCCCAGTGGGCGGAAGTGTTGTTCGTGCCGTTCGGATGCCAGGTGTTGGTGCTGACCTGCGTCCACGGCGGATCAGATGGACCGAGCGCCCAGGACGCGCCGTTGTAGGCCCATTGCGCGTCCGAAGTGTTGAAATCGGTGAGATAGCTGTAGGTGTTGTCGCCCGTGTCGGCGCTTTTGTTGTAATAGCCGTAGAACCAGCCGTTGTAACCCTGCGCGCCATTACTTTGCGTCCAGTCATTCGTGCTGTCGGCCACCACGCCATTCGTTGCGTAGGTTGGCGCATTGCGGCGGGCCACTTCCTGGCCGTTCACATACGCCACAAATCCGTCGTCATACCGCATCCGCAACAACACTCCCTGGAACTCCGAAGGGTCCGCGATGGTGAAAGGAATCCGCAGATAGACGGATGAATTCAAGTTCGACATGGCCGCGCGAATGTCCGTGCGCATCAGGTTGGTGGCGAAGTTGAAGCCAATGCCGCTCACCGCATTGCTCCAGCCAGAATCATCGTAAACACCATCCCGCCAGACGAGATCCTGTGAAAAATTCGTCGGCACCCAGTATTTTCCGGCCGCACCGAGGCCCAGCAGCGTGTTCGTCGCCGACGTCACCGAGAAACCGTACGAGATGTCCGCAGCCTGCGACGGATAAGTCGGCGAAAACGCGGTGGCAATGCTGTTATCCGCGCGCACCAGGGCGAGATACTCGCCGGGATTGGGATCGAGCTTGAAGTTCGTGTGCAACGGCGCCCCGGCGGTGCGACGATTCTTGTTCGAGGCAAAGACGATGATGTACCGGCCTGGCGCGATGTTCGTCGCGGGGAAACGCCACTTGTTCAGATTGCCGGCGTTATCGGTCAGGGACCAGTTGAGAAGATTCACCGTGTTGGTGTCGGCGTTGTAAATCTCGATCCAATCCTCGCGCGAGCCATCCTCATCCACCAGGCCGCTGTCGTTGCTGGTGAGAAACTCGGTGATGATGACGTTCTCCGCCGCGTGAACGAGCAGGCCGGCGGCCAGGAATAAGAACAACGCCAGCAAACGTCGCGTGGACTTTAGGAAAAGGGTGGTCGGTGGCATTTCAGATCCGGGGTTCCGAGTTGATGCGTTGGCACGCGCGCCAGATGGCAAAACGCTTAAATGATTGGTGGAATTCACAGGTTATCAGGGATGGAGACGGATAGCCCACGTTCAGCCCCACTTCCAGAAGAAACTCGTCGCCACCAAAGGTTCACCTTCGTTTCCTGCTCATCTTGTTGTGGCCAGTCATCGTCAACCAGATGAAGTCAACCAGATGGGAACTGAATTAAGATATCCCCCTCGCTCAAATCTGGTTGCCCGAAATCTGGTTGACCTCCGCCTTCCACTCTTCTCTAAAC
>CAYQWK010000538.1:0-4110 GCA_964420805.1 uncultured Bifidobacteriaceae bacterium | reverse complement strand
CAAAGAAACTAAGATGTGCCCGTTCCGGTCGCAAGATTCGGCAGTTTTACCGAGGCCGGGAAAGCGGCCTCCAAAAGCGCCACCCGGCGGTTCGCCAGCAGAGCAGGCCCATCAGTAGAATGCTCGCGTCCCAGCAGAAGAAGCCGGCGCCGAGTTCACGCTTTATCCACATCGACCAAAACATGATTGCCGGGGCGCAAGCTCCCAGCACGAGCGCGAACCCGAGCCAGCCGGCCCATCGACGCCATTTCCACAACACCAGCGGCGCAAGGAACACGCCGATGCTCGAAGGGGTAAAGGCGGTCGAGAGGATCATGAGCGGCTCCTTCTCAATGGCCTGCCAATACTCCTGCAGCCGCCAGGGCGTGATGAAGTACATGCCGAAGGCGTCCCATCCGCGGACGCTGTAGCTGCCGTTGGTCGCGTGCATGAAGAACGACGAAGCGAACAGAAGCCAGACCGCCGCCGCGCACCAGGGACAGAGGCGTCGAGGTCTTGCAGGCGCGTTGCTCATCGCTGGGGCGGGCGAATTGAGGTGAGGTTCGCGTTTTGCCGGAGGGCGTGACGGAACCCGGGCGGCTTCATTTCCCTGCGGCGTCGTCAAGGGCTTTGAGGACGATGCCGGGGGTGAGGAGTTCGGGCAGGACGATGGGCGGCTTTGCGCTGTCCTTGGGATAAACCAGCACCAGCGGCACACCGGCGCGTTGAAACTTCTGCAACTCGGCGGAGATGATTGGAGGAAATTTCGTATAGTCGCCGAGCAGGGGCACCGCGTTGAGTTCCTTCAGCTTTGCCCGCACGGAGGGGATGTTGATGCTGCTCTTCATGTTGACATTGCACGTCACGCACCAAGTGGCGGTGAAATCGACGAAAACGATGCGGCCCTCCGCCCGCGCCTTGCTCACGGCATCGGGGCTCCAGCGCTGCCACGCAATGCCGTTCTGCGAATGGCGGATCGCGTTGCCACTGTCGGCCTCCGCCGCTGGCGAGCGCCAATCGAGTTGTTGTTCGAGCGCAACCGTGTATCCGGAGATCAGCAGGATCAGGGCGATGCTGCCGGCAATTCCACGCCGCCTGTTTCCGCGCTGGTAGAACTCGCCGAAGACCCACGCCGCCAGCGCCACAATGACGAGGAAGACGCCGATCCAGAGGACGCCATTGCCGTAATGCACGATGGTCAGGCTGAAGAGCCACACGGCGGTGGCGAGCATCGGAAAGCCCATGACGATTTTGAAACGCTCCATCCACGGGCCGGGCCTGGGAAGGAAGCGGAGCCATTTCGAGTTCCAGCAAAGCAGGAAATAGGGCACGGCCATGCCGAGACCGATGGTGAGGAAGACCAGAATGGTGAGCGCGGCCGGTTGATCCGGGGCGAGCGCGAATCCGGCCGCCGCGCCGAGGAACGGGGCGGTGCAGGGCGTGGCCAAAATGGTGGCAAGCACGCCGTTCATGAACGCGCCGGTGTTGCCGTGCTTCGAGGCAGCCTGCCCCGCGGCGCTGAGGGCGCTGCTACTGAGGGTGATCTCGAAGACGCCAAACAGGTTCATGGCCACGAGGGTGACGAGAACGGTGAGGCCGACGAGGAATTGCGGGCTGCTGAATTGGATGCCCCAGCCCGCCTGGTTGCCCGCCAGGCGCGCCGCGATGATAACCAGCGCCAGCAGGAGAAAGGAGGCCAGCACGCCGAGCGTGTACCAGATGCCGAGGGTCCGGATGCGACGCGGGTTCTCGCGGCTTTGGCTGACGAACCCGAGAATCTTGAGCGCGATGACGGGCAGAACGCAGGGCATGACGTTGAGGATCGCTCCGCCGAGGAACGCGAAGACGAGGATGGCCCAGAAGAACCTGGGCGGTGGCGCGGCGGCGGACTTCGCTCCAGGAAAAGACAAGGTGACTTCGTGGCCGACGTTCGTACCGTTGACCTGATGGACGAGCAGGCCCGCGATTTGCGCAGGCCAGTCCGGTCCGGTCTTCTCGAGAAATTTGCGGAGGACAATCTTGCCGTCGCGATTGGCAACGACTTCGGTGCCCGCCTTGATGGTGGCAGCGGCGTTGGTGAAGGCGAAGAACTCCGGTTCGTTGACCGTGGCCTGCCAATCGATGACGAATGGGCGGTTGGTGGCGGTGGGACGTTCCCAACGAATACTGACGGTGCCGGGCGGGGAATTATCCGGGAGGCGTGCAGCGGCTTCCTTGAAGATGGCGGTGTCAGCGCCGGGCTTTGACTCAGATCCAATGACGAGCCGGGCGGACACCAGATTGCTGCCGGGCACGCAGGCCTTTTCGCATTCGAGCCAGGAGACAAGAGCGGTCAGGTCGCGCGGGCCGGACGCGGCATCCGCGGCGACGCTGATGGGAAGGAGAAGTACGGCGCGATCGTGAAAGACGTAGGTGGTGAGATCTTCCGCCACGTATTTTTCAGGAACGGGCCAGAGGATTTCGCCGAAGGAAAGTCCGGGGACAGCCGCCCAGTGGATTTGCGTGCCGTCGCCGGAGTCGCCGCCGTTTTTCCAGTAAGTGTGCCAGCCGGGGTCCATGGCGAGTTCCACGGCAGCCATGACCGTTTCGCCGGGCCGGGCGGCCTCGTTCGCGAGGACAAGGCGTGCGCTGGTCTTCGGGCCTTTGAGGGCGAGGTTGAACTGCGCCCAACCCGGCAAGGCGAGCGTGATTGCGAGAAACAGTCCCCGGAAGATGTGCATGGCGATATAGATGCCGGAAGGGCGGTTTGCGTTGAAAGGTTTTTACTACCGTGCGTCGTCGAGGATGGTCGCGAACTCGAAGTCGATCAGGCAGAACCGGCCGTCCGAGGAACGGTAGGTGACGTTGCGCATGTCCACGTCCTCATGGCGCACGCCGAAGGCCTCCAGTTCGGCGAAGATTTCGTCGCGGCGTTTGTCGTCGAGATGCTCGACGCGTCCGCCGCAGTTGGTGGTAATGATGCGGAGGCGATCCGGATCGGCCTCGAGCAGGCGGGGGACAAACGGGCAGCCGCGGGCTTCGAGATGCTTGAGGACGCGAACCTCGTTTTTGAAACGCTCAGCGGCGTTCGGCCCGTGGTAGTTCTTGATGACGCGGCCGTCGAACGTGAGGTTCACGGTCGAGCGAAGTGTGTCTTTGACTTTGAGCATTCGGCTGGGGCGAAGATGGCGCAGGCAGGGGCGGTTGAAAAGGCCGCGTGCTGCCCTAAGCGAGAAATGCGCAGGGAGAAAAGAAACGCGCAGGATGGGTAAATCAGAACAGGGTGAACAATGGCGCGCCTTGGAAAGAAGCGTGGCTTATGGAAGGGATGAACAAGCTGAAATCACGGGGCGGACCAAAGACGCGGAGGTGGCGGAACAAAACGCTTGCTGCGTGGCATCGGCGTTGCTAAACCGGCGCGCCGCTGCCAACAGGTTGGCAGACGGCACGGCGTCACCGAATTAACAGAAAACAGACACTCACGCTCATGGCGAAATACAAACTCGAATACCTTTGGCTCGATGGCTACGAGCCGACCCCAAACCTCCGCGGCAAGACCCAGGTCAAGGAGTTCTCCAGCTTCCCGAAACTTGAAGAGCTTCCCTGGTGGGGCTTCGACGGCAGTTCGACCCGTCAGGCCGAAGGCCGCAGCTCTGACTGCATGCTCAAACCGGTGGCGGTCTATCCGGACAGCACGAAGAAGAACGGCGTGCTCGTCATGTGCGAAGTGTACATGCCGGACAAGAAGACTCCGCACCCGAGCAACAGCCGCGCGAACATTCCCGATGATCCGGGCGCATGGTTTGGTTTCGAACAGGAATATTTCCTCTACAAGGACGGCAAGCCGCTCGGCTTCCCGGAAAGCGGTTTCCCTTATCCGCAGGGTGAGTATTACACCGGCGTCGGCTACAAGAACGTGGGCTGCATAGCCCGCGAGATTGTGGACGCGCATCTCGATCTTTGCCTCGATGCAGGCATCAACCACGAGGGCATCAACGCCGAAGTGGCAAAGGGCCAGTGGGAGTTCCAGATTTTCGGCAAAGGCTCGAAGAACGCCGCCGATCAGGTCTGGGTGGCCCGCTACCTCATGATGCGCCTGTGCGAGAAATATGGCGTGGACGTGAACTGGCATTGCAAGCCGCTCGGCAAGGA